>NZ_JANIID010000031.1:0-116828 GCF_024519335.1 Streptomyces telluris
AGCATGACCCGCCCCTCCGTGTCCTGCTGCCGGTGTTCCTCCAGCACCCGCCGCAGCACCTCGTCCGCCTCACGGAGCCGCCGCCCGACCGCCTCCGTGACGCTCTCCACGTCCGCTGCGGTGACGAGCCCGCCCGGGGGGACGGCGGTGCTCCCGGCCGCTCCGGCGGCCTCGCGGAGCGCTCGTGCCAGCTCGCGGTCGGCCTGCGCGTGGCGGCTCAGGGCGGCGAGCTGCGCGCCCCGCTCGTCCCGGATGCGCTGCAACCGCTCGTGGCAGGAGGAGAGTTCCATGGCGTTCGCGCGCTGCTCGCCCTCCGCCGCGGCCAGCTCCGCCTGCGCCTCGGCGGCCCGCTCCAGGGTCCGGCGGGCCTGCGGGGCCAGGATCGCGAGCTGCTCCTCCGTGAGCCGTACGAGCGCGTCGCTGCTCGTGCGGAGCGCCTCCTCGGTCCCGGTGTCCCGCCCGCGCAGCTGTGCCAGCCGCTCGCCGATGACCTCCTGCTGTTCGCGCAGCGCGTCCAGCGCGACGACGAGCCTCTCCAGGCGGCGCAGCTCGTCCACCTGCCGGCGCAGCACCTCGTACTCGGCCAAGCGGCGGCGCAGGGCCTCCTCGGTCGCCAGGAGCTTCTCCAGGCCGGCGCGTTCGCGGGCGACCTGGTCGGTCGCCTCGGCGAGCTCCCGCACCAGCTCCTCCGTGCCGCGGGCCACTTCGCGTCCGGGCCGGGCCGCCGCCAGCAGCCCGGGCAGCACGCCGGGCAGGCAGCGGCCATCCTCCAGCGCGTCGTCCAGGTCGTACAGGGCCGCCAGTGCGGCGCTTCCGCTCTCCCCTCCGTCCACCCGGCCCAGGGCGGCCGCGGCCCACTGGAAGGCGAGGCCCAGTGTGCGCAGGGCGGCTTCCTGGTCGCTGAGGCCGGCGGTGGCCAGAAGGTCCGCGATCTCGCGTCGGGCGTCGTCCACGTTGTCCCCCCGTCGGGCCGGCCCCGGCCGGACCGCGAACGCGGCCGGTCCCGCCCCGCCCCGTTCCGCGCCGTCCGTCCGGCCGTCAGCGTGTCCGTCGATCAGTCTTTCCGACGGTCAGCGTATCGCCGCGAACCCGCCCGGAGCCGGTGCTCCCGCGACTATCCTGCACGCACGACAACCGGTGTTCGGGGGACTCATGGCCGAGTTGGTGCGTTTCAGCGGTCCTGACGGGGCGGCTCTGCTGGTCGAGGTGGACGACGACGGCCCCGGGCTGGAGCTCATCTCCCGGGACGCGAACGGCGTCGTGCAGGCCGCAGGGCGGCTGGAGGACGCGCTGACGGCCATCCGCCCGGCCCTCCGCTCCGTCGTCGACTCCGTCAAGGCCCTGGCGCCGGACGAGTACGAGGTCGAGTTCGGGATGAAGCTCAACGCCGAATCGGGCGTGGTGATCGCGAAGACGGCCGTCGAGGGGCACTTCAGCGTCAGGATCCACTGGAACCGCTCCGCCTCGCGCCCCGGCATGTGAACCGGTGTCCGCGGCTGCCCGGGAGCGCCCGCCCTGGCTGGTGGGCGTCCGCCGGTCCCCGGCGGAGGACCCCGTCGGCGCCGGGCTGCTGGTCACCCCGCGCCATGTGCTGACGTGCGCGCACGTCGTACGCCCGGGCCCGGCCCCCGAGGTGCCCGGGGCGCCGGTGTTCGTCACGTTCCAGTACGCCGGGGCGCACGACCCGGTCCCCGCCACGGTCGTGCCCGGCGGCTGGCACCCGGCCGGCGGTGCCGAAACCGGCGACGTCGCCGTCCTGGAGCTGGCCGGCCCGCCACCCGCCGGGGCCGGGCCGGCCCCGCTGCGCACCACGGACCCCGGCACCTGGGACCACCGCTTCCGCGCGTACGGCTATCCCAAGGAGCGTTCCCGCCAGGGGGTCCCCGTGCGGGGCGAGATCATCGGTCACGCCGGCAGCGAGTGGCTGCAGGTGGAGGCGAACCCGCACGGCGGCTGGGCGCTGGAACAGGGCTTCTCCGGCTCCCCGGTGTGGGACATGACGAGCCGGGGCGTGGTCGGCATGCTGGTCGCCCGCGACTCCGTGAAGAAGGCCGACCGGCGCACGGCTTACGCGATCAGGGTCGAGACGCTGGTCCGGTACTGGCCCCCGCTCGCCCCGTACGTGCACGACGCGACCACCGAGGAACTGCGGAGCCGGCTCGAAAGGCTGCTGTGGCTCCCGCTCACCGCGGAAGGGGAGATCCCCCGGATCGGCCGGGTGGACCCGTACGACATCGGCGTCGCCCGCTCCAAGTACGGCGACCGCCCGGGCGACGCCGCCCCCTACGTGCCCCGGCGCCGCCAGGACGAGGAGCTCGCCGCCGCCCTCACCGACGCCCGGTTCGTCCTGCTCGTGGGGCGCTCGAAGGCAGGCAAGTCCCGCACGCTGTACGAGGCGCTGCGAAGCGCGCTGCCCGGCGCACGGCTGATCGTGCCGCGCCGGCACGGACCGGACCACCGGGTCCTCGACGACATCAGCCGCCTCGTCCTGCCGACGGGCGGTGACCGGTCCGTGCTGTGGCTGGACGACCTGCACCACTACCTGCAGCCCGGCGGCCTGGACCTGCAGATCCTCGACCGGCTGGCCCGGCGGGACCCGCCCGTCACCGTCGTCGCCACCCTCCCGGCCAGGCAGCGGGCCGCCCTGACCGCCATGGAGAACGACGTCGGCCGCGTCGCCCGCACCGTCCTGGGCAAGGCGCGCACCGTCGAACTGCCGGCTCGCCTCGCCACGGAGGACGCCGAGCTCGCCCGGCAGTTCTATCCGGCGGAGGACTTCACCGCCCGCGGAATCGGCGAGCTGATGGTCGCCGCCACCGCCCTCGAACAGCGCTTCGACGACGCCGCCGACAGCTGCCCCGCCGGCCGGGCACTGGTCAAGGCGGCCACGGACTGGCACCGGATGGGCATGGCGGCACCCGTCCCGGAAGCCGCTCTGCGAGAACTCTTCGACGCCTACCTCTCCGCCGCCCGCTCCCCGTTCGACGCCGACGAGTCTCTGTTCCGGTCGGGCCTGACGTGGGCGCGCGAGCCGGTGGCCGGGAGCATCGCCCTGCTGGAGCGCGTCCCGGACGCCGACGGCGGTCCCGCGTACGCCGGGTCCCCGTACCTGTCCGAGTACCTGGACAGCCGGGCCGAGGACCCCTCCGCCGCCGTGCCCCTGTTCGCCTGGGAGTACCTCGCCGCACGGCAGCCGCACGCAGAACTGCTCCGGAGCGCGTACACGGCGCTGATCCGCGAGGAGCCCGGCATCGCCGTGCGGATGCTCCAGCAGGTCGCGCGGGCCGCGGACGACCCGGAGAGCTCGGCCCGGGCGTCCCTGATGCTCGGCGAGATACGCCTGTACGAGGGCGACTTCGCCCAAGCGGTGACCTTGCTGGGCACGGCGGCCTCCTCGGCCGTGGAGGACGTGGCCCCGCTGGCTCAGGTCGAGCTGGCCGGAGTGCTCGGCATGACGGGCGAGCGGGCCCGGGCGCGCGGACTGCTGGAAGCGGCCCTCGGCTCCCGGGACCCCCAGGTGTCGCAGCTGGCCCAGGTCGGCCTCGCGGGAGTGCTGGCCTTGCAGGGCGAGACACAGCGGGCCGAACAGCTGCTGGAGGCCGTCCTCGCCGCGGGGGACACCGAGGTGGCCGTCCTGGCCCGGACGCAATGGGCCCGTGTCCTCACCGGCAGCGACGCCCGGGGAATCCGGTCCGCCCATGCCGAGGGCCGCGAGAGCGGCAAGCCGGGCACGAGGAGCGGCGGTGTCCGCGCCGGCTCCGCCGAGCCCACCGAGCGGCCATGGGCGCTGTCCCGGACGGTGGGCGAGTCGCTCGCGGGCCAGATCACCGCACTGGCCGAGGCGAACCTCGGCTCGCTCTACGCCGGCCGGGGCAGACTGGACCGGGCCGAGGAACTGCTGAAGTCGGCGGTGAGCAGCGGCGGGTACCACGCCGCCCCCCAGGCCCAATGGGGCCTGGGGGAGCTGTACATCCTGCAGGGCCGGCATGCCGAGGCCCGGCGGATGCTGGAGTCCGTGCTGCTGTCCGGGCATCCCCTGCTGGTCCCGCCCGGCAAGGTCAGCCTGGGCATCGTGCTGCTGCACCAGGACGAGGCCGGTCAGGCCCTGCCCCTGCTGCGCGAGATCGCGGACCTGGAACACCCAGACCAGGGGCCGCGGGCGGCCTGCGTCCTCGGCGAGTGGTACGCCGCCCTGGGCGAGGCCGGCACCGCCCGCAGCTGGCTGGAGCGCGCCGTCGCCTCCGGCCACCCGGACTGGGCGCCCACGGCCCGCGTCGATCTCGCCGTCGTGGCGACGGCGGAGGACAGCAGGGCGGCCCGGCCGGAGGAGTTGCTCAGGGAAGTCATGGAGTCCGGCCACCCCCACCAGGCGCCCCGGGCCGCCGACTTCCTGGGCGACCTCCTCGCAGCCGACGGCCGAGTGACCGAAGCCGAGGACGCCTACCGGACCGCCATCGACTCCGGCCACCGGGACTGGGCGCAGATCGCCCGGATCGACCTGGCCTCCCTCCTGGCGGCCGCCCGGGGCGGCACGGCCCGGGCACGAGAACTGCTCACGGCAGTCATGGAGTCCGGCCACCCCCACCAGGCACCCCGGGCCGCCGACTTCCTGGGCGACCTCCTCGCAGCCGACGGCCGAGTGACCGAAGCCGAGGACGCCTACCGGACCGCCATCGACTCCGGCCACGGCGAATGGTCGCTGATCGCCCGGATCGACCTGGCCGTCATGCTCGCCGACGGCGGAGACTTCGCACGCGCCGAGGACCACCTGCGGGTCGTCGCCGCGTCGGACAACACCACGGTGGTGCTCTGGGCCACGGCCCTGCTCGGCATGGTCCTCGTGCACGACGACCGGCCGGCGGAGGGATTTCGCTGCCTGCGCCAGGCAGCGGCAGGGGGCGACACTCCCCCGGCGCAGCTGGCCCGCTTCCATCTGGCGAAGTTCCTGCTGGAGGGTGCTGCGACCGCCGACGAGGAGGCCGAGGCCCGGGAGTTGCTGCGGTCCGTGGTCGACGGCACTCCCTCGGACGTCACCGAGGCGGCTCGCGCCTACCTGTGCATGCTGCTGCTCCGCAGGGGCGACCACGCTGCCGCGGAGGAGCTCCTGCTCGGCTCGGACGGGGGCGGGGGCACGGGCAGAGACGGCACCGACGCCGACATGGTCGCGGCAGCCTTGCTCGACGCGGGCGAGTACCTGCTCGACGCCGGCGAACTGGAGGCAGCGGGGGAACTCCTCGAAGGCGCCCTGAACCGGAACGCTCCCGCGTCCGCGCCCCGGGCCACGGCCCTGCTCGGCGTCGTACGGCGCTCCGCCCATGACTTCGAGGCGGCGCGGCGGTTGCTGAGCGACGCCCTGGCCACCGGAGAGCCCGGAATCGAACCGATGGCGCGACGCTACCTCGGCAGCACGCTCTTCCGCATGGGCCGTTTCCGGGAAGCCGAGGAGGTGCTGCTCCCCCTGGCCCGCTCGGAGAACGCCGAGCACCGGCCCCAGGCACTGCGCCTGCTGGGCCAGGTCCTGGCAGCGGACCGCCGCCCGGAGGAGGCGTACCCCTGGTTCGAGCGGGCCGTCGCATGCGGCGACGCGGAGACGGAGTCCGCGGCACGCTACGACTTCGCCGAGCTGCTCCTCAGCACGGGGCAGCGGAAGCGCGCCGAGGAGGTCTGGGGCCCGGAAGTGACCGGAGATGCTCCGCCGGAGTCGCTGACGCCGTCGGAAGCCCCCTCGAACCCGAGCACACACCCGCACACCACTCCGTCCAAGCCCCCCGAGCTCCCGGGGGCGGCCCCGCCGCATCCTCTTCCCGCTGCCCTGCTCTCCCTGCTGGGCGACGTCGCATCCGCCGAGGACGACGAACAGGAAGCGCGGTACTGGTACGACCTCGCGGAGGAACGCGCAGCCGCAGACGCCCGAAGGGCCTGTGACTGACGGTAAGCAGGACGGGACTCCTGACTGACCGTCGGGCCATGCCCACGAGGCCACCTGGTGCCCGAGCAATATCGGTTGAGATCCGTCCGCCTATCAGCGACATTACGTCGTTGGGCCGGAGGCGCGACGTAGGCCCGAGTCACTTCTCCTCGGGCCCCGCCCGCGCCCCTTCACCCGGATCACCGCACATTGACCGAACAGGAGCCATCCGTGGCCAACACTTGGCAGACCGCCCCCGACGCTCGTGTCGAGGATCGAAGCAGGCAGGACGGTCCGGATCGCCCCGCGGCCTTCGACGAGGCGGTGATACGCCAGGCCCGCAACTCGGCCGCGTTCTGGACCGCACTCGGAGACTCCCGCGGCCACGAGGTGATCCGCCGGCGCAGCTTCCTCGCCGTGCTCGGCGACGAGCGCGCCGGGACACGTTTCCTGCTGCAGGAACCCGATCTCGACGCGCACGAGCTCGCCGAGCTGACCGAGTTGGTCGGCCGATCGACCGGTCCGGTGGATGCCGAGGATCCGTTCAGTACCACCGACCTGAGCCACCTGGGCATGCGCAACTGGCAGATGCCGATCATGGTGCGTCCGCCCGGCCCTGTCGCCGCCCCCGCGATGGACGTGATCCGGGTCCGGCGCACGGACGAGCTGCAGACTACCGAGCAGATCGTGATCGACGGCTTCGAGCTGACGAGATTCGACCCCTACCGTCCCGGCGAGTTGTTCCCCTCGGCGCTGACCGAGCAGCCGGGCGTGGACGTCTTTCTCGCGGTCCTCGACGGCGAGGCGGTCGGAGCCGGTGTCACCGTCGTCCACGACGGGGTCGGCTGCCACTACTGGGTCAGCACGTCGTCGGCGCACCGCTCCCGCGGCGTCGGGCGGGCGGTCATGCTCGGCTCGCTCGCGCCCATGGCGAACCTTCCGGTGACGCTCACCGCCTCACGGCTCGGACGGCCGCTGTACGAGTCGCTGGGCTACACCGCCGTCACCGAGTCGACCTGGTGGTCCTCCCAATGACCGGCACCACGGCGTGACTCAGCGTCCCCGGCCAACCCGCGTGTAACAGGAATGTATGAGTGAGGGGTCGGGCGGAACGGTTCGCAAAGCGCTCCCTGACCCCCGCCCTCCGCGTCTCGCCGGTCAGGGCGGCTGATCGGCGCGCCGCCCCGGTCAGCACGCCCCATATGATGGGCAGCTGTCCGTCGGGACAGGAGGAGATGTCGCAATTGCCCGCGCCGCACGAGGTGACCCGCATCCGTTTGCTCGGTCCCGTCCAGTACGTTTCGGCGCAGGGCACGGCCACCCGTCCCGGCGCTCCGGGGGCGCAGACCGTACTGGCGGCCCTGGCCCTGCGCGCGGGCACCCTGGTGACCTTCGACAAGTTGATCGACGGTCTGTACCACGACGATCCGCCGTCCACCGCCCGGCGCGTGGTCGTGAACTACGTGCACCGGCTGCGGACGCACTTCGACCGGGTGGACACGGACGGCGGCGGGCGCCCGTCCTCGGTCATCGAGACCACGGCCGACGGATACGTGCTGCGGCTTCCCGAGGAGTGCGTCGACGCGCTGCGGTTCGGCCTGCTCACGGCGCGGGCCAAGCGGCAGGCCCGGGGCGGCGACCTGTCGGGCGCCGTGGCCTGCCTGGAGGAAGCCCTCGGGATGTGGCGGGGCCCGGCTCTGGCGGGGCTGCCCGGGCCCGGTGCGGAGGACCAGCGCCGTGCGCTGGCCGAGCAGCGCGCGTCCGCGGTGGAGCACCGCCTGGAGCTGCTCCTGGAGTGCGGGCACACCTCGGAGCTGGTGCCGGACATCCTGCGCGCTCTGGAGTCGTACCCGTACCGGGAGCGGCTGTACGGCGCGCTGATGGTGGCGCTCTACCGCTCCGGGCGCGGTGCCGAGGCGCTGCTGGCCTACGACGATGCCCGTCGGGTACTCGCGGACGAGCTGGGCATCGAGGCGGGGCCCGCGCTGCGGGGGCTGCACGCGGCCATCCTGGCGGAGGACAGGGCGCTCCTCGCGTCCCCTTCCGTGGTGGGCGGGGGGACGCCTTCGCGGGGCGAACAGGTGCGGCCGGCTGTTCAGGGGCCGCCGGTGCCCGCCCAGCTCCCGCCCGTGCCCTGTGACTTCACCGGGCGTCACGACCAGATATCCGCGCTGGTCTCCGCGCTCACCGGCGGCGCCGAGCACGCCGTCGCGGTCATCACGGGGATGGGCGGGGTCGGCAAGACCACCCTGGCTCTGCGAGCGGCGCACGCCGTTGCCGGGGCCTATCCCGACGGCCAGCTGTACGCGAATCTGCGCGGGCCGGACGGGACGCCGTGCGACCCGGCCGCGATCCTGACGGGCTTTCTGACGGCCTTGGGCGTTCCGCACGAGCGCTTCCCGGTGTCGCTCGCCGACCGCACGGCGCTGTTCCGCACCATGCTGGCGCAGCGCGCCGTGCTGGTCGTACTGGACAACGCCACCAGCGTGGCGCAGGTCGAGCCGCTGCTGCCGGGCGCGGCCCGGTGCGCCGCGCTGGTCACGGCCCGGGCCCTGGCGGCGATGCCCGCCGTCCTCACCGTGCCGTTGACGGGCCTGGGTCCCGACGATGCGGTGGAGCTGATCGGCAAGGTCGCCGGGGCGCGGCGGATCGAGGAGGAGCGGGATGCCGTCGCGGCGCTGGCGGCGGCCTGCGGGTATCTGCCGCTGGCGCTGCGCGCGGCCGGGGCCCGTCTGGCGGCCCGGCCCGCGTGGACCGTCGCGACGCTGCTGGAACGCATGTCGGACCAGGCCAGGCTGCTCGGGGAGCTCCGGGTGGGCGAGCTGACGGTCGAGGCGGTCTTCGAATTGTCGACGTCGCAGCTGGCTCCCGGGCAGGCCCGTGCGTTCATGACGCTGTCCGTGCCGCACTGCGCGGCCTTCGACATCAGGAGCGCGGCCGCGGTTCTCGAACTGCCGGAGTACGACGCCGAAGAGGTGCTGGAAGCGCTGGTCGACGCCGTGCTCCTGGAGACCCGGGCGCCGGGCCGCTACCACTTCCACGACCTGGTCGGCGCGTACGCACGGGCCAAGGCGCAGGCCGAGCTGACCGAGGGGGAACGCCGTACGGTGGTGCGCCGCGCGGCCGACTACATGTGCGCCAGTGTCGTCGCCGCGGTGCGGGCCTCTCAGCCGCTGGCCGGGCCGCTGACCGCGGAGATCCACCCGCGGCGGTCGGCGGGCGCGGAGGTGGGCGGCGGGCGCGAGGCGATGGTGTGGATGCAGGGTGCGCTGCCCACGCTGGTCGCGGTGGTCGAGCAGGCGGCGGCCAGTGGCGACCCCGACGCGGTGGCGCTCGCCGTGGACATCGTCACGCTCGTGCCCTGCTTCGAGGACGTCGTGCCGCTGGCGCCGTTCGCGCAGGCCGCGAGCGCGCTGGTCCCGGCCGCTCTGGCACACTGCGGGGGGCACATCGCGGGCACCGCCCAGTACGCGGCGGGGGTGATCCTCAAGAAGCACTCCTCCCCCGAGTCGCTCCGCCGCTCACGGGCACACCTGCTGAAGGTCCTGGAGATCTTCGAGGACGTCCCCGCGCCGGGCGGCGGCCACCGGCCCTTCCTGCTGGTGCTGTTCTCGCTGGCGATGCTGGCCGAACTGGACCTCCAGGTCGGCGACTTCGCGTCGGCCCGCACCTTCGCGGAGCGGTCGGTGGCTCTGGCCGCGGTCAGCGGCGACCGGGAGCTGGTGGCGCGGAGGCGCACCGTCCTGCTCCAGATCGAGGTCGAGGACCCGGACCGGCGTGTGGACCTGGACCGGATCGCGGCGCAGTGCCGGGAGCTGACGGGGGTCTTCACCCGGAGCGAGGACGAGAAGTGGCTGATCAGGGTGATGATGACGGAGGCGGACAGTCTCCTGCTCGGTGGCGGCCACGCGGAGGCGGCCCGGTTGTACCGGCAGGTGCTGGAACGTGCCCGGTCCAGTGGCCAGGCCCGCAACGAGACGGAGTGCCTGTTCCGGCTCTCCGGGGCTCTCCTGGCGACGGGGGACACCGCGGCTGCCGTCGACACCGCGCGCGGTGCCCTGGCCGGCGCTCGGCTGACCCAGGAACCGCTGCTGACGGCCCGTAGCCACGACGCTCTCGGCAGGGCCCTGCGGGCGGTGGGCGACGAGGACACGGAGGCGGACGCGCACCTGGTGCGGGCCGCGGAACTGTACCGGGGGCTGAGAGGGGCCGCGGATACGACGGCGGGCGCCGCGGCAGGGTCCCGTCCGGGGCCGGTGCCGCAGCACCCGGACGGGACCTGATCGCCTCGGCTGGAATTCACCCCACCGGCAGCTCCCTGCGGTTGCGGACCGGGCCGGGGAGGAGGAGCAGGGCGCACAGGGCGTTGCCCGCGTAGAGGATCCACAGGGCGCCGCGGTCGCCGAGGACGGTGGCGAGGGCGCCGCCCAGGAGGCTGCCGACCGGGACCGTTCCGTACATGACGAAGCGGATGCTGGAGCTGATCCGGCCGAGCATCCCGGGCGGGCAGTACGCCTGCCGGAAGCTGACGATGATCACGTTTCCGGCGACGATGCTCGCGCCGAGGCAGAAGTCCCCGACGAGGAAGGCCGCCAGCCCCGCGCCGTCGGTGGTGAGCGGGACCAGCAGCCCGAACGGGCCGCCGCAGAAGGCGCACAGCAGCACGGCCCGGGCGGTGCCGAACGTGCGGGCCAGCAGGGGCGAGACCACGGCCCCCAGCACCCCGCCGAGGCCGACGAGGGCGATCAGCACGCCGATGGTGCCGCCGTCGACGCCGACCGTGCGGCTCAGGAACACGATCGAGAGCGCCTGGGTGCCCGCGAGGAAGAGGTTCATGCCGGCGTCGCACAGCAGGATCGTCCGCAGGAAGGGGTCCCGGGCCAGGAAGGCGAAGCCTTCGCGGATCTCCGGGAGGAGGGCGGGGGCCCTGCGCCGCTCGCCGCCCGGCGGGCCCTCCTGCGCCCGGATCCGGGTCAACAGGAGCGCCGACGCGAGGAAGCTCAGGCCGTCCGCGAGGAATCCGAAGACCGCTCCCCCGGCCTGGACGAGCGCGCCGCCCGCGCTCGGCGCGACGACTTCGGCGGCCGATTCGCTGGTTTCGAGCTTGGCGTTGCCGTCCGCGAGGTCCTCGCGCGGCAGCAGGGCCGGGACATAGGCGCTGTAGGCCGCGCGGAAGAAGACGTCGGCGGTGCCGGACAGGGCGGCCGCCAGGAGCAGCTGGCCGACCGAGAGGGCGTCCAGCCAGGCGGCCGCCGCCACGGAGAGGAGCAGCACCCCCGAGACGGCGTTGCACACGATCATCACGGGGCGGCGGCGCATGCGGTCGACCCAGGCCCCGGCGGGCAGGCCGATCAGCAGCCAGGGCAGCCATGCGGCGGCGTTCAGCACGCTCATGGTCATCGAGCTCGCGTGCAGGGTGCCCACGGCGATCAACGGCAGCATCACGCGCGTCGCCGCACTGCCGGCCTGGCTGATCGACTCCCCCGCCCACAGCAGCCGGAAGTCACGGTGTCGCAGGGAGCCCTTCACCGGACGGGCCTGTCCCGGAGGACCGCGCCGATCCGCGCGAGCGGCTGCTCCGCCATCATCTCGCCGTGGGCGCAGTCGAGGTCGTGCCGGTCGATGCGGCCCGTCACGTAGGGCCGCCACGACTCGGGGCCGCCGGCGTCGGTATTGGTATCGGTGCCGGTATCGGTGTCGGTATCGGTGTCGGATTCCGCGTCGAGTGCCGCCGTGAAGAAGGTGACGTCGCCGTGGAAGCGGCCGGGACGGTGGTGGTCCGCGAGCGTGCCGTGGTGGACGAAGGCCTCGCCGACGGCCGCGATCACGTCCGTCCCGAGGCCGGCCAGCGGTCCGCCGGGGGCGCCTGCCAGCCGGGCGAACCCGGCTTCGTCGACCGGGGTGTCCGCCGCCACCGGGCAGCCCAGGGAGGCGAGGAGTTCGGCCAGCGCGTCCCCTTGGGAGCATTCCTGCGCGCCGTCCTCGGTGGGGTAGCCGTCGAGCATCACCAGTTCGGCGACCTCCGCTCCCCGTGCCTGGAGGTGGACCGCCACGGCGTGCGCGACGACCGCGCCGAACGACCAGCCGAGGAGGTGGTACGGGCCGGCCGGCTGGACGGTACGGATCAGGTCGGCGTAGTCCTCCGCCATGGCTTCGACGCTCGCGGGCCGGGCGGCCGGGTCGCGCAACGCCCGTGCCTGGAGGGCGTACACCGGCCGGTCGGGGCCGAGGTGCCCGGGCAGCCCCGAGTACACCGAGCCGATCCCGGCGCCGGGGTGCACGCAGAACAGCGGGGGCTGCCCGCCGCCGGTCCGGAGGGGGATCAGGGGAGTGAGCGCGTCGTGCGCGCCGTCCGCGGCGATGCGCGCGGCCAGCCCGGCCGCGGTGGGCGCCTGGAACAGGTCCAGGACACCGAGCCCGGTCCCGAGCAGGGTGCGGGCGCGGGACATCAGCCGGGCCGCGAGGAGCGAGTGCCCGCCGAGGGCGAAGAAGTTGTCCTCGACGCCGACTTCGGACAGGCCCAGGACCTCGGCGAACAGACCCGTCAGCGTCGCCTCCTCGGGCGTGCGGGGCGCACGGGAGCCCGCGCCCGCCACGTGGTCGGGACGGGGCAGCGCGGCCCGGTCCAGCTTGCCGTTCGGTGTCAGCGGAAAGGCCTCCAGTACGGAGAACGCCGACGGCACCATGTGCTCCGGCAGCAGCGACGCCAGCTCACGGCGCAGGGCGGCCGCTTCGAGCGTGCGGCCGGCCACGGGCACGACGTGGGCGACGAGCCACTTGCCGCCGGGGCCGTCCTCGCGGACGCTCACCGCGGCCCCGCCCACGCCCGGGATCCGGGCCAGGGCGGCCTCGATCTCACCCGGTTCGATGCGGAAGCCCCGGATCTTCACCTGCTCGTCCGCCCGGCCGAGGAACTCCACGACGCCGTCGCGGTCCCACCGCACCAGATCGCCCGTGCGGTACATCCGCTCCCCCGCCGCGAACGGACACGCCACGAACCGCTCCGCCGTCGCGGCCGGCCGGTTCAGGTAGCCGCGGGCCAGCCCCGCACCGGCGATGTACAGCTCGCCCGCGACGCCGGGCGGTACGGGCCGCAGCGCCGCGTCCAGGACGTACGCCCGCGCGTTGGCGACCGGGCGGCCCACCATGGGCCGGGTGCTGTCCGCCAGGTCCCACCACAGGGCGTCGACCGTGCACTCGGTCGGGCCGTAGAAGTTGAAGGAGAGCATGTCGTCCACCTGCCGCAGCCGCTCCCACAGGGCGGAGCCGGCGGCCTCGCCGCCGATCTCGAACACCCGAGGGGGACGGTCCGCCAGACCCTCTTCAAGGAGCTGTTCGGCGTGGGTGGGCGTGAGACCGATGACGTCGATGCGGGCGCCGGCGATGTGGCGCACCAGGGCGCCCGCGTCCCGGCGGACGTCGTCGCCGATGACGTGCAGCTCATGACCGGCGACCATCCACAGCACGTCGTCCCAGAAGGCGTCGAAGGACAGCGAGGTCATCAGGGCCACGCGCATGGGCCGGGCCCCGTACGCCTCCTCGGCGCGGGTCATGACGCCTGCGCGGTGGAAGGCATAGAGGTTGCGCAGCCCGGCATGGTCGGTGACGACGCCCTTGGGCCGGCCGGTGGAGCCGGAGGTGTGGATGATGTATGCGGCGTCACCGGGCCGCACTTCGCGCCCGAGGTTGCCCGCGGACTCGGCGGCGGTGGCGGGATCGTCGGCCGCCAGCCGAGGGATGTCGCCGAGCGGCAGTCGGTCCGCCGTCAGCGCGTCCGTGACGACGAGCGCAGGGGCGGCGTCCTCCAGCAGCAGGGCG
The DNA here is from genome assembly GCF_024519335.1 of Streptomyces telluris. Taxonomy (NCBI): domain Bacteria; kingdom Bacillati; phylum Actinomycetota; class Actinomycetes; order Kitasatosporales; family Streptomycetaceae; genus Streptomyces; species Streptomyces telluris. The sequence continues at coordinate 13,727 of NZ_JANIID010000031.1, forward strand.
ATGCGTTCCGCCGGATAGCCCGTGTCGACGGGCAGGCAGACGGCGCCGGACTTGAGGACGGCGAGCAGCGCCACCACCGACTCCTCGGACCTGGGCAGCGCCACCGCCACCACCCGCTCGGGCCCCGCCCCGGCCCGTACCATGCGGCGGGCCAGCCGGTTGGCCCTGGCGTTGAGCTCGCTGAAGGTCAGCGCCGAGTCCTCGTGCACCACGGCCGTGGCCTGCGGTGTACGCGCCGCCTGGGCCTCGAACAGCTCCGGCAGGGTCGCACGGGGTGCAGGCAGCCCGGTGTCGTTCCACTGCACCAGCACCCGGTCGCGCTCCTCGGGTGAGAGCGGGTCCGCCGCGCTCACCGGCCTGGCCGGGTCGGCGGCGAGTCCGCCCAGGACCTGTGCGAGGGCCGCGCCGATGCCGGCCGTCGTGTGCGGGTCGAAGAGGTCCGCCGCGTAGTGGAGGGAACCGCTGATCCCGGCCGGGCCGCCTTCGGCGTCCCGCCGCTCCTGGACGTCGACGGTCAGGTCGAACTGCGCCACGTCGAAGCGGAGCGGCTCGTCGCGGACGTCGAGGCCGGTGAGGGACAGGGTGTCGTCGACAGTTTCCTGGAGCTGGAACATGACCTGGAACAGGGGGTGGCGGGCGAGCGAGCGGTCGGGGTTGAGGGCCTCCACGACGCGCTCGAAGGGAACGTCCTGGTGCTCGTACGCCGCCAGGTCCGCCTCCCGGACGCGGGCGAGGAGGTCTACGAAGCTGGGATCACCGGAAACGTCCGTCCGCAGCACCAGGGTGTTGACGAAGAAACCCACCAGATCGTCCAGGGCCTCGTCCGCACGACCGGCCACCGGAGTACCGATCGGAAGATCCGTACCCGCCCCCAGACGCGACAACAACACCGCCAGGCCCGCCTGCAACACCATGAACAACGTGCAGCCGCTCGTCCGCGCGAGTTCCAGCAGCCTGGCGTGCAGCGCGGCGTCCAGCTCCACCGGAACCGAACCACCCGCGTGACCCGCCACCGCCGGACGCGGGCGGTCGAAGGGAAGAGCCAGCTCGGAAGGGGTGCCGGCGAGGTGCTTCCGCCAGAATTCCAGCTGCTGGGACGCGACGCTGTCCGGGTCGTTCTCCTCTCCCAGCAGCTGACGCTGCCAGAGGGTGTAGTCCGCGTACTGCACCGGCAGCGGCTCCCACTCCGGAGCCCTCCCCTGCGTGCGGTCCTCGTACGCCCGCGCCAGGTCGCGGAAGAGCGGTCCCCACGACCATCCGTCGAGCGCGATGTGGTGGACCACCAGGGCCAGCACGTGCTCGTCCTCGCCCAGCGCGAACAGCGTCGCGCGCACCGGAGGCCGCCGGGCGAGATCGAACTCCTCCGCCACCAGACGCTCCAGCGCCTCGCCCGGACCGGCCGACCCGCAATCGACGACGTCCATGTTCATGGCGGGGGCCTCCGCCGCGAGCACCTGCTGGCAGGGCTCGCCGTCCACTTCGGGGAAGACCGTGCGCAGGGCCTCGTGTCGACCGGTGACGTCGATCAGTGCGGCGGCGAGGGCGGCACGGTCCAGCGGGCCGCGCAGGCGCAGGGCGAACGGGCAGTTGTAGTTGACCCCTTGCCCTGTACGGCTCAGGAACCACAGGCGTCGCTGGGCGAACGACAACGGCAGCACATCCGGGCGGTCGACGGCCCGCAGCGGCGGCCGGGCCGGGCCGAAGCGATCCAGGCCGGCCGCCAGGCCCGCGACGGTCGGGGTCCGGAAGAGGTCGCGGATGCCGAGCTCCACGCCGAGGCCGGTCCGGGCGCGGGAGATCAGCCGGGTCGCGAGGAGCGAGTGTCCGCCGAGGTCGAAGAAGTTGTCCTCGACGCCGACTTCGGGCAGGCCCAGGACCTCGGCGAACAGGCCCGCCAGGATGTCCTCGCGCGGCGTGCGCGGTGCACGGGAGCCCGCGCCCGCCGCGTAGTCGGGGCGCGGCAGTGCCTTGCGGTCCAGCTTTCCGTTCGGTGTCACCGGGAACGCGTCCAGCACCACGAACGCCGACGGCACCATGTGGTCGGGCAGCGTCGTCGCCAGCTCCCGGCGCAGTCCGGCGGCCTCGACCGTGCGGCCGGTCGCCGGCACGACGTACGCGACCAGCCGCTTGCCGCCGGGGCCGTCCTCGCGGACCGTCACCGCGGCCTGCGCCACGTCCGGCAGCCGGGCCAGCGCCGTCTCGATCTCACCCGGTTCGACGCGGAACCCACGGATCTTCACCTGGTCGTCGGCACGCCCGAGGAACTCCAGGGCGCCGTCGCGCCGCCGGCGGACGAGGTCGCCCGTGCGGTACATCCGCTCCCCCGCCGCGAACGGGCAGGCCACGAACCGCTCCGCCGTCAGGGCGGGCCGGCCCAGGTAGCCGCGGGCCAGGCTCACGCCCGCGATGTACAGCTCGCCCGCGACGCCCGGCGCCACGGGCCGCAGCATGCGGTCGAGGACGTAGACGCGGGTGTTGTCGAGGGGCAGGCCGACCAGGGGGCGTTCGCTGCGGGCGGCGTCCCACCACAGGGCGTCGACCGAGCACTCGGTCGGACCGTAGAGGTTGTAGCAGAGCATGCCGTCGGCTTCCCGGACCCGCGTCCACAGGGCGGCTCCGGCGGCCTCACCGCCGAGCAGAAACACCTTGGGGCGGTGCCGGGGGTCGGCCAGCAGGCCCTCTTCGACGAGCTGTTCCGCGTAGGTCGGCGTGACGTCGAGCACCTCGATGCCGCCGTCGGCGATGTGGCGGGTCATGGCGCCCGCGTCGCGGCGGATGTCGTCGCCGATGACGTGGAGTTCGTGCCCGGCGACCATCCAGAGCAGTCCTTCCCAGGACGTGTCGAAGGACAGCGAGGCCGTGAGCGCCACCCGCAGGGGCCGGGGCCCATGGGTCTCCTCGGCTCGGGCGATGACGCCGGCGCGGTGGTGGGCGTAGAGGTTGCGCAGCCCGGCGTGGTCGGTGACGACGCCCTTGGGCCGGCCGGTGGAGCCGGAGGTGTGAATGATGTACGCGGCGTTGCCGGGCCGCACCTCGCGTCCGGGGTTGCCGTGCGGGAACCGGGCTGTCGCCGGGTCGTCGACCAGTACCGGGTGCGTGCCGTCCGGCGCCGGCAGAGTGCCGGCGGTGGCGGAATCGGTGACGACGAGCGCGGGGGCCGCGTCCTCCAGCAGGAGGGCGATGCGCTCGGCCGGGTACTCCAGGTCGACGGGAACGAACGCGGCGCCGGCCTTGAGCACCGCGAGCAGTGCCACCACCGACTCCTCGGATCGCGGCAGGGCCAGTGCGACGACGGTCTCGGGCCCCGCGCCGCGCTCGACCAGGGCGTGGGCCAGGCGGTTGGCGCGGGCGTTGAGCTCGGCGAAGGTCAGTGCAGTGTCGCCGTGCACCACCGCCGTCGCCTCCGGTGTCCGCGCGGCGCGGTCCTCGAACAGCTGCGGGAGCATCGCCTCGGGGGCGGGCCGGGTCGTGTCGTTCCAGCCCGTCAGGACCCGCTCGCGGTCCTCGCCGGACATCGGCTCCGCCTCGCTCACCGGGCGGTGGGGGTCGGCCGCCAGCTGCCGCAGCACCCGGGTGAGGCTCGCGGCCATGCTGTCGGCGGTCTCCGGGTCGAAGAGGTCCGTCGCGTACTCGAGGCAGCCGCTGATCCCGGCCGGCCGGTCCTCGCCGTCCCGCCGTTCCTGGAAGTCGGCGGTCAGGTCGAACTTGGCGATGTCCCAGTCGACCGGCTGCTCCTCGGCCGCGACGCCAGGCAGGCTCAGGGCCGTGCCGGAGCCGTTCTCCAGCGTCATCATGACTTGGAAGAGGGGGTGGCGGGCGAGGGAGCGGTCGGGGTTGAGGGCCTCCACGACGCGCTCGAAGGGAACGTCCTGGTGCTCGTACGCCGCCAGATCCGCCTCCCGGACGCGGGCGAGGAGGTCAACGAAGCTGGGATCACCGGAAACGTCCGTCCGCAGGACCAGGGTGTTGACGAAGAAGCCCACCAGATCGTCCAGGGCCTCGTCCGCACGACCGGCCACCGGAGTACCGATCGGAAGATCCGTACCCGCCCCCAGACGCGACAACAACACCGCCAGGCCCGCCTGCAACACCATGAACAACGTACAGTCGTTCGACTGTGCGAGTTCCGACAGGCGGGCATGCAGCGCGGCGTCCAGCTCCACCGGAACCGAACCACCCGCGTAACTGGCCACTGCCGGACGCGGCCGGTCGAAGGGGAGGGAGAGCTCGGCGGGGATACCGGCCAGTTCCTCCTGCCAGAAGCGGAGCTGCTGGGCGAGCGCGCTGTCCGGGTCGTCCTCCGCGCCGAGCAGTTCGCGCTGCCACAGGGTGTAGTCGACGTAGCGGACGGGCAGCGGCTCCCACAGCGGGGCGGTGCCGGTGCAGCGCGCCGCGTACGCCTGCGAGAGGTCGCCCAGCAGGGGCGCCCACGACCAGCCGTCGCAGGCGATGTGGTGGATGACGAGGGAGAACACGTGCTCGTCGGCCGACAGGGCGAAGAGCTCGGCACGTACGGGCAGCTCGACGGTGAGGTCGAAGATGTGGCCCGCGGCCTCTGCGAGGGCGTCGGGCAGCCGCTCTTCGGTGGTCGCCACGTTCGTCAGCGGGGGCCGACGGTCGAGGACGTGCTGCACGGGCTCGCCGTCGGCTTCGGGGAACACCGTCCGCAGCAGTTCGTGGCGGCCGGCGACGTCCTCCAGCGCGGCGGCGAGGACCGCTCGGTCCAGCGGGCCGCGCAGGCGGACCGCCAGCGGGCAGTTGTAGGCGGCGCCCGTCTCGGCCATGCGGTTGAGGAACCACAGCCGGCGCTGGGCGAAGGACACAGGGAACAAGGGATCTCCTTGGGACGCGCGCACTCGGCGGAGCAGCGGATCAGTGGGCCGAGCGGCGCAGCGCGGGGCGCGCCTTCGGTGCGGCGGTCAGGCCGGCGGCGACGCCGGCGGGGGTGGGGTGCTGGAAGACCTGGCGGATGCGCAGTTCCAGGCCGAGCTCGGCCCGGACCCGGCTGATGAGCCTGGTCACCTGGAGGGAGTGGCCGCCCAGGGCGAAGAAGTTGTCGTCCGGGCCGACGGAGTCGACCTCCAGGACTTCGGCGAAGAGCGCGCACAGGGCCTGCTCCGTCGCCCCGCCGGCCGTGGCTTCTCCGGTGGAGGCGGGGGAAGTGGGGGGAGGCTCTTCGGCAGTGCGGTGGACAGTTCCCTGGCGCCGGGCGGGCAGTCCGGTGAGGGCGCTGAACGGCCGGTCGGGGTCGGCAGTGACGATGCCGAACAGCGCTTCGAGGTCGGCGGCCAGGTGCTGTGCGGTTTCGGCGGTGAACAGCTCGGTCGCGTAGGTCAGTTCGCCGTGCAGGCCGTCCGGTGTCCCGTCGGCGCCGTGCCGCTCCGCCATGTCGAGCGTGAGGTCGAACTTGGCGATACCGAAGGGAACCGGCCGGTGCCCGGTGGTGAGACCGGTCAGCTCCAGGCTGTCGGTAGGCGTGTTCTGGAGCTGGAGCATGACTTGGAAGAGGGGGTGACGGGCGGGAGAGCGGTCGGGGTTGAGGGCCTCCACGACCCGTTCGAAGGGAACGTCCTGGTGCTCGTACGCCGCCAGATCCGCCTCCCGGACGCGGGCGAGGAGGTCGACGAAGCTGGGATCACCGGAAACGTCCGTCCGCAGCACCAGGGTGTTGACGAAGAAACCCACCAGATCATCCAGGGCCTCGTCCGCACGACCGGCCACCGGCGTGCCGATCGGAAGATCCGTACCCGCCCCCAGACGCGACAACAACACCGCCAGACCTGCCTGCAACACCATGAACAACGTGCAGCCCTGCGACCGCGCGAGTTCCGACAGGCGGGCGTGCAGCTCAGGACCCAGCCGCACCGGGACCGAACCGCCGTCGTAGCTCGCCACCGCCGGACGCGGCCGGTCGAACGGCAGGGCCAGCTCGGCCGGAGCCCCCGCGAGCTCCTTGCCCCAGAAGTCCAGCTGCCGGGAGGCGACGCTGTCCGGGTCCGACTCCTCCCCCAGCAGCTCGCGCTGCCACAGGGTGTAGTCCGTGTACCGCACCGGCAACGGCTCCCACCCCGGCTGGTTTCCCTGCCGGCGGTCCTCGTACGCCCGTGCCAGGTCCCGCAGCAGGGGTTCCATGGACAAGCCGTCGGAGGCGATGTGGTGCATCACCAGGAGCAGGACGTGCTCGTCGGGAGCGAGACGGAACAGCCGTGCCCGGAGCGGCGCTTCGGCCGCCAGGTCGAAGCGGTGGGCCGTCAGGGACGCGATGGCCCGGTCCAGTTCCGGCCCGGTGACGTCCTCGGCCGTCAGCTCGGGGCGGGCCTCGGCCGGGGGCAGGACGCGCAGGGCCGGGTGACCGTCGATGTCGGGGAACAGGGTGCGCAGCGTCTCGTGCCGGGCGGCGACGTCGGCCAGGGCCTCGGCGAGAGCGGTGACGTCCAGGGTGCCCTGGAGCCGGGCGGCGAAGGGCATGTTGTAGGTGGCGGCCTGTTCCTCGGCCTGGTGGACGAACCACAGGCGGTGCTGGGCGTGGGACAGCGGCGGGTGGTCCGTGTGCTGCCCGCGTACCAGCGGCGGCCGGGCGCTTCCGGCATCGCCGGCCAGTGCGGCGAGCGCGGCCGGTGTCTGTGCCCGGAAGAGGTCGCGGATGCCGAGTTCGACGCCGAGGGCGGTGCGGGCCCGGGAGATGAGCCGGGTCGCGAGGAGCGAGTGCCCGCCCAGGTCGAAGAAGCCGTCCTCGGCTCCCGCTTCGGGCACGCCCAGGATCTCGGCGAAGAGGCCCGTCAGGATCTCCTCCCGTGGTGTGCGCGGGGCGCGGGAGGCCGTGACTGTGCGGTCAGGGGACGGCAGGGCTTTGCGGTCGAGCTTGCCGTTGGGCGTCAGCGGGAAGGCCTCCAGCGTCATGAACGCCGAGGGCACCATGTGCTCCGGCAGGACCGCCGCGACTTCCCGCCGCAGAGCGGCCGCTTCGAGCGTGCGGCCGGCCGCGGGCACGACGTACGCCGCCAGCCGCTTGCCTACGGGGCCGTCCTCGCGGACCGTCACCGCCGCCTGTGCCACACCCGGGACACGGACCAGCGCCGCCTCGATCTCGCCCGGCTCCACACGGAACCCGCGGATCTTCACCTGCTCGTCGGCACGCCCGAGGAACTCCAGGGCACCGTTGCGGTTCCAACGGGCCAGGTCGCCCGTACGGTACATCCGTTCCGCCACGCCGAACGGGCACGCCACGAACCGCTCCGCCGTCAGCGCCGGCCGGTGGAGATAGCCGCGGGCGAGTCCGGCGCCGGCGAGGTAGAGCTCTCCGGCGACACCCGGCGGGACGGGCCGTAGCGCCTCGTCCAGGACGTACGCCCGGGTGTTGGCCAGGGGGCGGCCGACGAGCGGGTGATCGCTGTCCGCCAGGTCCAGCCACAGGGCGTCGATCGTGTACTCGGTCGGGCCGTAGATGTTGACGCCGATGATGCCGTCGGCTTCCCGGACCCTCGTCCACAGCGCCGCGCCGGTGGGCTCGCCGCCGAGCTGGACGACCCGGGGGCGGTGCCGGAGGTCGTCCAGCAGGCCTTCCTCGATGAGCTGTTCGGCGTAGGTGGGGGTGATGTCGAGGACGTCGATGCCGGCCTCGGTGATGTGCCGGGCCATGGCACCCGCGTCGCGGCGGACGTCATCGCCGATGACATGCAGCTCATGGCCGGCGACCATCCACAGCAGCCCTTCCCACGACGTGTCGAAGGACAGCGAGGCCGTCAGCGCCACCCGCATCGGCCGGGTCCTCCCCCGTGCTTCCTCGGCGCGGGTCATGAGACCGGCGCGGTGGAAGGCGTAGAGGTTGCGCAGCCCGGCGTGGTCGACGACGACGCCCTTGGGCCGGCCGGTGGAGCCGGACGTGTGGATGACGTACGCGGCGTTGGAGGGCAGGACGTCGACGCCGGGGTTCGTGTGCGGGTGTCGTGCCGTCGCCGGGTCGTCGATCAGCACCAGGTGGGCGTCGCCCGCCGCCGGCAGGGTTCCGGCGGTGGCGGAGTCCGTGACGACGACTGCGGGGGCCGTGTCCTCCAGCAGCAGCGTGATGCGTTCGGCCGGGTACTCCAGGTCGACCGGGACGGATGCCGCTCCGGCCTTCAGGACGGCGAGCAGCGCCACCACCGACTGCTCGGACCTGGGCAGCGCCAGCGCCACCAGGCTTTCGGGGCCCGCGCCGTGCCGGGCCAGGGCGTGGGCCAGGCGGTTGGCGCGGGCGTTGAGCTCGGCGAAGGTCAGTGCGGTGTCGCCGTGCACCACCGCCGTCGCCTCCGGTGTCCGCACGACCCGGTCCTCGAACAGCCGCGGGAACGTGGCTTCGGGGGTGGTGAGGGCCGTGTCGTTCCAGTCCACCAGGATGCGCTCGCGTTCCCCGGCGGTCATCGGCTCCACCCGTCCGACCGGACGCAGCGGCTCGGCCGCCAGCTGCTCCAGTACCCGGGGCAGGCTCGCGGCCAGGCTCTCGGCGGTCTCCGGATCGAAGAGTTCCGCCGCGTACTCCAGCGCGCCGCTGATCCCGGCCGGTCCGCCCTCGGCGTCCCGCCGCTCGCGGACCTCGACGGTCAGGTCGAACTGCGCCGTGTCGAAGCGCAGGGGCTCGTTGCGGACGTCGAGGCCGGCGAGTTCCAGGGTGCCGGTGGTCTCCAGGAGCTGGAACATGACCTGGAAGAGGGGATGGCGGGCGAGCGAGCGGTCGGGGTTGAGGGCTTCCACGACGCGCTCGAAGGGCACGTCCTGGTGCTCGTACGCCGCCAGATCCGCCTCCCGGACGCGGGACAGCAGCTCCACGAAGCTGGGGTCGCCGGAGACGTCCGTGCGCAGCACCAGGGTGTTGACGAAGAAGCCCACCACGTCATCCAGGGCCTCGTCCGAACGACCGGCGACCGGCGTGCCGATCGGAAGGTCCGCACCCGCCCCGAGCCGCGACAACAACACCGCCAGGCCCGCCTGAAGCACCATGAACAAGGTGCAGCCCCGCGAGCGCGCCAGCTCCAGCAGTCTGGCGTGCAGGGCGGCGTCCAGCTCCACCGGGACCGAACCGCCCGCGTGGCTCGCCGCTGCCGGACGCGGCCGGTCGAACGGCAGGGCCAGCTCGGCCGGAGCCCCCGCGAGCTCCTTCCGCCAGAAGTCCAGCTGCCGCGCGACGACGCTGCCCGGGTCCGACTCCTCCCCCAGCAGCTCACGCTGCCACAGGGTGTAGTCCGCGTACTGCACCGGCAGCGGCTCCCACCTCGGGCCGTCCCCGGACCTGCGGGCCGCGTACGCCCGCGCCAGGTCGTCGAAGAGCGGTCGCCACGACCAGCCGTCGAGGGCGATGTGGTGGACCACCAGGGCCAGCACGTGCTCGTCCTCGCCCAGCGCGAGGAGCGTGGCCCGCACCGGCGGCCGGTGCGCGAGGTCGAACTCCTCGTTCGCCAGCCGCTCCAGGGCCCCGCCCAGGTCGCCGTCCCCGGCCTCCACGATGTCCAGTTCCACGTCCGTGGCCTCCGCCGGCAGCACCCGCTGGAACGGCTCGCCGCCGGACTCGGGGAAGACCGTACGCAGGGCCTCGTGCCGGCCGACGACATCCGCCAGGGCGGCGGCGAGGGCCGCCCGGTCCAGAGGTCCGCGCAGCCGGAGGGCGAACGGGCAGTTGTATCCGGCGCCTTGTCCCGAGCGGCTCAGGAACCACAGGCGTCGCTGGGCGGACGACAGTGGCAGGGCGTCCGGGCGGTCCACGGTCCGCAGGGCCGGCCGTGCCGGGCCGAAGCGGTCCAAGCCGGCCGCCAGAGCGGCGACGGTCGGGGTCGCGAACACCTGGCGGATGCCGAGTTCCACGCCGAGGGCGGTACGTGCCTGGGCGACGAGCCGCATGGCGAGGAGGGAATCACCGCCCAGGGCGAAGAAGTCGTCCTCGGCGCCCACCTCGGGCAATCCCAGCACGGTGGCGAAGAGACCCGCGAGGATCTCCTCCCGTCCCGGGCGGGGCCTGCGGCCGCCGCGTCCGGTGCCGTGCTCGGGGGCGGGCAAGGCCTTGCGGTCCAGCTTGCCGTTGGCGGTCACCGGCAGGGCGTCCAGGACGACCACGGCGGACGGCACCATGTGTTCCGGCAGCGTCCCGGCCAGTTCTTCCCTCAGCCGGGCGGGCCGGAGTTCGGCGCCGGGTGCAGGCACGGCGTAGAGGACCAGGCGGCGGTCGCCCGGCCGGTCCTCACGGACCACGGCGGCGGCCTGTGCGACGCCTCCGCAGCGGACGGCCGCGGTCTCCACCTCGCCGGGTTCGACGCGGAATCCCCGGATCTTCACCTGGTCGTCGGCACGGCCGAGGTATTCCAGGGTGCCGTGGCCGGTCCAGCGGACGAGGTCGCCGGTGCGGTACATGCGGGAGCCGGGCTCGAAGGGGCACGCGACGAACCGTTCCGCGGTGAGGGCCGGCCGGCCGGTGTAGCCGCGGGCCAGCTGGACGCCGGTCACGTAGAGTTCGCCGGCGGTTCCGGGGGCGACCGGCCGCAGCCGGGTGTCGAGGACGTAGACGCGGGTGTTGGCGGCGGGGCGGCCGATGGGGACGGTCGTCGCCGCGGGATCGGGGCGGCAGGGCCACAGGGTCACGTCGACGGCGGTCTCCGTGGGCCCGTAGAGGTTGTGGAGCTCCACTCCGTCGAGCGTGTCGAAGAAGGCCGTCCGGGTCTCGGGCCGGAGTGCCTCGCCGCTGCACACGACCCGGCGGAGCGTGCTCGCGGTGGCGCGGGCGGCCGGTTCCCGGAGGAAGACGCTGAGCATCGAGGGGACGAAGTGGGCGGTGGTGACGGATTCGCGGCGGATGAGGTCGGCGAGGTAGGCGGGGTCCTTGTGACCGTCCGGCTCGGCGACGACGAGCGCGGCCCCGGTGATCAGGGGCCAGAAGAACTCCCACACCGAGACGTCGAAGCCGCACGGCGTCTTCTGCAGGACGCGGTCGGCTGCGGTGAGCGCGTACTCCTCCTGCATCCACAGCAGGCGGTTGACGATGGCCGCGTGCGGCACCAGAACGCCCTTGGGACGACCGGTCGACCCGGAGGTGAAGATCACGTAGGCGGGGTGGTCCGGGGCGGGCGGAGTGCGCCGGGCGAGGGCGGCCGGGACGGTGGACGACGGCCCGCCGGGGCCGGGATCCGGTCCGTCGAGGACGAGTCTCGGGACGGGGCCCGGCGGCAGGTTCCGCCCCGCCTCGCCGGTGGTGATCAGCAGGGCCGGTGCCGCGTCGGCCAGCATGCCGTCGATGCGCTGCGCGGGCAGGCCCTGGTCGATCGGCAGATAGGCGGCGCCCGCCTTGATCACTCCGTACAGGGCCACGACGAGGCCGGCCGAACGCGGCACGGCCACTGCCACGACGTCCTCGGGGCCGATGCCGCGCGCGGTCAGCAGCCCGGCCAGGCGGGTCGCCCGGGCGTCCAGGGCGGCGTAGCTGAGGCGTTCGTCCCCGAAGACCACGGCGGTCGCGTCCGGGGTGCGGGCGACCTGGGCTTCGAACAGCTCCGGCAGGGTGGTGCGGGGCAGCGGCCGCGCGGTGTCGTTCCACGCGCGCAGGATGCGGTCGCGCTCGTCCCCGTCGAGGGGGTCGAGCTCGCCGAGGGTGCGACCGGGGTCGGCGGCCCACTGCTCCAGGAGGCGGGCGAGGCGGATGGCGAGCCGTTCCACCTGTGCCCGGTCGATGAGCTCGCCGCGGTAGTTCAGGCGCACTTCGAGCCGGGGTCCCGGTTCGACGACCAGGGTGAGCGGGAAGTGCGTCGGAGTGTCCCGGAACCTGATGGACACGTCGAGGTCCCGGCCCGGCAGGGCGGGAGTGGTGTTCACCGGGAAGTTGTCGACGACGACGTTGGTGTCGAACAGCGGCCCCTGGAGGCCGGCGGTGCGCTGGATGTCGGTCAGGGCCCGGTGATCGTGCTCCAGGAGCCCCACGCGCTGGTCCTGGAGCTGTTCGCCCAGGGCGCGCAGGGTGAGGCCGGGGGCGAGCCGGGCGCGGACCGGAACGGTGTTGATGAGCAAGCCGATCACGGTGTCGGCGCCGGGGAGCTCGGGGCTGCGCCCGCTGACGGTGCAGCCGAAGACCACGTCGTCGCGGCCGGTGACCTCGCCGAGCACCACCGCCCAGGAGGACTGGAAGACGGTGCTGAGCAGCACCCCGTGCCGGCGGGCCCGCTCCGTGAGGGCCGTGCCGGTGGTTTCTGCGAGCCGCACGACGACGGTTTCGGCCGTCGTCCCCGCCGGGTTCGCCGCTGCTCGGTCCGGCGGGGCGACGAGCGTGGGTTCCTGAAGCCCGTCCAGGGTCGTGCGCCAGGCACGGTCGGCAGCCGGCCGGTCCCGTCCGGCCAGCCAGGCCAGGTGGTCGCGGTAGGGGCGGGCCGGGGGCAGGAGGGCGGCGTCCGGCCGCGCTGCGGGCCCGGTGGAGTCCTGCGCGTACAGGGCGAACAGCTCGTCGAAGAGGATGGTGAACGACCATCCGTCCACGACGATGTGGTGGGCCGTCAGGATGAGCCGGTGGTGCCGGGGAGCCAGGGTGATCAGGGTGTGGCGCAGCAGGGGCGGGGTGCCGAGGTGCACGCCGAGCGCCCGGTCCTGATCGGCCAGTTCGTCGGCCCGCGCCTCGGCGGCTTCGGAGTCGAGCCGCTGCAGGTCGGTCTCGCGCCAGTTCACGGGGACGTCCCGGTGGACGACCTGGACGGGCTCGCCGGTCCTGCGGTGGGTGAATCCGGTCCGCAGTGCGGGGTGGCGTGCCGTCAGGGCGGCGGCCGATGCCTTCAGGCGCGCCGCGTCGAGTTCGCCCCGCAGCTCGACGACGTACTGGTCGACGTAGAGGCCGTGGTGCTCGCGGTCGAGCCGCGTGTGGAACAAGAGTCCTTCCTGGAGCGGGGTCAGCGGCAGGATGTCCTCAATCTTCGGCTGTGTCACGCCCACGTCCCCCCTTCGATGCCGCGCACGATCTCGTCGAACTCGTCCTTGTCGATCACCGGCAGGGCGTCCTCGCCCGGTCCGGGGTCCTCCGCGCCGGGTGATCCGGCGATCCTGGCGAGGGCCTCGACCGTCCGGTGCCGGAAGATCTCCCGAGGGGTGATCACCAGGCCGGCCTCGCGCGCCCTGGCGGCCAGTTGGATGGAGATGATGCTGTCGCCGCCGAGCTCCACGAAGGAGTCGTCGACGCCGACCGAGGCGAGGCCGAGCACCTCGGCGAAGACCGTGCACAGCAGTTGCTCCCGCGGGGTGCTCGGCCCGCGGCCCGGGGCGCCCGCGCGGAGGTCCGGGGCGGGCAGGGCCTTGCGGTCGAGCTTCCCGTTCGGGGTGAGCGGCAGCGCCTCCAGCGGTACGAAGACGGCGGGGACCATGTGTTCCGGCAGCCGCTCGGCGAGGTGCTCACGGAGCTCGGAGACCAGCGAGCCCACCCGGCGGGAGCCGACCGGGTCGTTGGTGTGGGCCGTGAGCGGCACCCCGTCCGATGCGGTGCGGCGGTAGGCGGGCACCGGATCGGCCACCGCGTCCGTACGGCCGGAGGCGCCCGCGTCGACGAACAGCGCCTCCATGGCACCGGTGTGAGCGGCGGGACCGCAGGTGACGGCGGTCCGGTATCCGAGCCGCTCGCCCAGCCGGTAGAGCTCCTCGGCGTCCACGGCGGCGGACCGGTCGTCGAGCGGGCCCTGGCCGTGCAGGGCGGCCACGACGGCTTCGGCGTCCTCGCCTGCGTCCAGCTTGCGCAGCGCGGCCAGTTCACCGGAGAGGCCGAGGTGCGGCACCCCGGTCACCCGGAGCGCGGCCGGGCGGCGGGATTCGAGGTACGCGGCCGTCTCCGCGACGGAGGTGAGCTCGTCGCCCCAGCGCAGCACGGTCTCCGCGGCCGGGGCGAGCGGCGCCCGGGGGTGCTTGTGCAGGACCACGTCGTAGCGGTGGCGGGAGAGCTCGTTGTGGTAGCGGCCCCGCTTGAGCTGGATGTCGACGGCCGCCACCTGGTCGGAGCCCTCGCCGAACGCCGCGAAGAGGTCGGGGTCGACCAGGAGCTCCTTCTCCATGACCAGGGCCTGTTCGACCGCGCGGCGCACCGCTCCCAGGTCCGTGTCACCGCCACGGCGGTGCAGCTCGACGGCGGTCATGAGGCAGCGGTGCAGCCGCAGGTTGCGGACGTCGCCGACGAAGAGCCGGCCTCCGGGGGCGAGCAGCCCGACGGCCCGTTCGATGACCTCCACGAGGTAGTCGGCGTTCGGGAAGTGCTGGAGGACCGAGTTGAGGATGATGGTGTCGAAGTAGTCCTCCGGCAAACCGTCGACCACGTGGGCGGCCTGGGCCCGCAGTTCGACCTTCCCCGTCAGGTGCGGCTGTCCGGCGAGTCCTTCGCGGAGTCCGTCGATGACCTCCGCGGAGAAGTCGGTGCCCCAGTACGCCTCGCAGTGCGGCGCCAGGTGGGCCAGGATGAGGCCGTTGCCGACTCCGAGCTCCAGGACCCGGCGCGGGCCGAGCGAACGGATACGATCCAGGATGTGGCCCCGCCAGACGTGCATCTGCTCCAGCGGGATGGGGGTGCCGTCGTAGACGCTGGTCCATACGGCGAAGTTCTCGCCGAACTCGCCCGCGGTCGCTTCGTCGCGGTAGACGTCCTCGTAGACGGTCAGCCACTCCTCGACCTGCCGGAGTTCACTCGCCTCGTCGCGCTCGGCCCGCCCGGTGGGTACGACGTAGGCGACCAGGCGCGGCTCGCCGGGGGTGTCCTCGCGGGCCACCACGGCGGCCTGCGCGACGTGGTCGTGCCCGGCCAGGACGGCCTCGATCTCGCCCGGTTCGATCCGGTGCCCGCGCACCTTCACCTGCTGGTCGGTGCGTCCCAGATACTCCAGTTCACCGTCCGTCCCCCAGCGCGCGAGGTCGCCGGTCCGGTACATCCGGCTGCCGGGCGCGCCGAACGGGTCGGCGACGAAGCGCTCGGCCGTCGTCCCGGGCCGGTCCAGATAGCCGCGGGCCAGGCCGGCTCCGGAGATGTAGAGCTCGCCGGGGACCCGGGGAGCGACCGGGCGCAGGGCCTCGTCCAGGACGTGGACGAGGGTGCCGCGCAGCGGACGGCCGATGGCCGGGGTTCCGGGCCGCGTGCCGAGGCGCGCGGTGGTGGACCAGATCGTCGTCTCGGTGGGACCGTACAGGTTGGTCACTTCGCTGCCGGTTGCCGTCATCGTCGCGGCCAGGTCGGGCGGCAGTGCCTCGCCGCCGACGAGCATCCGGAGCCCGCGCAGCGCCTGCGGGGCGTGGGTGAGCAGGAGCCGCCACAGCGAGGGGGTCGCCTGGAGGACGGTGCCTCCGGCCGAGGTGACCAGGTCGCCGAGCACCGCCGGGTCGCGCACCGTGTCCCGGTCGGCCAGCACCACGGTGGCGCCGGAGACCAGAGGCAGGAAGATCTCCAGGGCCGCGATGTCGAAGGACAGGGTCGTCACCGCGACCATCCGGTCCGCGGGCGTCAGGGGGATCCGGCTGGACATGTCGGTGAGGAAGGCGTCCAGCGCGGAGGCGGGGACGACGACGCCCTTGGGCAGTCCGGTGGAGCCCGAGGTGTGGATGGCGTACGCGGGGTGACGGGGGTCGCGCGGCGACCGGAGGTCCGCCTCGGCCGGGTCGGAGCCCGGGCAGTCCACGAGCAGGAGCCGGCACTCGGGCTCGTCCAGGACGAGCCTGCGGGGCCCGTCCTCGGCGTCCGGCAGGGCTCCCGCGGCCGCGCGGGTGGTCAGCAGCAGGTGGGGTCGGGCGTCGGCCAGCGTGAAGGCGATCCGGGCGGCCGGGTGCTCCGGGTCGACCGGCAGGTAGGCCGCTCCGGTCTTCCGCACGGCCAGGAGCGCCACCACCATGTCCACGGAGCGCGGGACGGCCAGGGCCACGAACCGCTCGGGTGCGGCGCCGTGCATGACGAGCAGATGCGCCAGCCGGTTGGCCCGGGTGTTGAGCTCCTCGTAGGTCAGCTCGACGCCTCCGGCCACGACCGCGGTGGCGTGGGGGGTGCGGGCGGCCTGGCGCTGGAACGCCTCGACGAGGCGGATGCCCGTTGCGGCCCGGTCGCAGCCGGGGTCGTGGTGTGCGAGGCGGTCGGTGCCGTCGTGCTGGTCCGTGGGCATGTCACATCACTTTCTGGAACCGGCCTGTCGGCCGGGAGGTCGAGGATCGGCGGGCGGCATCGACGGGCCCCTGGATCAGGGGGCGTCGCCGGTCATCCGCTCAGGCCGCCTTCTCCGGGTCCCTGTGCCCGGTGGCCGGGGCGTGCGGCAGTCCGTCCGGAGCCGTGAGGGCCGGAATGCGGTCCGGGAGGGTCCGCCACACCTCGGGGGTGTAGAAGTGGCCGCCGGGCAGCACGTCGTGCCGGTGGGCGGCGGTGGTGAGGGCGCCCCAGCGAGCTCCGGTGTCGTCCCCGACGACCGGGTCGTCGGCGCCGGAGAGGACCTGGAGGGGGACGCCGACCTTCGCCCCGCCGTAGGTGAAGGAGTCGCGGACCCGGAGGTCGGCGCGCATCAGCTCCACGGCCATCTCCGTCAGGTCCTCGTCGGCGAGGACGTACGCGGGCAGCAGCCCGTGGGTGCTCATCCAGGTGAGGAGTTCGTCGTCCGTCCCGCGCCGGTCGGGGAACCGGTCGCGCGCGGTCAGGCCCCGGTCGGGGGCGTTGCACGAGGACACGACCAGGGTTCGGGGCAGGAGGTCGCCCGCCGCGGTGAGCCGGGTGGTGACGTCGAACGCCATCCAGCCGCCCATGCTGTGCCCGAAGAGGACGTACGGGACACCGGGCGCGGTGGCGGCGCGGACGGCGGCCGCCGCGTCCTCGGCGAGGGCCTCCCAGCTGTCGGCGAAGTCCTCGGCGAAACGCCCTTCGCGGCCGGGGTAGCAGACGGCGAGGAGGTCGGTGCCGGCCGGCACGGCCGCGGCCCACTCGTGGTAGGCGGCCGTGCCGCCGCCGCAGAAGCCGAGGCACACCAGCGTCCGCTCCGCGCCCTCGGTCCGCTTCAGGGCGACCACCGTGGTGGCCGGTGCGGCGCTCATGCCGTCCTCCCCGCGCGCAGCGACTCGGCGTGCCCGGCGAGGTCGCGCAGGCGCGGGTGCCGGTAGATGTCCTTCGTCGGCACGACCACGCCGATCCGTTTCTTGAGCCGGGAGACGACGCGCAGCGCCACCAGGGAGTGGCCTCCGAGGGCGAAGAAGTCGTCGTCGGGGTGGATGTCGTCGCGGCCGAGGACCTCGGACCACACTCCGGCGATCAGCTCCTCGATCTCGCCGTGGAGGCCGCCGGGGCTGTTGGAGCTGCTGGAGCTGCTGGAGCTGCTGGAGGTGCTGGAGGTGCTGGAGCTGTTGAAGCTGTTGGAGCTGTTGGAGCCGTCGGCGCTGCTGGCGCTGCTGGAACCGTCGGCTCCGGAGCGTTCCGTCACGGCTTCCGGCGCCGGCAGGGCGCGTACGTCGACCTTGCCGCTGACGGTCATCGGCAGCACGTCGAGGGCGACGAACGCGGCCGGGACCATGTAGCCGGGCAGCGCCGCCGCGGTGTGCGCCCGCAGTTCCTCAGGGGTGGGGCCGCTGCCGCCGGACGTCACGTAGTGGGCGAGGAGGACGGTCCCTTCGCGTACGGTCGCCACCGCGCCGGTGACGCCGGGGTGCGAGCGCAGCGCCGCCTCGATCTCGCCGAGCTCCACCCGGAAGCCGCGGACCTTGACCTGCCGGTCGGTGCGGCCGAGGAACTCCAGGGTCCCGTCGGCGCCTTGGCGGACCTCGTCGCCGCTGCGGTACATGCGGGTGCCGTCCGCGGCGAAGGGGTCGGCGACGAACCGCTCGGCGGTGAGCGCGGGCCGGCCGGTGTAGCCGTTGGCCAGGCCGGGCCCCGCCAGGTAGAGCTCGCCGGCGGTGCCGGCGGGGGCGGGGCGCAGGGCAGCGTCGAGGACGTACGCCCGTACCCGCGGCAGAGGGCTGCCCAGGTGCGGGCCCGGGCCCTCGATGCGGCAGGCGGTGGCGTCGACGGTGGTCTCGGTGGGCCCGTAGAGGTTGTACGCCTCGATCCGGCCCTCGGTGTACGCCTCGGCGAGCTCGCGCCACATGCGCGGCGGCACCGGCTCGCCGCCGATGAGGAGGCGCAGCATCCGCTCGGGGGCTGCCTGCGGCAGCAGGTGGGGGGCGAGGGCTTCCCAGTGGGAGGGGGTGAGGTCGAGGTCGGTCACCCCGTGCTCGGCGAGGAGCGCGGCCAGCCGGTGGGGGTCGGTGCGGTCGGCGTCGTCGAGGACGACCAGGGTGTCACCCCGGCACACGCGGACCCACTGCTGGACGGAGGCGTCGAAGGACATGCTCGCGTTCCAGGCGACGACCCGGTGGCCGTCCGCGTACACGCCCCGCTGCTCCAGGCCGGCGACGAGGGCGGCGACGCCGCCCCGGCAGGTCTCGACGCCCTTGGGGGTGCCGGTGGAGCCCGAGGTGTGGATGACGTAGGCCGGGTCCTGGGCGGCCGGTGCCACGCGCGGCGGCGCGGTGGTCCCCGTCGGGCCGGGTACGAGGACCGGGATGCCGGTGGACCAGGCGGGGGCGGCGTCCGTCACCAGTGCGCGCAGACCGGCGTCGGCGGCGACGCGGGTGAGCCGGGCTTCGGGGTGGGCCGGGTCGAGGGGGACGTACGCGGCACCCGCGCGCCACACGGCGAGCGGCGCCACGACCCAGTCCGTGCCCCGGGGCAGGCCGACTCCGACCCGGTCGCCCGGCCCGATGCCCAGGGCGTGGAGGCGGCCGGCGAGATCCGCGGTGCGGGCGTCGAGTTCGGCGAAGGTGAGGGCGCCATCCGGCCCGATGACGGCAGTGCGGCCGGGCACGGCCCGGACGGTCTGCCGGAACCGGTCCACCGGGTCGGCGGGGAGCGGGAGTTCGCGTGTCTCAGCCATGCGAGGGCACCGCCTCCGGTACCGGGCGGGGCGCGTCGGCGGCGGGCGGGACGGTGGGACGGCAGTCGGCCAGCGCCACGGGGGCGCCCATGGCGACCACGATCCGGCGGTCGCCGCGGAAGGGGTCGCGGCCGTGGGTGCTGAGGACGTTGTCGACGAGCAGCAGGTCGCCCGGCTCCCACGCCCGGCGGACGGTGGCCGCCTCGTAGGCGGCGTTGACGGTGTCGAGCTCGTCCCGGGTGAAGGGCAGGCCGTCGCCGAAGCCCGTGTTGAACGGCAGGCCGTCGTGGCCGAGCTCGTCCACGAGGGTCTCGCGGACCTCCTCGTCCAGCGACCACTCGTTCCAGAAGGCCAGGTGGTTGAACCACACCTCCTCGCCGGTCTCGGGGTGGTGGATGATGCCGGGGCGCAGCTGGCGGGTGCGGAGGTTGCCGTCCTCGTCCCAGGAGCAGGAGATGCGGTTCTCGGCGCAGTAGCGCTCCACCTCGGCCGGGGAGTCGGTGGCGAACGCGGACCGCCAGTCCAGCGAGAGGTGGTCGGAGTAGGTGCGCCTGAGCAGCCAGCCGTGGGCCCGCATCCGCTCCACCATGTGCGGGGGGAGGTTGCGCAGCACGCTCCGGCAGTCGGCGACGGGGGTGGCGCCGCCCTGCTCGGGTGCGGTGAGGCAGCCGAAGAGCAGCAGCCCGGGGAAGGTGAGGGTGTAGCTGTTCTCGTTGTGCATCCTGATCGGCTGGGCGGCCGGCAGGTCCGTGGAGGAGTAGACGTCGCCGCCGAAGTCGCTGCGGGGCGTGGCCTTCTCCCGGTAGGGGGTGCGCTGCGGTATGAGCACGTCGCGGACCCGCGCGAAGGTCTCCACGCTGTGCACGGGCAGGCCGCGCACGTACACGGCTCCGTACGCCCGCAGGCCTGTGCGCAGTTCGGCGTGCGTGTACTCCAGCCAGGCGAGCGCCTCCTCGACACCGGCCGGGCGGGGGGCCACGAGGGTGGCGGGCCCACCGCGCTCGACGGTCCAGTGGGCGGTCACCGGTCGCCGCCCGGGGCGCGGTGGCGGATCTCCAGGGTGCAGCACTTGACGCTGCCGCCGCCCTTGAGGAGCTCGGACAGGTCGACGCCCACGGGCCGGAAGCCGCGGGCGGCGAGCTTGCCGGCGAGGCCGGTCGCGGCCTGCGGCAGGATGACGTTGAGCCCGTCGGAGACGGCGTTCAGGCCGAACACCTCGGCGTCCGCCTCGTCGGCGAGGATCGCGTCGGGGAACAGCTCCCGCAGCGTCCGCCGGCTGTCCTCCGAGAAGGCGGCCGGGTAGTACATGATCTCGTCGTCGTCCAGGACGGCGAGCGCGGTGTCGAGGTGGTAGAAGCGCGGGTCGACGAGCGTCAGGCTGATGACGGGGACGCCGAACAGCTCGCGGGCCTCGGCGTGCGCGGCGGGGTCGGTGCGGAATCCCGTACCGGCCAGCACGCGGCCGCCGGCCACCAGGTAGTCGCCCTCGCCCTCGTTGGTGTACTCGGCCTCCTTCACCTCGGTGTGGCCGGCCTTCTCGAACCATGCGCGGTAGGCGGGGGCCTCGGCGGCCCGCTGCGCGTACCGGAAGTTGGCCACCAGGACGCGGTCGTCGAGGACGGTGGCGCCGTTCGCGGAGTACACCATGTCGGGCAGGCCGGGGACCGGCTCGATCAGCTCGACGGTGTGGCCGAGCTGCTGGTAGAGGTCGTACAGCCGCTCCCACTGGAGCACGGCCAGCGCGGTGTCGACCGGCTTGGCGGGGTCCATCCAGGGGTTGATGCAGTAGTCGACGGCGAAGTACGTCGGACGGCACATCAGGTAGTGCCGGGGCCGGGTCGTACGGGCCGGCTGCCGCTGTTGGTGCATGGAGGGTCTCCGGGTCGGGCGGATCGGGAAGGAAGAAGAGCCGGGACGGGGAGGCTCGACTACGGCTCGCGGGTGAGGGCGACCAGGGAGGCCGGGCGCATGTCGGTCCAGGTCCGCTCGATGTAGTCGAGGCAGGCGGCCCGGGTGTCCTTGCCGTGGACGGTGGTCCATCCGGCGGGCACCTCGATGCCCGCGGGCCAGAGCGAGTGCTGATTCTCCTCGTTCGTCAGAACCAGGTACTCGCCGTCGTCGCCTTCGAAGGGGTTGGTCATGGGGAATTCCCTCTCTGGGATGGGGATGGGGATGGGGGGATGAGGGTGTACGAGTCCGGGGTACGGCGGGCGGCCGGCGGCGGCGCACCGGCGCGGCGTGCATGCCCGTGCCGGTGGCCGACGGGCTGTTACGGGGGGCGGATGCCGGCCCTACGTGGTGCGGACGGCGTGGACGCTCCAGTCGCGCAGGAGCGGGGACATGGCCAGCGCGCGTCGGCAGATGCCGAGGGCTGCGGCCTCTGCGGCGGCCTCGGAGCGGGCCGTGGTGAAGATCCCCAGGTGGAGACGGCCGGGAGCACAGCGCGTGCTGATGTGCTCCAAGTGGTCCTCGGCGGTTGCCGCGACCCACAGCACGGCGGCCACCTGCGCTCCGTCGAGCACCTGGCGGGCGCCGGCCCCGGTGGCGGCCAGAGTGATGACGGTCAGTCGCATCGCCGGGGGTACGTCGTCAGTCCCAGATCACAGCGGCCGCACCGCCTGAGAGGTCTCGGGCTGCCGGGCTGCGGTGGCCCGGACGGCCGACGAGGCGGGCGGACAGCCGGGGGTGCGGTTGCGGCTGCGGATGCGGCTGCGGACTGCCATGGGAAGCGCCTTGTCTGATCGAGCGGTTCGGGCATGTGCTCCTGCTGGAGCGGATCGGGCGGCCGGTCGTTGCACGCCGTCCCGCCGGACACCATCCTGCTCGGCCGACCACGGGCCCGGGAACCGGTTCAGGCCGGTCTAAACCGTCCAGGCCGGTTTATGCCACGGGGCAGCAGAGACAGCCCCGGACGGACGTTGACTCGCTGGTTACCGGCTCCGCCCAGACTGTCCGGCACGGGGCACCCACCGCCCGGAAAGGGGAACTCATGTTCACAGTGCTCGGCCTGGAGACGAAGGACGAGGCGGTCTACCGGGAGATGCTGGAGTCCCCCGCCCTGGGAGTCGAGGAGATCGCGGCCCGCCTGGCCACCTCCCCGGACCGGGTCCGCGCCTGCCTGGACAAACTGTTCGAGCTCCAGCTGATCCAGGAGTCCTTCGAGGCGCCCGGCCGCTTCCTGGCGGTCGAGCCGGCCGTGGGCATCCAGCAGTTACTGGCCCGGCAGCGCGACGAACTGATCGAACGGCAGCGGCAGATGGCCGACAGCCACGCCTCGTTCATCCGCATGCTCGCCGGTACGGGGTCCGCCTCCTCCCGCGGCAGCGGCGTCGAGCGGCTGGAGGGCATGGACGCGGTGCAGCAACGGCTCCGGGAGCTGGCCCGCGACGCGGCCCGCGAGGTGCTGACGTTCATGCCCGGCGGCCCCCAGTCGGCGGCGGCCCTGCAGGCGGCGCGGCACAACGACGAACACGCCCTCGCGCGCGGGGTGGCGATCCGCACCATCGGCCTGGACGGGGTCCGCGACGACGCCGCGACCCTGGACTACGCGCGGTGGCTGACCGAACAGCGCGGCGAGTTCCGCACCGCGGCGAGCCTGCCGCCACGGATGGTCCTCGTCGACGGGGCGTCGGCACTGATCCCCATCGACCCGGACAACACCCGCAAAGGCGCCCTGTGCCTGTCCGACCCGGCCCTGCTGGCCCCCTTGCTCGCCCTCTTCGAGCAGACCTGGGAACGCTCCGCTCCCCTCGGCACCGAACACCGCCACACGCTGACCGACCGCGAACGCGCCCTGCTCACCTACATCGCCCAGGGCCACACGGACGAGTCCGCCGCCAAACAACTCCACCTCTCACCACGCACCACCCGCCGCATGATGGCCTCCCTCATGGACCAACTCGGCGCCCGCAGCCGCTTCGAGGCGGGCCTGAAGGCGGCACGGCTGGGCTGGCTGTGAATCGACAGGCGCCGACATCGATCCCCCGCCGTGCGCGGCTGAGGTGACGGCTCCGCGCTCCGACTTGGTCTGCCGACTTGTTCGTAAGACCAAGTCGATACACTCCACCCATGGCTCATGTTTCCGCGGTCGAGCGCCGCCCCCAGCTCATCAAGGCGGCCATCGACCTCATGGCCAGAAAGGGCGTGGCCGCCGGAAGTACGCGTGCCATCGCTGCCGAGCTCGGCGTCGCGCAGGCCACGGTCCACTACACCTTCGGCACGAAGGAGGACCTGTACCGGGCGGTCATGGACCGGCTGACCGAGGATCTGATCGCGCAGGTCGAGCAGGCGGCGCCTGAGGACGCCGGTTTCGAGGAGACGATCGCCGCCCTGGCCGGCGCGCTGTGGCGCTCGGTGAGCGGGGAGTCGACCAGCTATCACCTGCTCACGGAGCTGTCGTTGCTGGCGCTGCGTACCCCTGGGCTGAGTGAGGCCCGCCAGGCCCACTATCGCGGAGTCATCGACGTGACGGCGCGGCTGGTGAGCGAGGCGGCGGCGCGCGCCGGACGCGAGCTCTCCCGGTCTCCGGAGACGGTCGCCCGTTTCTTCCTCGCCGGCTTCGACGGTCTGACGATACAGCGCCTCTATGCACCGGACGAGACCGCTGAAACCCTGGGTCTGAGGGGCCTGGTTTCCGCGACCACGGCTCTGGCCACGGGACAGTTGAGCCTCGCGGACGTACCGATGGGCTGAATCGCCACAACGGCCGAGGCCACGGGGCACGCCGTGCGCCCGTGGCCCTGCCGTGCCCTGCCGTGCCCTGCCGTAGCAGCTGTGGTCAGCCGGCCCAGACGTCCTCGACGTAGTGACCGGACTCGGTGAGGGCGGTCAGCCAGGCGGCGGACTCCTCGTCGGACGCCCCGGTGTTGTTGCGGTAGATCGCCATGAAGGCCTCGCGCACCGCGGGGGCCATGCGGCGGCCGTCGCCGCAGACGTAGACCCGGCCGCCGGCTTCCAGTACGGCCCAGACCTCCGCGCTCTCGCGCGCGATGCGGTCCTGGACAAATCGGACGCCGTCCGCGGGTGCGTGCATGAAGGTGGGGCGCATGCTGACGGCCCCGGCCGCCTCGGCGCCTTCGAACTCCTCTCGGTGGAGGTAGTCGACGTCGGGGTGGTCGCAGCCGAAGTAGCACAGCAGCGTTCCGGTCGACCGGGCGTGCAGCCGGTCGAGGACGGCGCCGCGGAAGGGTGCCAGTCCGGTTCCCGCGCTGACGAGGATGACCGGCACTGCTGGGTCCTCGGGGAGGCGGAAGGAGTCGCTGCAGGGCAGCACCCGGGCTTGGAGGGTGTCGCCGGCCGTCACGGTCTGGACGTAGTGGGAGGCGATGCCGCGGAAGGTGCCCTCGCCGCCGCGGTGCGGGGCCGCGAGCAGCGACACCATCAGGTCCACCTCGCCGGGAGAGGCTGCGGCGGAGGACGAGATCGAGTAGTGGCGCGGGCGCAGGACCGGCAGCAGTTCCAGGAAGCGTTCGAAGGTCAGCTCGCAGGCGCGGTGGTCCTCCAGCAGGTCCAGGACGCTGCGTCCGGCAAGTGTCACCTGCTCGCGGAAGGTCTCGGGGTCCGCGGCGGCCAGTGCGGCCAGGGGCTGCTTCTCGGGCGGACATGCGGTGTGCTCGGCGAGCACGGCGACGTGCTCCCGGGTGGCGGGGTCCTGCAGTTCCACGAAGTCCGTCAGCAGCCGGCGCAGGGTCAGCGGGCGGTCGACGGGCAGGGTGTTCCGGCTGCGGCGGCGCGCCCGCAGGCGGACGGTGCGGTCCAGGTCGAGGCCGAAGCGGTCGGCGACCCGCTGGACGAGGGCGTCGGGGTTGCCGGGCAGGACGGCCAGGTGGTCGGCAGTGCGGTAGGTGACGCCGTCGGGCAGCCGCAGCTTCAGGAAGCGCTTGGGGCGGCCGAGCTCGTGGGTCGTGTCGACGAGTTCGTACGCCTCCAGCGCCTCCATCGGCTGGACTCCGTGCCGTGCCGCGAGTCCGTCGATGACCGAGCCGGTGGTGTCCTGGAGCTCGTACAGGCCCTGATCCCGATCCTGATCCTGACCCTGGTCCTCTTCCGGTTCCACGGCCGGAGCCGGAACGGCCGTCGGGTCGCCGTAGCGATCCAGCAGGGCGGTCCACAGGTCGCCCGTCCAGCGGTCCACCGTGCCCGCGAAGTCTCCGGAGGCGTCGGCCATGCCCCGCTCCAGCAGCGGCGTGGCACCGGCCGCGGCCAGGCGATCGTCGATGAGGGCAGGGACGCGCTGATAGGTGGCCGCCCAGTTGCGGTCGCCGACACCGAGCACGGCGTACTGGACGCCGTCCAGCGAGCCGGGCTCGAGGCCCTCCAGCGACGCGACGAACTCGGCGGCGTCATCGGTGGGCCTGCCGTTGTAGGAGGCGGCCACGATCACCACCGGGCCCTCGGCGGAACGCAGCTTGCCGGCGTGGTCGTCGAGGGACGCCACGGACGGGGCGAACCCGTACTCGTCGCCATCCGCCGCCAGGTCGCGGGCGACGCCCGCGCAGGTGCCCAGATTGGAGCCGTGCAGAAGGGTCAGCACGGTACCGCCGGCCCGTCGGCCCGCGGGTCCGTCCTGGCCGGCGGGGGCGTTGCTCACGGCAACGGCGGGCAGTCGGCGCTCGCCACCGGCACGCCGGGCCAGCCTGAGGGTGAACCCGTCGGGCTTGATGGTGAGCGACTGCTTGATCTTCAGCTGGTAGTCGGTGTGGTCGATCAGCCGGTAGCGGTGCACCAGCAGACCGAGCAGCAGGGTGGCCTCGTGCAGAGCGAACTGGCGGCCGATGCAGGCGCGTTCACCGTTGCCGAACGGCTTGAAGAGGTGAACGGAGCGCTTCTCCTCCTGCGCCTGCGTGAAGCGCTCGGGGTCGAACAGCTCGACGTTCTCACCCCAGGCCGGGTCGCGGTGCAGGGCCGGGGTGAGCACGGTCAGCGCCTCGCCCTTGCGCACGGCGTACTTGCCGCCGATGACGGTGTCCTCAAGGGGCTCCACGGCGAAGCCGGGCGCGGTCGGCCACAGCCGCAGGCTCTCATTCAGCACCTGGCGGATGTAGGTCAGCTTGCCGATGTCCCCGTAGCCGGGATCCGGGGCGTCCTCGTCACCCCACAGGGCGTCCACCTCGGCCTGGGCCCGAGCGAGCACCTCGGGGTGCTTGGTCAAGTAGTACAGGGCGAAGGACAGAGCGCCGCTGGTGGTCTCGTGCCCGGCGATGAGGAAGGTGATGACCTGGTTGCGTACGTTCGTGTCGTCCAGCGGCTCGCCCGTCGCCGCGTCCCGGGTGTGCAGCATCCGGCCCAGCAGGTCGTCCGTGCTCGTGTCGCCCGACGCCCTGCGCTGCCGGATGACCTCGTCGACGAGGTCCGTCATCAGCATGTTGTCCTGATGGAACCGCTCGGCCTGCTTGCGCTTGAACAGTTCCGAGCCCGGCATGGACTCGACCTTGTCCTGAGCGAAGGCCAGCGCGCGTGCCATCGCGTCGACGAACGGGTGCGTGTCGTCGCGGCGGAACGACTCGAAGTCGAAGCCGAAGCCGCACAGCCCGATGGTGTCGAAGGTCAGCCGGGTCATGTCCTCGGGGACGTCCACGGGGTGGTCCGCCCCGGCCCGGTCCCACTTGGCGATCAGGGAGCGGGCGACCTGGAGCATGGTGCCGTGATAGTCGCGCATCGCGCCGAGCGAGAAGGCCGGCATCAGGATGTCGTGGGCCTTGCGCCAGTTGGGCTCGTGGTTGAAGGCGGTGAACAGGCCGTCCCCGGCGATCTCGCGAACCTCGACCAGGTCCCGGTTCACGCTCTTGCGGAACCTGGTCTCGTCCGACAGCTCCGTCACCAGATCCAGACCGGCGACGACGACGATCTCGGACCCGAAGAGGCGTAGCCGGAAGACCGGCCCCAGCTCCTTGGCCTCCTTCATCAGGTGGACGAGCCCGTCGGCGCCACGGGGCAGGTCGAGGGCGTGGCCGATCAGGGGCAGCGCCCGGCGCTCGGGTATCGACTGGGCCATGGCAACGGGCGCATGAGTCATCAGCGTGCCTTTCGTTCCGCGTCAACGGTCGCTTCCAGACCAACGTACAGGCGACATTGTCACCCGACCAAGTCTGTCGATTGTGTCGAGTGACGCATCCACGCGGCGGAACTGCGGACAGGCGCAAAACGTTGGCTACTGCCGGCGCGACATCCGGCTTCCCCGGTCAACGTGGCTGATCGGACCGGCCGTTCGCCCACGTCAGATGCGCGCTACCCCGTCCGTGCATTCCCGGCACAGGAACCGAGGGTCACGCCATGAGCACCACGCTTGGCCCGGCGGCTTCGGCCGACGCGCTGTGCCGTCATGACCATCAGAGCGGCGGACTGCGAGGCTCGTACAGCCAGGTCCGCGGCCTCCGCCGCGCCTTCGACCCGGTATCCCGGCCGGTCCGCGCCCGCCGCACCGGTCCGGGCCACCGGTCGTCGCACTCCCCGCCCTCCGGGCTCAGGACGGGACCGAGCGGACCATCGGCCACGGGCGACCGGGGGAACCGTCCGACCTGCGCAATCGTCGGTTACGGATGTGACTGAAGTGACGCCCACGCTGCCTGACGACCACCGCGAACTGATCTCCGACCTGTCCGGGATCGTCTGCGACTACCCCTCTGTAGATCCCGAATCGACCCTCGCCGTCCTCGCCGCCGACGCGGCAGAGGCGCTCGGCCACGACGCCACCCCGGAGGGCCGCCGGGAGCGGACCGGGTACACGATCCTCCTGCATGCCACCTGCTGGTACGTCTCCGCGCGTGTCTTCAGCAAGTCACTGTTCGCGTCGTACGTACGGGCGCTGGACGGGTTCCGTGCGCAGTTGGACCAGGCCTCCTGCACCTGCCCGGCCGGCGCCCACCCCGCGCAGCTGGACTCGGAGTACCAGGTCGAGGCCGGGGTGAGCATGCTGACCGAGACCGGACGGGCCGCCTTCGCCGAGGACTACGGCCTCGGCGAGGAGGAGTCGGCGGTGTTCGACTGCGAGGGGTTCCTCGCGGAGCTCGCCGATGAGGCCCTGGGCCGCTTGCACGAGGCACACCGAGAGCTCTTCGGCGGCATCGACGTCTCCCACCTGGACGCGCAGTTCGTCCGGGACGACGGCCGCCTCGACGTCGTCGCCATGCAGGAGTCGATCAGCCGTACCTGGGAGAACAACACCGGCCCGGTGGCCCTGTGGTCCGCCCGCCGCTGGCTCACCGGGCAGGTGCGCGACGAGGAGCGGATCGGCGTGTTCCTGTGCCTGTGGATGGGCATCGCCCAGACGTACGAGGGTCTGCCGCCCTCGTACGCGCGCGACCTGGCCGCCGCGCTCGCCACCATCGATCTGGACGTCTCCTGCGATCATCCGCAGCACCCCTGGTCCACGGCCGATTCCACCACCCGGTCCCGGTACCGCGCGGTGGTCCACCTGTACGCGCCGGACGACCACCCCGACACCCCCGTGCCCGCCGAGCTCTCGGCCCGCGAGTTGTGGGAGTGCCCGGTGCAGTACGCCCAGTTGGCGCGGAAGGCGTTGGAAGACCTTGAGGGATGGCGCACCATGCGCGGCGGCGACGACGAGGACTGGGAGGCCTGAGCGGGACCGTCACACGCGACGGTTGTCACCGAGGCGGGGTTGTTGTCACCAGGAACCGTCGGAAAGAATGGGATGGATCGGGCTGCCGGGGCCGCGCAGCCTCAGGTGCCAACACGCCACGTGCGTACGAGCGAGCCCCCCTCCGGACAACTCTGGAGGGCCCTTTCCTGCCCAACGATCGCCGACCCCTTGCACACCAGGGCCGGCCTTGACCTGCTTCCCCCTCGCAACCAGCACTCCCTGAGACCACATACGCAGCCCTGATGTAGATGCAAGGGAGTCCGGATGAGCGGGCGTGCTCGGTCGGAGCCAGGGTCCTCGCCCGAGAGGCTGGCCTTTTTCACAGACGCGATCTTCGCGATCGCGATGACGCTGCTTGCTGTCGAGCTGGAGCGCCCGCACGAGAAGGAGCTGGCGTCGGCCCGTGCGCTGGGGAGCTTTCTGGCGGACCAACAGGGCTCCTACCTGGCCTTCGCGCTGGCCTTCGTCCTTCTCTGGTCGGTGTGGCGCCGCCACCACAAGCTGATGGACCAGATCGGCGGGCTGTCGAAGGCCTTCACGGCCTGGCACGCGCCGCTCCTGCTGCTGGTCGCCTTCCTCCCCTTCCCGACAGCGCTCATCGGCGCATCGATCGGCAACCCGCTGGCGCAGACCCTGTTCGCCGGCACGATGGCAGCCATGGTCTTCTGCGAGGCAGTCCTCAAGGAGATCGCCGGCAGCGCCGGCCTGGTCACCGGCGATCCCGCAGAAGCCCACCGGCACGCCGGCGACTCCTGGGGAGTCGGCCTCTGGTTCGCCCTCAGTATCGGTTTCGCCTGGCTGTTCTCCTACGCCTTCGTCCTGTGGTTCGTCGCCCCGCTGGCCGCCACGTACGGCGGAGCGCTGATTTCCCACCTGCGTCTCTCCCCCGCGGGCCACCCGATCCCGGACGACGAAGACGCGCCGCGAACCTGAGTGTCCGCCCAGGACGCACCCCCGGGGGACTTCACCTCCGCCACCGCTGCCGCGTTGACGGAGTCTCAGGAATCCTTTCGGGATGTGAAGCACACCACACGCCGTCAATTGGCTTGCGGATCAGGTGTGCGCATAGGTTTAAGAGGTTGCACCATCGCTCGCTTTGTGCGCGCATCCGGTCGCCGATAATTCAGTCAACTATTGAACAAAATGATTCAGTTGATCCTTAAACACAATTGACGCCCGGCTCCCGCCCGCCGGGCGGCGTACCGTAACCAACGGAAGAAATACCGAGGAGGGGAAACGGCAGCGCCTCTGTTCGTTGCGGCACTTGCGGAGAGGGCGCGGAGCCGATGAGGCGGATCGCGCTCACCAGGGCGAACTCACCGAGAAATCAGCCTGGTGCCGGACGGCTCCCGCCCCGAGACCAGAAACCTGCCGGGATTCCCGAGCGCGCAGCAATCTCTCCTTTTCAACTCCCCTCCGTTTCCCCGTTCCCGGCCCGGAAGGTGCCTCTTGTTCGCCCTGCTCGTCGATGCGCGACTCGCCGCCAAACTCAGCGACCTCCCTCTGGTCGGCGACCGCATCTCCCCCGACCATGACCTCGGTATCACCGGCGTGAAAGCCGTCATCGCCTCCGAGGCCCTCACCGCCGATCAGGTGAAAGCGCTCAACGAACAGATTTCTCATCTCGACGGCGCCCACCCGACGTTTCCCGAGGAGACCCGCGGGCGCGCTCTGGTGGCCCTGGACTACGAGTGGGGAGGCGAGAAGCGCACCCCTCTGATGTTCCGTCTCGCCGGCGCGAAGCCCACCGAGGCCCGCGAGGAGTCCCACGAGCAGGAAGCCCCCTCCCCGAAGCTGCTCAACGCCGCGCCGGCCGCCGCGCCGTGGGCGGCACCGGCCACGTCCGACGTCCCGGCCACGTCCGACGTCCCGGCCGCATCCAACGCCCCGGCCGCACCCGACGACCCCTCGGCCCCCGCCGCCGCATGGGTCACCCTCGACCGCTCCTTCGGCCCGCTGCTCCTGCGGCGTCTGGGTGCGAGCTACCAGGACGAGAAGATCTGGGTCCTCTGTGACGCCGCGGTGCACGCCGGCCCCTTGGAGCTCGGCGTGGACGGGCTGGGGCTGGGCATTCCCCTGGACGGCAAGGACTTCACGCCCTCCGGCCGGCTCGACGGGCTGAGTCTGTCCTTCCGCAAGCCTCCGCTGGAGATATCCGGCGCGTTCGTGAACAAGCCGGTCACCGCCGACTCGCCCTACGACCGGCTGATCGAGGGCAGCGCCCTGATCAAGACTCCGAGTGCATCCTTCGGGGCGATCGGCGCCTACGAGCACCTCAAGAGCGGAACCCATTCGCTTTTCCTGTACGCGGAGTTGGGGGCCGCGTTCGGCGGCCCTCCGGCCTTCAGGGTCACCGCGGTGAAGGCGGGCTTCGGTTACAACAGCGCCTTGCGGGTGCCCGCCATCGACCAGGTCGCCGAATTTCCCCTGCTGCGCGGGCTCGCCGAGGCAGGCGGGAGCGGAACGCCGCCCGAGCCCCTGGACGTGCTCAAGGAGCTGACCGAGGGGACCGACGACGCTCCCGCCTGGGTGACCCCCGACGAGGGCCGGATATGGCTGGCCCTCGGGCTGAACGCGGACGTCTTCGAAATCGTCCACTGCAAGGCCCTGGCATTCGCCGAATTCGGCCCGGACGACCTGGTGGTGGGGCTGCTGGGCTCGGCCAAGGCCCAGTTCCCCGACCCGGCGAAGAAGATGGGAGAGCCGTACGCCAGTGTCGAACTGGACATCTCCGCGGTCTACCGGCGCTCCGCGGACATGCTGGCCGTCGACGCCCGGCTCGCCCCCGACAGCTTCCTGCTCGACCGCTCCGTGCACCTGACCGGCGGGGCGGCACTGCGCCTGTGGTTCGGGAACAGCGACCATCCCGGCGACTTCGTCTTCACTCTCGGCGGCTATCACCCGCACTTCGCCGCGCCCGCCCACTATCCGAAGGCGGAGCCGGTCGGCGTCAACTGGACCTCCGGCTCCGAGCTGACGGTGAAGGGCACCAGCTACTTCGCCCTCACCCCTTCGGCCGCGATGGCCGGGGGCCGGCTGGACCTGCGCTACGACGGCTCGTGGGCCAAGGCCCGGGTCGACGTCGGGTTCGACGCCCTGGTGCAGTGGGCGCCGTTCCACTACGAGGTGGACGTGTGGGCGGAGATCACCGCCCAGGTGTGGCTGCTGTTCGGCTGGAGCGGCGAGGCGTCGCTGGGCGCACGGCTGTCGGTGTGGGGCCCGCCGTTCGGCGGCACCGCGCACGTGAAGGTGCTCGGCATCTCCATCCCGATCGACTTCGGCGAGCCCAGGTCCGGGCCCGCGCCCATCGGCTGGGACCAGTTCCGCACGCTGCTGCCGCAGCACCCGCTGACGCTCGCCCCCGTCGACGGCCTCCACCCCGACCACGCCGCGCAGGCACCACAGGCCGGGCCGTCCGGGCCGTCCGGCGGCGGCTCCGGCATGTGGACGGCCACCGCCGACGGCTTCGCCTTCACCGTCGGCACCGCGTTCCCCGCATCGGCTCTGAAGGTCAACGGAGTGGACGAGACGGGGGACGGCCCCGCCGAGGTCCACATCCGCCCGATGGCCAAGACCGGCCTCGACGTCACGCTCTCGGTCACGGTCGAGGAGGAGACGGCCGACGGCGGCTGGCGGCAGCTGCCCGCCGACCGCTTCCAGGACTGGACGGTCACCGCACAGCGCGCCCCGCAGCCGACGGCGCTGTGGGGCGCGGGGAAGGCCGATGACGCGCTGAAGGCGGACCCGTTCGTCCACGGCCTGGTCAGCGGAGCACGCATCGCCGTACCGGCCCCGCGCCTGCCCGAGGCTGCCGCGTCCAGCCGGAGCGGCCGTCTCGACCACGCCCCGCTGCCCGGCGGAACCCTGCCGCTCGACCCGGGCGCATTCCCTTCCGGAGTCCGCGGGGAGCCGGAGGAGAGCGCCGGCACCGGCGCGCTGCGGGTCGACACGCCCGAGCAGACCGCGCTGCGGCGCGCCGCGCTCGCCTCCCTGTCCGCCGCCGGCTACGCGCTCGACGCCGCCCCGGAGCTCGACCGCTACGCCCGCGAAGCGGCCTTCTCCTCCCCGCCCCTGCGACTCGCCCACTCGTGAGGACCTCATGACCACGCACCCGACCGAGCGGTCCGCACCGGCGGACGACACCCCCGTCTCCTTCCACGACCATCTGCTGCCGGGCATCGAAGCAGGCCGCTACCGGATCACCGTCGACCAGCAGCTCCCTGCCGAGGACCTGCCGGGAGCACGCCTCGACCCGGTGGAACAGATCGTCAACGTACGAGCCGCGCAGTTCCGTCTCGACCCCTCATGGGTGCACGCCGTGTACCCGGCCGCGCACAGCCAGGGCCCCTTCGGCGGCCTGCTTCCGCACATCACGCTCAACCCGGCGGCCCTGCCGTGGGAGCGCGAGCCCTTCACCAGCGGCGTCCAGAACCCCGCCCGGGACGCCCGGGCCCCCTGGCTGGCGCTACTGCTGTTCGGCGAGGGCGAGCTGCCCGGGGATCCCAACGCGCTGGGCACCACCGCTTCGGTGACCGTACGCGCGCTCCTCGACGGCGACGCCGCGGTGTACGGGCCCGCCCTGGACCGGAACGCCGTCGACCCCGCCCTGTTCGACACCCCCTGCCAGGTCGTCGATGTACCGCGGGACCTGCTGGCACAGCTGCTCCCGGAGCCGTCCGACCTCGCGTTCCTCGCCCACGTCCGCACGGGCGGAGAGGACGCCGCGCCCGGTGCCGCGCCCGATGCCTCGCCCGACGCCGCGCCCGCGGAAGGCCACGACGGCCGGCTGAGCCACGACGGCCAACGGAGTCAGGACGGGCGGCTGAGCCACGACGGCCGGCTGACCCAGGACGCGCACGCGGTCATCACCACCGCCCGGTTCCCCGGCACGGGCCGGGGGCGGTATGCGGCCCACCTCGTCTCGCTGGAGGGCCACGTACCGCCGCCCGGACCGCAGGCCGCCGACGACAAGCCCGTACGCCTGGTGTCCCTGCACAGCTGGACGTTCACCTCCTGCCCCGCATCCGGGGACGGCTTCGGTCGGCTGGCCGGGCGCTTCACCCCGGGGAACGGCGAGCACAGCGCGGCCCCCCTGCGCCCGGCCCCCACCGCGGGCAGCGGGCTGCCGGATGAGCTGGCCACCCTGCTGGAGCAGGGCATGGTCCCGATGACCCACATCACCGAGTCGGGCGAGCGCGCCCTCGCCTGGTACAGCGGCCCGTTCCTCCCCCGCGTCGCACCCGGGCTGCCCCGCCCGGAGCACGGACACTTCCCCGACGCCGACGGGCTGTTGCTCCACGAACCCCGCACGGGCACCTTCGCCACCGGCTACGCCTGCGCCTGGAACGTGGGCCGCGCCCTGGCCCTGGCCGACCCCGGATTCGCCACGACCCTGGTCCGCCTGCGCCACCAAGGGCGGCTGCGCCGGGCGACCGAGCGCCAGTACACGACGTACCGTCGGCAGCTCTTCCACAGCGCCCCGTCCGCCGGACCGTCCGGACCGGCCCCCCGCGCAGCCGTCCGCGCGGCCGCCCCGACGCCGCGCGAGCAGTTCGAGGAGCTGCTGCGCGGCGACGCCCTGAGCGCGCTGGCCGCCTCCTTCGGCACCCCCGGCGATGACGATGCCGAGCCGCGCCCCCGGACCGCGCCTGCGGCGCCTGCCACCTACCGCCTCCACGCCCCGCCGCGCTCCGCGGCGCCGCAGCCGCCGTCGTCGGACGCGCGGGAGACGGCTGCATGGCTGGCCAGGCTGCGCACGCTCAGCGGAGTGCCGTTCGACTGCCTCGTACCGGACCAGCGGATGCTCCCGCCCGAGAGCCTGCGCCTGTTCCACGTCGACCGCGGCTGGCTCGACGCCCTGCTCGACGGCGCGCGCAGCCTGGACCGGCACCCCGCTGCCGACACCGCGACCGACGCCGAACTGGACGGTCTGCTCGACGACCAGGGGTCCGTGCCGGCCGCCGGTCTACTGCTGCGCTCGGCCCTCGTCCCGGGCTGGCCGACGCTGCGCGTCGAGGCCCGCACCGCATCCGGGACCGTTCCGGTCAAGGTGATCCGCCGCGAGCCCCTGGGCGGTGACGTCCTGCTGATGCTCTTCGACCGCATGCCCGACCGCCTGACGATCAGCGAACCGCACCAGGGGCTGCACTTCGGCGTGGACGACCAAGGGAACGTGGCCCTGCGCAGCCTGGCCCCCGGCGAGGTCGGCCGGCCTCTGGAGCGCTCAGTGCCCGTCGGCACGGACCCGGCCCTGACCGTCACCACTCCCGCCGGGGCGCGGGTGCTGGACATCGGCCGGCTCGCGGTCCGCCTCGCCGAGGACGTCAAGCCCGGATCCCCGCTCTCCCCGGCCGAGCTCGCCGTGCAGCTGGTGCGCGCGCCCGAGCAGCTGACCCTCTCCTTCGAAGGAACCACCCGATGAACACCGACCTCCTGGTCCCCGTAAGGCTCCGGGCCCTGGTCGTCAACGACCAGGTGCGGGCCAGGGACACCTTCCTCCGCTGGATCCCCAACTACCACCTGCTCGGCGTCCACCGTTCCCCCGAGCCGTCGCCCTACGCGAGCACGGACACGGAGTTCTCCCAGGAGGCGGGCCATGACGGCGTCCACCTGCACTGGGAGCTTCCGGCGGCGCTGCGCCGGGCGGCCACGCCCGGTGGCGAGATCACGCTTCCGCCCGCACCGAACCGCTGGCTGGTCGTCCGGCACGCCTACACGGCCGCGGGCGAGTACGCCACCGCCGCGTGGGTCGTCGAGAGCGACTTCCTCGACAAGCGCACGGGTACCGTGCCCTATCTGCGCCCCGGCCGGGGCCACGTCACACCGACCCGGATCGGACGCCGCACCGAGGCCGCGCAGTGGACGGAATCCGCGGCGGACCGGCCCACCTTCCTGACCGCGACCGGCCCGGGGACCCTGACGTTCGCCGCGTTCCAGCCGCACTGCCAGGACGTCTTCTCCTTCCACGACCCCCTGGCGCAGCTCCCCCGCCAGTTCGACCGTCTGGGCTACCAGGTCATCGGCTGGCACGCGACGGCCTCCGACGACCCGCTCGCCGACCCGAAGGTACGCGAGGCGCTGGAAGGCGTCCTGGGCTGGCAGACGGACCGCGCCCCGGCCCCGGATGCCCGTACGGTCTACACCGGCCGCGTCCACGGCGTGCTGCCCCACTACGACCCCTCCGGTGAGGAGCGGCCCGACCCGACGGTGTCCGTCGCCGACAGCGCCCGTTCCGCGTTCACCGCCCTGACCACGAACAAGGCGGCCGCCACCCCGGCACTCACCCTCGCGCCCGCGCTGTTCGACCAGCTCCAGTCCAACACCCTCACCCGGGCGGACGACCCGGACAATGCGCACCGCCTCGCCGACATCCTGCTCGGCGCCGGCTTCGGCGAGGGCACCGCCTCCTACGCCTGGCACGCAGTACCGCCCAGCACCTCGGACGAGCCCGCCTCCCCCGAGGACGAGCGGCGGGCCCGGTCCGTCGAGGCCGCCTTGAACGCCGCGCAGCACGCCCACGACCGGGCGGACCGCGAACTGGCCGGGCTGCGCCGGCGGCTGTACGGCATGTGGCGCCTCCAGGGCCTGCCCGTGCTGCCGCGCGGCTATCACCACCAGCAGCTGACGCAGGAGCTCGACCCCGGGCGCGAGGGCAGCCTCGCGGCGCGCGTACGCGCCGACCGGGAAGCGGTCGACCGCATGCGGGCCGCCCTCCCCGCCGGAGACACGCCCGCGCAACTGGCGGAATCGGTCCGCCGGTACGCCGACGGGCACGGCCTGCCCACCGGCTGGGACCTCAAGCGCGTGGCCCCCGCCCCCTTCCAGCGGGCCCTGGACCCCGCCGTCGTCCTGCAGGGAGCCGGCTCCCTGCCCCTCTCGGACGACACGACGCTGCGCTGCCGGTTCGGTGGCCAGACCGTGACCGCCGTGGGACTCCCCGGCACGGACGTGGTGTTCACGGCGGAACGGCCGGACCTCGCGTGCAACACGCTCGACCTCGGCGCGGGCGAGCACTCCGCCATGCCGGGCTCCGCCCGCGCCCTGCTGCGCGAAGCGTTCCTGCTCGACCCGCACGGCGCCGCCGCGCAGCCGCGTCCGACGGGCGGCCCGGCGGACACGGGAGCGCCGACGCCGCGCACCGGCACCGCCCCGGCCTTCGGCGGCGAACCCTGGGAACAGCCGTGGCACCCCCTCCACCTGCTCTGGGAGGTCGAGTACCACCCCCTCCCCCACGACCAGTGGGAGTTCGACGGCGACCGCTACACCTGCCCGCAGCCCCGCCCCGAGGCCGCGCGCACCTACACCGGCCGGACGCTGCTCAGCGACCACCTGCCGCGGAGCCTGGCCGACCAGCTCCGGCAGTACGCGCCCGAGGATCCCGAACTGGCCTCCTACTGCGACACATTGGCCGACCGGATGGTCCGCGGGGACGTGTTGTCCAGCTCGCTGGCGGGGCTGCGCGACATGCTCATCGGCCAGGACCCCGGCCAGGGCGTCCCGCCACTGGGCGCGCCGCCGGAGCTGGCGGAGCTGATCGGTGACGCCTACCGCACCAGCCCCGACCCGGGCCCCCTGCCCGTACCCTTCGAAGGCTGGCCGGACTCCGGCTTCCAGCAACTGCGCGCGGGCCAGTTCCGCTTCCTGCGGCTGACCCTGGTGGACTCCTTCGGGCGCGCCCTCGACGTCATCACCCCGGCGGGCACCGGCGGGGCGAGCAGCCTCCGGCACCCCGTGGTCGCCGACGCACTGCGCCCGCAGCACGTCGCCGAGGCCCTGGGCACGACCCCGGAACACGTCGTCCAGCTGCCGCCGCGCCTGCCGCAGGCCGCGCGCCTGGGGCTGGACCTCATGGACGCCGACCGCGGCGCGCACCCGGCCACGCACCTGGACGACGGCAGTCCGCTCGCCGGATGGATCGTCCCCAACCTGGTCGACGGCTCGCTCACGGTCCACGCGCCCGACGGCACCGCCCTGGGCCTGCTGCGCTGGGCGTACCGGATCGGCCGGCCGGCCCGGGAAGCGGTGTGGACGCCGCTGCCCGGCGACGCTCCCGCCGGTCTCGACGCCCTGCGCACCGCCTTCCCCCACCTGCACACACTCGTCACCTGGCTCCAGGGCACCGGTGCGGACGGCAGCCCGCTGCCCGCCGCGATGGATCTCCTGGAGACCTCGCTGGTGGACATCGTGCCCACCGCGGGCGCCGCCTCGGCCGCGCTCGCCGGGCGTCCGCTGGCCCTCGTCCGCTGCCGCCTCCACCTGGACCTGGACGGACCTCCGCCCACCGACCCGGGCTGGCAGCACATCTTCGACCACGACCCGCCGCGCCCCGAGTTCACCGGCTACTCCTGGCCGGTGCGCCTGGGCGAGCAACTGCGCATCGGAGACGGGCTGGTGGGCTACTTCGCCGACACCGACCCCGGCGTGCTGCGCACCGTGGTCGCGCCGTCCGACGCGCATCCGCGCATCGCCGCCATCGGCGACGGAACCCACCTGCGCGTCGCGGCGGGAGCGCCCCAGCACCTGACCCTGCTGGTCGACCCGCACGCCCCCGTGCACGCCACCACCAACCTGCTGCCCACCGCGACGCTGGAGATCCCCCACCGCTTCACCGACGGACCGCTCAACCGCATGCGCACCGTCCTGCGCACCGGGCCGCTCCTCACTCCGGCGACCGCCCTTCCGGAGGATGCCGTCGCGCTGCCGGTGCGCACCGTCGACGACCAGACGTGGACATGGGCGGAGCGCGCCGGCGACGGCACCTGGGCCCGCTTCGCCACCTCGGCCGCGAGCACCACCCCGCGGTGGGACGGCCGGGCCCCCGTGCTCCGCTCCGGCCTGCTCACCTCCCGCGGCCCGCTCCCGCAGGGCGACGCCGCCACCTCCGACGACGACGACGCCGCATCCGAGTAACTCCCGCAAGCATCCAAGGAAACGCCACCATGAGCACCCACCTCGGCGGCACCAGCCGCCTGACCTACAGCCTGGCCACCGTCCCGGCACCACTGGCCACCGACCGGCCGGCCCACATCGACGTCGTCGTGTCCAACTCGGGCACCGAGGCCGTCCTGTGCAAGCAGATCCTCCTCGTGCTCCCCACCGGCGACCTCGCCCAGGACCTCGTCCCCGCGGGCCATCGCGTCGTCGCCACCGTCGAACCGAGCGACCAGTGGACCACTGACGAGATCGAGAGCGGGGTCCTCCTCACCCTGCCCCAGGACGAAATGGCGGCCTTCGCGCCGGGCGGCACGCCCGTCACGGTCCGCCCCGCCACCGGCGAGTCCGTCTCCCTCACCACGCACGGACTCCTCCTGCGTCTCAAGGACTTCAAGGCCAACGCCCTCGCGGGCACGGCCCTGCTGCGCATCCGGGAGACCGTGAGCGTCGACAACGGCAAGACCTGGGAGACCCACCAGGTCACCCTCCCGCTCGCCAAGTACCCCCCGGCCGAAGCCCTCACGGCCGACGTGGTCGGCGATCTCGTCCTCCGCGAGGCCGACGTCGACGACAACCCCGACTCCGCCCCCGTCACCCTGCTCACGCCGGGCCAGAAGGCCGTCCTCACCTGGACCGCGCCGTCCGACGCGACCTGCTACGTCTATTACGGCGACGGCGAGCGCTCCGAGCCCCTGAGCGGCCGGGACAAGTGGCGGTTCCCCGTCACCGGCCTCACCCGCGACACCCAGTTCCAGGTCCGGGTGACGCTGCAGCGCTCCGGTGAGACGATCACGCACCACCTCTCGACGGCCGTCGCCGTCGCGGAGCCCGTCTTCCCGCAGCTGACCGTCACCAAGATCACCGCAGGTGGCCGGAAGGGCAAGAACGAAGCCCCGCTCCTCACCATCGACGGAGCCGTGGAAGTGGAAAAGGACAGCCACTTCCGCGGTTCCCTGGGAGTGGCTCAGGAGAGCCACTTCTACGGAACCGTGTACGGCGGAGACGGCACGCTCACCGTGGGCGATGCCCTGGTCGCGAAGAAGAGCGTCTCCGCCGAGGCCGGCGTCACCGTGACGGGCTCCCTCGCCGTGACCGAAAAGGCGCTCGTCGGCTCGACGAACTTCGACGGCATGAACACCGGCGACCTCTGGATCAAGGGCAAGCTCTCGGCCGATCGCGCCGACCTCACAACCGTCCTCGGCACCCCGCAGAAGCTGGCCGACGCCTTCGACGGCAGGGAGCGCTCGGCGCCGTCCAACGGCCTGCTGCTCCTGTGGGTCAGGACCGTCGGGCACCACGCCACCAGGACGATCTACGTCGACGTCCACAACGGCCAGGAGTACGAGACCGTGGCCGCCGCGACAATCGACTACGGAAACGCCCCGGACGTCAAGGGTTCCTCGGCCACCGTCCCCCTGCGCAAGGGGCAGAAGTACACGATCTGGCAGGAGGGCAGCGGCGGCGGCACCACCGACGCGTACTTCTTTCCCCTCCTCTCCGGCTGACACCGGTCACCGGCCGACCACACGCGAACCGGGCCGCCGGGCACGGCGCAGCACACGCCGTGCCCGGCCGCGGAGCGGCCCCGCACGGGCTTGCTCGCCCCCTGTCCCCCGCCCGAGAACCCCGGCCCCACCCCGGCCGCGTGCCCCGACCGCATGTCCCCGAAGGAGAACAACTTGAGCCCCCACCACGGGCCACTGGCGGATGGAATTCCTGCCCGTAAGCCGGCCGATATCGTGCTCACGGACACCAAGGACACGACCTGCGCCGTCATCACATTCCCGGAAGCGGACGACCCGCAAGCCGGTCCGCCGCCGGCCGTGATGATCGATTGCGGGAATTCCCTCGGGGCGCAGGAGACCACCGAGAAGATGCGCGCCACCGTGCGGCGGGCCCTCGCCGGGCGCACGCGCATCGATCACGTGTTCCTCACGCACCCTGACTCCGCCCATTGCAACGCCTTGCTCCCGGTGACCGCGGGACTGGAGATCGGGCAGGTCTCCTGCGGCGGAGACCTGCGGCAATACGCCGGTCTCCAGGGAGGGGTGGACCTTCACCGGTGGCTGGTCGGCAACAGTGCGCGCACCTTTCCCCCGTCCTTCCGCGGATTGGGCGCGCCGGTCGTCTCGTACGCCGGAATGCGGCTCTATGTGCTCGCGGCGAACTCCACCGGCCATACGGAATCGTCCGACGCGGATGCGAACGGGACCGTCCTCCTGCTGGTCTACGGTTCGCTGCGCGTCGTCTTCCTCGGAGATGTGCCGGGCTCCGTCGTGGTGGGCCTTCAGGCGGAGGCGTTCCCGGCGGATGGCCCAGGCGAGCCCACGGGTCATCCCCTCATGCCTCAGGGGCAGCTGCTCGTGCTCGGTCACCCCTCGGCCGACGGCGCCTACGGGTGGCCCTGGGGCCCAGAAGGGAAGCACCGGTACGCCCTCGTGCGGGAGCACGCTCCGGCTGACTCGGAGAGTGGCTCGGCCACCGGGCACGCCAGCGCCGCGGTGCTGCTGTCGGACCCGTCGGCGGAAACGGCGTCCGCCGCCGAGGCGGAGGAGAAGGACCGGTTCGCCTTCGCCTCCGTCGACTCATGGGCCACCGCCCCTCAGCCGTCGATGCCGCTGGGACTCTCCGGCTGACTCCCGGCACGGAATCGCGTTCACCGGTCCGTCGCCGCGCCGTGAAGCGATGTTGTTCACTCTCTTCCCGAATCAGGATCACAGATGCCGAACGGCAGTCAGAAGAAGCTGCTCCCCATTTTCCCGTACGTGCTGAAGAGGGTGCCGGACTGGGTGTACCGGATCGACAGCCGGGGCCCGGAGGAGATATTCAAGGACGGATTCACGGGCTGGGACACGTACTACGACATCCCGGGCCATCTCGCGGACTGGAAGCACTTCAGCAGGAAGAGCGGATTCGTCAGCGTGGCACGGGACATCGACACCGCCATGAAGATGTTCGTCCGATGGGAGCTCGGCCCGCTGCTGAAGGAGATGAAGGAAACCGACCTCAACGCCGGACTGGCCGTCCAGGAGCTCGTGAAGAAGGGGTACGAGAGCGAGAAGGAGCTCTCGAAACTGCGGAAGATAGCGCGGGAGCTGGCCGAGGACCGGGACGGCACCTATTTGAAGAAGTGGCTGTATGTGATCAAACCGTCCAAGTACTTGGTCAGCATGGAAGGCAATGTGCTCGATCCCGGACGGATCCGCCACTCCGGGGGCCGGGCCCGGAAGCTGGTGAAGGAGGCCACCGAGTGGGACGCGCCGTGGCACATCCCCCCGCAGCGGATCCTTGAGGCGTACCAGGTGGACATCACCCTGCGCTTCACCTTCACCGAGCGGCCCGACGGCCGCCTCCCCGTCAAGCAGCACGCATGGTCCTCGGCGACGGACTTCATCAAGCATGAGCGGGACCGGAGAAGGGGATTCCCGGGATTCGACAAGAACTTCCCGTACAACCCGTTCGAGGACGAAAGGGCCCGCTGGACAGGGCTCGTCGGCTATTGGACGAAACTCGACGAAGCGCCCTGGACCCCCGGATCCGGGAAGTTCACCGCTCCCCGAGGGTGGCGCGGGGAGAAGGAGTTCTGGCCGGTTAAGGGGCAGGCGAGTCCCGGCCATCCCTTCGGCACTCCGGCAGAGGTGCCCCCGATCGTCCCCCAATGGGCCCGTTGACGGCCGCGCGCGGCGCGGAAGAGTACGCAGAAGCGAAAGGCGAAGTGGTGTCCCTGTCGATCGCGCAGGTCCGGACGATCCTCACCGAGGCGAAGGGAGAATTGACGCTCACTCCGGAGCAGTTGGTGCATGAGAACGCGCTGGAACTCTTCGACGACTACCTCTTCACGGACACGCTGACCGTCCGTGACCCCGAGGCGGACCCCGAAGCGCCGGCCGTCACCGGCCGGTTGACACTGGCCGGCCACGGCGCCGACCTGCCCTGCGCCCTGCGGTTCCTCGGCGATGCCCGGGGAGTGGACGTGAGCGCCGTCGTCCTGGACGTGCAGTTGCCGGACTGGCGGTTCCGACTGGGCGATCTCGACCTCGACCTGGGGTTTCTGGGCACCATATGGAGGACGGGACGGCTGCACGCCGTCCTCACCCTCGGCCTGTCCGATGACGCGGGCACGGCCGTCGTGCCGCGCTGTGTGGTCCGCCTGCCGGGAATCGGCGCAGGCCATCAGGAGTGGGAGTTCGACGTCACTCCTTCCGAGGCGTCGACGGTCACCGCGTCGCCGGTGCTGGGAGAGGGACTTCCCTTGTCCGGCCTCGCCGATCTCGCTCAGTTGCCGTTCGGTTCGGGCGCCGATTTCACCCTTCCGGCAGAGATACCCGTCGGCACTCCT
Organism: Streptomyces telluris; assembly: GCF_024519335.1. NCBI lineage: Bacteria > Bacillati > Actinomycetota > Actinomycetes > Kitasatosporales > Streptomycetaceae > Streptomyces > Streptomyces telluris. The sequence continues at coordinate 56,496 of NZ_JANIID010000031.1, forward strand.
CGCATCCGGCAGATCCAGGTGGTCGTCGACACCGGCCGAAAGCGACTGCGCAGCGTCTGGTTGCGGGTGAGCCTGGCCGATCACGTGCCGGTGATCCCGGGCGCGGCGGAGCTCACCGCTGTCGAGGCGGAGTTCACGCTGACCTTCCCCGAGGGCGGCCCTGTACGGACCCGGGCCGCTCTGCGCGCCGGTATCGGCGTGCACGGCTGTACCCTGAGCGGAACCATCACGGTTCCGGAGCTGGAGGTGACGGCCGAAGCGGCCGGCCCCTTCCCGGAGACCGGCGCACCGGCCGAATTCGCCTCCGGGAGCGGTCTGGAGAGTCTTCCCGTCGCCCGTGCCACGGTCAGGGCCGATCTGCGGGAGGGAAGCTACGCCCTTGCGCTCGGCTATTCGACCCCCGCACCACTCGCACCACCTGCGACACCCGCGGCACCCCCGGCACCTGCGACACCCGGTGCCGACTTCGCCCTGGAGAACGCCTCCCTCGAAATAGCCGGCCACGGGAGTGGGGCTCCGGATGTACGGAGCCTCGGCGAGCTGGCCGTCGGCTCCGCCCGGGTCCGCGCCGTCGCCGCCCGTACGACGGACGGCCGGTGGGAGCTGGCCGGCTCGGTGCGCCATGTGGACTTCGCTTCGGTCGCCGACTGGCTGTCGGAGCGCATGGGAGTGACAGTGCCGGACTTCCTGCGCGGCGTCGTTCTCGACGACCTGTCCGTGGTCCGGAGGGCCGACGGTTCCTTCGAGTTCTCCGCCGACAGCCTGTTCTCTCTCGGCAGCCGCAAGACAGAGCTCGTCATCAGCGCTGCCAGTGGCAGCGGTTCGAGCGCCGGGCACCTGAAGGCCACGCTGTCCATCGATGTGCCGGCGGCCGAGCCCATGGTTCTGGAGCTCCGGGCCCAGGCGGGCGGCCGCGTGCGGGCTTCCTGGCACGGTGACGCCGCGGCATCCGTGACGGACCTCGTCGAATGGCTCGGGGGGACGGTGGACGATTCCGTACGGAAGCTCCTGCCCGAGGTCACCGCACTCGACCTCGTGACGGGGGACGGCGGTCTCGTCATCGCCGCGGACGCCGGAACCGTGCGTGCCGTATTCGCCGTGACGCCGTGACGCCGTCCGGAGCGACGCCCGCCCCGCTCGCGAACACCCGCCTCGGCCGACTGACCATCTCCTCACCTTCGGAGCCCCCAGTGACTCACCCTTCCACCCCCGGGACGCCCCCCGCGCGCATGCGGATCACGATGGGCAAGCGGGGTTCCTGCACGGCCGTGGAACTCCGCCCGGGAATCGCCGTCACTTCCGTGGACCGCACGACCATGCTGTCCCACCCGACGGCCTCTCCCGATCAGGCGTTCCTGGACCATGTGGACGACCTCCTGACCCGGCTGGAGGCCATTCCCTCCGGGAAGCGCCTGGTGGACTTCTTCGGGCAGACCGCTCCGCTGCCCGGCCCCCACGGTTTCGGTGAATCCGCCTTCACGGCCGAGTACGAGTCAGGGGATTCCCGGCCGAGCATCACCACGGTGATCCTCTCCCGAGGGGCCAGGTTGTCCGCGGACACCCGCGCCCTTACCGACGAGACGCACATCGCCCGCAGCGGCCTCGGCTACTTCTCGTACATCGAGTTCAACCCGCGTTTCGCCGTTGTGCAGGACCGGGTCGTGCTGGCGCCCGAGGTCGTCCTCGGCCATGAGCTGATCCACGCTGCCCACATCGTCGCCGGGTCGATGGAGACGAACGAGGAGGAACAGCCCTACTTGGCGGGATCCCTCAACGGCGCTCTCGCCTTCGACACCAGCCCGCTCGAAGAGATCGTGACCCACGGCAACCCCATCGCCCTGGAGTGGCTGTTCGGCACCGCGACCGACGCCGAAACGGGCCGGAAGGTCCTGCGCAACACCCCCGGACAACTTCGGAGCATCGAAGCGGTCGACCATCATCTGGCCGACGCACGCGACGCCGTCGAAGCCGCGCGGGCAGAGCGCATACGCACACAGCGGACCGAGTTGTTCGACGTCAGCGAGCGGCGGCTGGTCAAGGAGCTCGGATTCGCCGCACGCCCCACCTACGGCCCGTTGGCGAAGGACGATCAAGCTGCGGGCATCTGGAAGCAGGACTGGCAGCGGCCCGAGGGGGACGCGATGTTCGGAAAACCCATCCCCAAAGCCTCCAAGGACGTGATCAAGCCACTCCTCGCCAAGAAGTACTTCGACCGCTTCTCCTACGAGCCGGCCGGTTTTCTCGCGGATCGCACGACGGCCGAGCCCCACGTTCGGCAGGAACTCGTCCCCGAGCACACCGAACGGGCCGAGCGCATCATCGCGAGCCACGACGGCCTTGCCCCCGTGCTGAGCTTCGCCCGCCCGAAGCCGACCGTCACCGACCCCGGCCACGGCCCCGCCGTCATCCGGATCAATGAAGACATCTACGCCTGACCTCCGTCGAGTGGACGGCCGCAGGTGAGCACAGAACATCGAGGACAGGATTCGGCAATGCCATTGTCCGTTGAGGAAATCACCGAGAGAGCACGGAACGGAAGTCTGCGGCTCCAGGCCGAGGACTTCACCGACCCCGCTGTCCGCGGAGCCTTCTCCACATACTTCGGCTCCACCGAACTGAACTTCGCGGACGCGGAATTCACCGCGGAGAGCATGACCGTCCGGGGGCACTGCGCCGTGCCCGCCCTCGGGCCGGAGCCCTGCCCGGCCGTGGCGGAGTTCCTGGCCGACACCTCGGGCAGGGCGGTCGTGGGGTTCGTCCTGGTCGTGGACGCCCCGAAGTGGCGGCTGCCCGAGCCCTTCCCCGCACACGACCTGAGTCCGCTCCAGGCCCTGGGGGCCCAGGCGGCCGTCGTCGTACTCGACGCCACTCCCCGTACGGACAAGGAAACGGAGCAGGAGCGGACACCGGTCGTCGCGGGAGCCCGGTGGGAGCTGCCTGGCCTCGACGAGCCGGTGCTGTTCCTCGCCTCGGTGCACGAAGGTATGTTCACGGTCTCCGCCCGTTTCCCCGACGGGCTCTCCCTGCCGTCCTTGCGGCACGTGGCGGACCTGCCGGGGTGCACGGGCGCGGACGCCGTCACCGACCACTTCCCCGAGGAGTGGCAGGGGCTCCTCGCCTCGGCCCTGCCCGCGCTCCGTGAAGTCACCGTCTCGTACGCCCCCGGGGACGGGCGGGTGACCGGAGAAGTCGAGGTTGACCTGGCCGACGAATGGCCGCTGCTGGCGGGAGTGACGCTCGGCCGGGTCCGTGCCCGGGTCGCCTTGGACTCCGCCGCCCGGCAGAACGGCCGGGGAGGGCTGTCGGTAGAGCTGAGCGCACATCTGTCCGTGGGCGGGCTGGAAAGCGCCGTCACGATCGACCTGCCCGCCTTGACGGCGCACGGCGAACTCGCCGACGGCAGCGGCCTCTTCGAGCGCGCCGCCCCGGACCTCGGCAAGAACGGCTTGGGACGGCTCTCCTTCCTGTGCGACCTCCGGGAAGGAGCCTTCGTCGTCGCGGGAGAGCTCCTGAGCCCCTTGGAGATCGCGGGCGTACGGATCGAGGACCAGACGGTCCTGGTGTCCGGCGGCGGGGACCGGGCGCTCGAGGTCACCCTGGCCGGCACGCTCGTCGTGGGCGGAACCCGGATCGGGGTGAAGGCCGCCAGGAGCGCCCAGGGCTGGGGGCTGACCGTGGAGGCGGACCGCATCGCCTTCCGCGACATCAGCACCTGGACCGAGCAGGCCATGGGCAGCGGCCTGCCCGCCTCCCTGGCGGAGCTGACGTTGCAGGAGCTGTGCTTCGAGGTCGTCCCCACACCCTCCGGACGGCTGTTCGCCGCGGCCGGATCCGCCGAGTTCCCCCTGCCCGCCGGGCTGCGGGCCCGCGCCCACCTCACGACGCGGATCAGCACCGGGGACGGCCCGTCCGGCGTCGAGGCCACCGGCTCCCTCCTCCTCAGCGGCCCGGAGTCGTCGCTCATGGAGCTGGACCTCGTGGCGGACAAGGATCCGGACGCGACGAGCTGGACCGCGACCTGGGCCGCCGAGGAAGGCATCACGCTCGCGGAGGCGCTCGCCCCCCTGCTGCCCGCGACGGGCTCGCCGACGGCGGGGTTGCCGAACCTGCTGCCCGCCGTCGAGAAGATCTCGCTGCGGTACACCGCGCCGACGGCGGCCGGCGCCGCCCCCTCCCTGGTCCTGACCACCGAGACCCGCCGGCAGGCGCGGGCCGTCCTGGTCGTCACGGACTGAATCCCGCGGACTCCCCGTAAGGAATCAACCCACCAACAACGTAAGGAATCACCCCGTCATGCGTCGCCTCACCGGGCTCGACCCTGCCCGTCTGACACCACCGCAGCCGGTCCGGGCGGCCGCGGAGTCGCCCATCGAGATCGCCTGGCTCGGCGGCAAGCCGCTCCCCCTCACCGTGATACGGCCCGGCATCGCCGTGTGCCCCGACGCGGACGCGCTCGACGTGCGCGACGACACCTCCAACCCCGAGCCCGGCCTCGAGCTGGACGACGAGGACTACGTAGGAGAGATCGACTTCCTGCTCCGGCGGATCGAGTCCTCCGAAGCGGGCAAGCGCCTCGTTGAGTTCCTGGGCCACGCCCGGCCGCTGCCCGACCCGGACGGCACCTACGGCGGGCCGGAGGACTGGGACACGGGCATCAGCACGCGGGTCCTGTGCCGCCACGGCGGCTCCCGGAAGAACGGTGCGACGCCGAAGCAGCCGAAGCAGCGGGACCTCGCGGGCATCAACGTCATCATCACGCAGGCCACGGACGGCAAACCCGCCCAGTGGTCGCTGAACTCCAGGCTCAAGGGACCGCTCTACAACGGCCTGGGCGTGTACTCCATCGTGTCCTTCCACCCCCGGGTGCTGCTGCTCTCGGACGACGTGGCCATGGCTCCCGAGGTCACCCTCGCGCACGAGCTGATCCACGCCGCGCACGCCCTGGCCGGGACCCTGGACGACACGGGTCACGACGACGACGAACGCGCCAGGGTCCGGCAGGCCGCGCTGGCCGAGACCGAGCGGCTGTTCCGCGAGAGGTACGGCACCGGCCGCGACGCCAGCATGGAGGACCCGGGCCCGGTGACCGTACGCGGCACCGGGAAGTCCGAGACGCGCCAGGAGCGCGAAGCGTTCTACAGGGCGACCCTCAGCGAGCTGTCCCTGAGATACCTCAACCCGCTCCCGGTCGCGGAGACGGAGCAGGGGCTGGTCGTGCTGCGCGGCGTGAACTGGGAGGAGATCCGCACCCACGGCAGCGATGTGGCCCTGGAGTGGATCGACGGCGTGGTGGAGCGGCACAAGGGCCGCCGGATCTCGTCCTCCGCGGCCGAAGTGCGAGCCGAGCGGGTGGCCTTCGATCACCACGCCCGCGCGGTCGTACGCGCCGGGCGGCGGGACGCCGACAGCCTCGCCGCCCTGCGCGACGCCGCCGCCACCTGGCAGCAGCGCACGCGCGTGCGCGGGGTCACGGAGGTCGCCATCGCCCGCGACCTGGGATTCCGGCACCGCATCGCCTACGTCGCGCTGACGAGGGTGGAGCGCGTGCACCATTTGGCCGTGCCCCGCCGACGGATCCCCCACCACCTCTTTGCCGGCGCAAGCAGCTTCGTGTACAGACGCGACCTCTCCTCCCTGAACGCGCTGGCAAGGTTCCTGAGTACTGCCGACCCGGCCGCCGCAGTCCAGGTGTGGGATCACCGGGACAAGATCGGAGCCGCCCGCCTGGAGCAGGGCTACCTGGTCGAGCAGCGCGCGTGCCATCGCAGCCCGGGCACTCCGGTCGAGACTTCCCGGCCTCAGTGGACGAGCCCCGACAGCCTGCCCGAGGAGCAGCGGAAGCAGGCCGGGGTGATCGTCAACCGGGCCCGGCCCAAGACCCCGGCCACCGGCAAGGCGCCCTGGGAGCCGATCACCGACGTGTACGCCGGACAGGCGGTCGGCACCCCCCAGCCGCTCAAGGGGAGCGTGGGCTTCGTCGCCATGGTCCCGGCCAAGGTCGGCGACCACCGGACGCTGCTCGCCCTGGCGCGCCGCTACCGCGACGAGGCCACCGCGACCCGGCAGGGGTGCGCGCTCGTCATCGGACTCAACGAGGGCTACTCCTACGGCGAGAGCGACGCCAAACGTGCGGAACGCGTCGCAGGGCAGCGGCGGATCATCGACGAATTCACCAACGCCTGGCGGCAGGAGAAATCCGCTTTCCCGGTCGCCGTCCTTTCCTTCCTCTGGTGCGCGCCCAAGGGCAGGACGAGTCTCCACGATCAGAAGACCATTCCCTACGGCGCCATACGGCAGGCCATCGCCGGGAGCGACCGGACGCAGGAGTTCGTGAAGGCGCTGTACGCCGACGGAAAGGGATACGAGCGGATCTACTTCCACACCGGCGACGCCGATGTGCTCTCGCTCCGGACTCCCGGGGGCACCCCGCTGTTCGACGCGGCGGCGGACCGGCTGCAGAAGGGAAACTGGCCCGACCTCTTCAGCGGGGGATACCGCCTCCCCGAGGGTGGCGATCCACGCGTGGACATCGCCACCGCGATGGACCGGGACGTCCGCGTCGCGATGGCGGACGTCGACCCCAGGACCGTCTATTTCCCGGAGCCCAACACGTTCATCAAGCTTCTGGACGGCCTCACCCGCTTGGAGGACGGCGTCACCTTCGGCACGGGTGACCAGGAAGGAGAGGCCCTGGCGAAGTCTCTCGGGAATCTCCGCGGCGAGGACAAGGAGAACAGGGTGTTCGCCCCAGACTGCTCCGTCGTCACCGACGGCGAAAGGCTCGTCAAGGCCATCCTGGACACGCCCGGAACAGGCCCCGTCAGCGGCCGCGTCGTCGCGCTCCGCCAGTCCTACACCCAGAGCCATGCCCGCCGTGAGGAGTGGCGCAAGCGTGTCCTCGACTTCTACCGGGTGGCGCCTGATGCGGCGCTGGGCCTGGCGGATCTCGTCTTCGAGGTTCCGGACGACACCAAGCTGGCAGAACTCGCCGGAATGGACCGGGAATCGTTCGAACAGTACGTCACCAAGGACAGAGCGACGGAGCTCTTGAAGCGCATCAAGAAAAACAGCCTCGGCGACCCTCTCCGGGCCCAGCCCTCACTCGGCACCATCATCAACGGCACCCACCAGGCCCTGCTGCGCAATTACGTCGATGCATATCGTCGGCTCCCGCACTGAGCACGGAAGGACCAGGGCCTGATTCCGATACCGGAATCAGGCCCTCGGCCTGCTCCCCGGGGCCGCGATCTCGTAGCAGGAGCCGGGGATCCGGATCATGGGAAGGCCGGCCGAGCCGACGGTGATCCAATAGTCGTCGCGCGCCACCGGCAACCGGGAGGACGTTGGCAAGCGGCCCCCTCCGGTACGGGACTGTCGATCAGCCGTGCCGACAGCCCGGAAACTCCCGTCATCACAGGTCACAGGACACGCCTTCGTCGTCGAGGCGCCCACAATCGATCACCGTCCGGTGGTTCCGGGTTCAAAAGCCGAGCACAAGTTACACACATCCCCCTCTCCAGACGGGCCTCAATGGTCTACATTGACCCTCGCTTCGCACGTTTGGACACGAGCCGAAAAAGTGATCTACAGATCCGGTGCCACGGAGATCTACAGGTCCGGTGCCACGGACGGCCGGCAGCCGCATCCCGGGCGCCGGACGTGGGGTTGATCAATTCTTGGAGCCCGAAGGGGCCTCGGTTGTGGGGAGCAACCGGCAACGGGTTCTCAGGTAGCGCTGCAATAGCCGGTATGCCATTCACGGGGGCGGGGCCTCCCGGGGGAAGAAAAGCGCGGCGCGGGGGGCGGGGGCCTTCCGAGGGGAGGAACAGTGCGGGGGGCGAGGGCCTCCCGGGGGGAGGAAACAGTGTGGAGCGAACACGTCGAGCCCACTGGAGACCTGGAAGGGGCTGTGCAGGAGGGGGAATTAGGGGAATTAGTCAACCCGTTCCCACCGGCGCGCGGGCGTCGGGCGAACGGGGCAATGAGCCGGCCCGCGATCGACTGGGAGCAGCGGTACCGCCGTGCCGTGATCACCAGCGATGCCGTGGTCACCGCCTTCGTAGTGGCGGCGATCGGCGGCTTCTTCGGGGCCCGGGACGCGGCCGACTGGCACGAGAAATGGAGAATTCTCGCCTTCGGCACCGAGCTGCTGGTGCTGGGGGCCCTTGCGGTGACCCGGTCGTGGGCTCCGGCCGTGCTCGGCCAGGGTGCCGAGGAATTCCGCCGGCTGGGACGCTCGCTGTTCGCGGCGGCCGTCGTGCTGGCGCTCGGCGGGATCGCCCTCACGTCGCACAACATCAAGCTCTGGATCTTCGTCGCGATTCCGGCGATCGCGCTCGCCACCATGACCGAGCGATATCTGCTGCGCCTCTGGCTGCACAAACAGCGCAATGAAGGACGGTGCCTGCGCCCGGTGCTCGCTGCCGGGAGCCTGGCCACCGTGCACGACCTGATCACCCGGACCCGCAAGTTCCCGCACCTCGGCTGGCGGGTGGAGGCGGTGTGCACGCCGGATGGTCTCGGGTTCGATGGTGACCAACTGGACGGAGTGCCGGTCGTCGGCCGGCTGACGGACGTCGCGGGTCACGTCCGCCGCGACGGCTACCGTGTCGTCGCGATCACATCGGACCCGCACTGGTCACCGGACCGGCTGCAACGGCTGGCGTGGAACCTCGAAGGCAGCGATGCCGAGATGGTCGTGGCCCCCGTGCTGATGGAGGTGGCCGGCCCGCGGCTGCACGTCGACGCGGTGCTCGGGATTCCGCTGCTGCGGGTCAGCATGCCGACCTTCACCGGGGGCCGCCGGGCGGTCAAAGGCGTCGTCGACCGGACGGGCGCGGCGATCCTGCTGGTCCTGTTCGCGCCGCTGATGCTGCTCGTCGGGCTCCTCGTGCTCGCGGACAGCCCGGGTGGAGCGCTCTACCGCCAGCGCAGAGTCGGCAAGGACGGCCGGGAGTTCACCATCTTCAAGTTCCGCACCATGACCGCCGGGGCCGACCGGGCACGCGCCGACCTGGCCGGCCTCAACGAGGGCGCCGGCCTGCTGTTCAAGCTCCGCCGGGATCCGCGGGTGACCCGGGTGGGAACGGTGCTGCGCAGGTACTCGATCGACGAGCTCCCGCAGCTCTTCAACGTGCTCACCGGATCGATGTCGCTCGTCGGTCCGCGGCCCCCGCTGCCGGAGGAGTGCGCCGCGTACGACCCGGACATCCGGAGGCGGCTCCTCGTCAAGCCCGGGCTCACCGGCCTGTGGCAGATCAGCGGGCGCAGCGACCTGCCGTGGGAGGAGGCGGTCCGCCTCGACCTGCGGTACGTGGAGGACTGGTCGCTCGCCCTCGACACGGTGATCTTGTGGAAGACGCTGCGTGCGGTGCTTCAGGGGCAGGGGGCCTACTGATGCGCGGGGGCGTCGTCCGGTCGGTGCACGGACGGCAGGCCACAAGGGCCTGCCCGGGGGGAGGAACGGGATCATGAGAGTCAGCGTCCTGGGGCTCGGCTACGTGGGCTGCGTGTCGGCCGCGTGCCTGGCCGGCCTCGGTCATGAGGTCATCGGGGTGGACGTGAACCAGGTGAAGGTCGACCTGGTCAACGACGGCAAGGCCCCGGTGGTCGAGGAGCGGATCGGTGAGCTCATCGCCGAGGTCGTGCGGACCGGGGCGTTGCGCGCCACCACCGACGTCCGCGAGGCGATCACGGGCAGCGAGGTGTCACTGGTCTGCGTGGGCACGCCGTCGGAGCCCAACGGCAGCCTGTGCACCACGTACTTGGAGCGGGTCACCGAGCAGATCGGTGCCGCGGTGGCCGAGCGGGGCGGGCGGCAGACCGTCGTGTTCCGCAGCACCATGCTCCCGGGCACCTGCCTGAACCTGCTCGTGCCGATCCTGGAGAAGTACGCCGGCGGCACTGCCGGGGTGGACTTCGGGGTCGCGGTCAACCCGGAGTTCCTGCGCGAGGGCACGAGCGTGCGGGACTTCTTCGACCCGCCCAAGACCGTCATCGGCGAGCTCGACCCGGCGAGCGGCGACGCGGTGGCGGCGCTGTACGACGGCCTGCCCGGCGAGGTGTTCCGGGTGCCGGTCCCGACGGCCGAGGCGATCAAGTATGCGGACAACGCGTTCCACAGCCTCAAGATCGGCTTCGCGAACGAGCTGGGCGCGGTGTGCCAGGCGCTCGGGGTGGACTCCCACCAGGTGATGGACGTCTTCCTGGCCGATCGCAAGCTGAACATCAGCCCCGCCTACCTGCGGCCCGGCTTCGCCTTCGGCGGCTCCTGCCTGCCCAAGGACCTGCGCAGCCTGGTCCACGCGGCGCAGCGGGCCGACGTCTCGGTGCCGATCCTCGCCCACGTGCTGCCCTCCAACTCCGAGCATCTGCAGCGCGCGGTGGAACTGGTCGAGCGCACCGGCAAGCGCCGGGTCGGCCTGTTCGGGCTGTCCTTCAAACCCGGCACCGACGACCTGCGCGAGAGCCCGCTCGTGGAGCTGGCGGAGCGGCTCTTCGGCAAGGGGTACGACCTGCGGATCTACGACCCCAACGTGATCCTCTCCCGGCTGCTGGGCGCCAACCGCGCCTACATCGAGACCCGGCTTCCGCACCTCGCGCACCTCCTCACGGACTCCGTCGGCGAGGTGCTCGAGCACGCCGAGGTCTGCGTGGTCGGGACCAGGGACCCGGCCGTGCTGTCGGCGCTGCCCCATGGCACAGGGCCGGCGATCGTCGACCTCATCCGTCTTCCCGACGCCGAGGCGCGCCGGACCGAACCGGGGTACGTGGGCCTTGCCTGGTGACGCGACGAGCGGCGACCGGCCGGTCCGGCGCGCGCTGATCCTGGTGGAGAACCTCTCGGTGCCGTTCGACCGGCGGGTGTGGCAGGAGTGCACGACGCTGCGCGACGCAGGCTGGGAGGTCCACGTCATCTGTCCCCGGGGGGAGAAGCGGGACACGGAACCGGAAGCGGTGATCGACGGGGTGCGGATCCACCGCTACCCGTTGCGCGCGGCCACCGGAGGGCCGGCCGGCTACCTGCAGGAGTACGGATCGGCGCTGTGGCACACCGTCCGGCTGGCCCGCAAGGTCGGACCGGTCGACGTGGTCCACGCCTGCAACCCGCCCGACCTGCTGTTCCTGCCGGCCCTGTGGCTGAAGCGGCGCGGCGCGCGGTTCGTCTTCGACCAGCACGACCTGGTGCCCGAGCTGTACCTCTCCCGGTTCGGCCGCGGCGAGGATCTGCTCTACCGCGCCGTGTGCGCACTGGAACGGCGGACCTACCGGGCCGCGGACGTCGTGCTCGCCACGAACGAGAGCTACCGGGACGTCGCACTGCGCCGCGGGGGGCGGAGGCCGGAGGACGTCTTCGTGGTGCGCAGCGCGCCCGACACCGACCGGTTCCGGCCGGTACCGCCCGAGCCGGAGCTGAAGCGCGGCAAGCGTCATCTGCTGTGCTACCTCGGCGTCATGGGCCCGCAGGACGGCGTCGACTACGCCTTGCGGGCCCTGGCGAAGCTGCGCGACGAGTTCGGGCGGAGCGACTGGCATGCGGTGTTCGTCGGCGCCGGCGACGCCTTCGACGCGATGGTGGAGCTGTCCCGGCGGCTCGGGCTCTCGGAGCAGGTGCAGTTCACCGGGCGCATTCCGGACGCCGACCTGGTGCGCTACCTGTCCACCGCGGACGTGTGCCTCTCCCCCGACCCGTGCAACCCCCTCAACGACGTGTCGACCATGAACAAGGTCCTGGAGTACATGGTGATGGGCCGGCCGATCGTCTCGTTCGACCTCCGGGAGGCGCGGGTCTCCGCCGGTGACGCCGCCGTCTACGCGCCCGCCGACGACGAGGCCGAGTTCGCCAAGCTCATCACGCTGCTCCTGGACGATCCGGAGAAGCGGGCCCGGATGGGCAGGATCGGCCAGGAGCGGATCAGCGGGCCCCTCTCCTGGCGGAACTCCCAGAGATCGCTGCTCGCCGCCTACGCCGCTGCCTGCCGTGACGACGCTCCACGGTCGGCCGGCGCCCGGGGCCGGGCGGGGAGGAGGCCGCACCGTTGAGCGATGAAACGATACGCCTGGCCACCATCGGTCGGATCATCCGCCGGCGCCTGCGACTTCTCCTCGTCCTCGCCGTGGTGGGTGCGCTCGTCGGCTACGGCACCTCTTTGCTGTTTCCGCCGCGCTACACGACCTCGGCATCGATCCTGCTGCCGGGGGCGTGGCAGGAGCGCGAACTGCTGACCCAGGCGGAGATCGCGACGAGTTCGGTGGTGGTCGACCGCGCGGCCGCCGCGCTCCGCTGGAGCGGGGCCGACGGCGGCAAGCTGCGCGAGCGGGTGAGCGCCAAGGCCGCCGACGGGAACATCATCAAGATCTCGGGTACGGCCGAGACCCCGGAGCGCGCACAGCGGCTCTCCGACCAGGTGGCCAAGGAGTTCGTCTCGTTCGCCGCACGGATCGCAGGCGACAGTGCCAACCCCGGGGCGGCGGGGCCCGAGGCGCTGCGCCAGCTGGTGGCGCAGGCCGGCCGCCGCATCACCGAGCTGGCCGATGCGGCCGATCCGGGGCGGACCGTCGAGAGCGTGCAGGGCCGCACCGAGCTCACGAAGTTGCGCACCGCCCTGCAGGAGGCCATGAAGAAGCTGGACCAGGCCAACCCGGCTGCCGGCAAGGCCACCATGGTCGTCATGGGGCCGGCGGCCCGGCCGGCCGGCGAGGCGCCGCCGACGAGGGTGCAGCTCATCGTCGCCGGGGCGCTGCTGTTCTTCCTGCTCGGGGTCATCGGCCATCTCACAGCCGCACGGACGAGTCGCCGGCTGCGCACCGAACCGGAGATCGCCGCTGCGCTGGGCTCGGCGCTGCTCGGCACCGTCGACGTCCCCGGTGAACGGCCCGTCCACCGGCCGGAAGGCCGTGGCCCGCAGGCCCGGATCCGCCGGCTGCTCGGCACCGACATCCCGTGGGACATCACAGCCCCGCAGGCCTCCGGCGACGAGGCCGGCAGACAGCTCCGCTACCGGCGGGTGTGCGCACGCCTCCGGGACCAGCTGCCGGCCGCCCGGCGGCTGCTGGTCGTCGTCCCGGACGGCGACGAGATCGCCCGCCGGGCCGCCGGGCAGCTCGCCGCCGAGGCCGAGGCCGAGAACGATCCTTCCGCAAGCTCTTCGAGCAGGGGATGCCCCGCGCTGCGGGTGGTGGGGGTTTCGGTGTCCCGGCCGCTGGTGCCGGACCGTGACGCCGAATCCGGTGCCCTGGTCGTGCTCAGCGCGGGCAGCTGGACCCCGGAGGAGCTCGCCGGCATCGCCGGGGCGTGCGCGGACGCCCGGCACGAGGTCGTCGGCGTCGTCGTCGCCGCCCCGGTCCGGGCCCGTCCGACGCGGTCCGCCGATGACCCTCCGGACGGCGCCGCGGCGGCTATCGCGGTCGGCCTCGCCGCGCGGGGAGGTTCGGTGTGACGACGAGCACGGCTTCGGAGTCGTCGTCCGCCGCTCCGCTCATCGACGTGCAGGCCCTGGTGGTCGCGGTGCGCAGGCGGCACCGCCTCTGGTCTTCCCTGGCGCTGCTCGGGCTGCTCATCGGCGCGGCGGTGGCGGTCCTGATGCCGCCGCGGCCGACCGCGGTGACCAAGGTGCTGGTCGCGCATCAGGCGGATCAGCCGAACGACTCCGGAACGCTGATCCGCACCGACGTCGCGCTGCTGCAGACCACCGGGATCGCCGGTAAGGCCCTGCGGTCCCTGGGGTCCCCGGAGAAGCCGGAGGACTTCCTGCGGGACTACGGGGGCACCGGCTTGACCAACAACCTGCTGCAGATCACTGTGACAGGTGACAGCGACGCGAAAGCGGTGGCCCGGGCCAAGGCGCTGGCCGACGCGTTCGTCGCGGACCATGTGAAGCGGATCCAGGAAGCCGCGAACGCCCAGGCCAAGGCTCTGCTCGACCAGCGTGACCGCATGCGCGACGAACTCGCCGGGCTCAACAAGGCGATCGGGGACAGACCGCCGCAGAGCGGGCCCAAGGCGTCGGCGGACATGGAGTCGCTCTTCGCCCGCCGGGCCGAACTCACCTCGCGGATCACCGATTTCGGCCAGCGCGCCGCGGAAGCGCGCGTCGGCACCCCGCAGCTCATCGCCGGCACCCAGGTCGTGGACGCCCCGCGCGCGGTGCGGCACTCCCTGCCCAAAGCCGCTGTCACCGACGCCGGGATCGGGGCCGTCCTCGGGCTCGTCCTCGGGCTCGCGGTGGCCGCGGTCGGCACGGTGGTGGCGGACCGTCCCGTGCTGCGCCGGGACATCGCGGCGAACCTCGGCGCCTCGGTCATCGCGGAGCTGCCCCGCCGGCCGCCCCGGCTGTGGCGGCGCCGGCGGTCCCGGGCGGCCCGCGAACGGCTCACCACGACCCTGGCCCGCACCGTGCGCGGCTGCGCGGAGCCGGTGTCGCTGCTCGAACTGGGCTGTGTGCGCAGCACGATCGCGATGGCCCTGGACCTCGCCGGTGCGCTGGCGGAGGAGGGGCCGGTGGTCGTCGTCGACGGCCTGCCCGGCGAGCAGCTCGCCGACCGCCGCCCGAAGCCTGGAGACCCGGCCGTGGTCAGGGGCGAGCGTGCCGCGGCCGCGTCGCATCAGGAGCGCCGGCTCGGCGTCGGCTCGGTGGCGCCCGGCGCGGCGTGGACCGACCTCCAGTACCTCGGCACCCGGACCGTGCTCGTCGTGCGTGCCGGGCACGGCAGCGCCGCATGGCTGCACACGGTGGCGCGGCAGCTCGCGGACCAGCACATCGCGGTGATCGGTGTGGTGCTGATCGACCCCGACCCGCGTGACCGGACCGACGGCACGCTGTGGGACGGGCTGCACACCGCGCTGCGCGGCCGCAACGAACGGACGGCCCGGCAGAACGGCGGGGGTACCTCCCACGCCGTTCAGGCAGTGAGGGAGGGCCGGCGGCGAACCGAGCGGCTACCCCTGTGGACCGCACCGGTCCCGGACAGCGACCAGGAGGCGCGGTAAGACGTGTGTGGCATCGCAGGCACCTACCGATGGCCGGACGGGAAGGCCGTCACCGACCGGCTCACCGATACCCTCGCCCACCGCGGCCCGGACGGGGCGGGCCGGTACAGCCACCCCGCCGGTGACGGCGAAGTGCACCTCGGGCACCGCCGGCTGGCGATCATCGACCTGTCCGGGACCGGCGCCCAGCCGATGGTCTCGGACGGCCTCGCCCTGACGTACAACGGCGAGCTGTACAACGCGCCCGAGCTGCGCGCCGAACTGGCGGCCGCCGGGGTGCGCTTCCGCGGGACCTCCGACACCGAGGTGCTGCTGGAGGCCTGGCGGCGCTGGGGCACGGACTGCCTGCCCCGGCTGCGCGGGATGTTCGCGTTCGGGATCTTCGACGAGCGCACCGGTGAACTGGTGCTCGCCCGCGACCAGCTCGGCATCAAGCCGCTCTTCCTGCTCCGGCGCGGTGAGGGCCTGGTGTTCGCCTCCGAGCTCAAGGCGCTCGCCGCCGCCACCGGCGGGTCCTTGCAGGTGGACCACGCCGCGCTGGTGGCCTCGCTCCTGTACTACTGGGTGCCGGACTCGCGGTGCGCGTTCCGCGAGGCGGAGAAGCTGCCGCCGGGGAGCTGGCTGCGGTGCCGGCCCGACGGCCGGGTGGAACGCGGCCGGTACTGGCACCTCAAGGACGTCGCCGCCGAGGGCCGGGAGCGCGCACGCAGCGGCGAGCGGCCCGACCTGGCTGCCGTCGTCGAGGAGTCCACGCGGCGCCACCTGCTCTCCGACGTACCCGTGGCGACCTTCCTCTCCGGCGGCCTCGACTCCAGCTATCTGACCGCGCTGGCGGCCCGCCGAAAGCCCGGCATCTCCGCTTACACGATCGGCTTCCGCGCCGAGGACGCGAAGTTCGAGGCGATGCCGGACGACCTTCGCTACGCCCGGCAGGTGGCCGAGCGGTTCGGCGTCGACCTGCACGAGATCGAGATCGCTCCGGACGTGCTCGACCTGCTGCCGCGGATGACGTACCACCTGGACGAGCCGATCGGCGACCCCGCCGCGATCAACACCTTCCTGATCTGCTCGGCCGCCCGGGAGGCGGGGGTCAAGGTGATGCTCTCGGGGATGGGCGCCGACGAGCTGTTCGCCGGATACCGCAAGCACCTGGCCAATCTGATCGCGCTGCGCTACCAGCGCGTCCCGCGGCCCCTGCGGCGCGGCCTGTCCAGGGCCGTGGACCGGCTACCGGTCGCCACGGCCCGCCGGGGGTTCCGCTCGGTGCGGTTCGCGAAGCGTTTCCTCTCCTTCGCCGATCTGCCGGAGGAAACCGCGTTCCGGCGCAGCTACACCATGTACGACCAGGACGAACTGCTCGCCCTGATCGATCCGGACCTGGCCGGGACCGTCGAGGACGTGCTGACCGAGCACACGGACGTCTACCAGGACAACGACCTCGACGACTTCGTCAACCGCATGTGCCTGGGCGACGCCCGGATGTTCCTGCCGGGCCTGAACCTCGCCTACACGGACCGGTCGAGCATGGCCGCGTCGACCGAGGTGCGGGTGCCGTACGTGGACGTCGAGGTGGTCAGGGCGGCGTTCGCCGTGCCCGGCGACCGGAAGATCGTCGGACGGCAGGGCAAAGCCGTCCTCAAGGAGGCGGCCACGTCGGTCCTGCCCCGGGAGATCGTCTACCGGCCCAAGGGTTTGTTCAGCGCCCCGCTGCGCGCCTGGATGAGCCGGGATCTGGCACCCCTGGTGCGCGAGGTGGTGCACGACGGCGTGCTCGTCGGTTCCGGGTTCCTGCGCCGTGACGCGCTGGCGCGCATGGTCGCCGAGGACGCCGCCGGGCAGCGGGACTTCTCCAAGCATCTGTGGCACGTGCTGACCCTCGAGTACTGGTACCGCGACGCGACCTCCGGCTCCGGCCGGGACGCTCGTTCTGCGGCGTAGAAGACGGCTGAGAAACAAGGGGACTTCGGGTGAAACAGGTCGTGCAGAACTACAAGAGCGGCGAGCTGGCGGTGCTCGACGTGCCGGTGCCGGGGTGCAAGCCGGGGGGTGTGCTGGTCCGCACCGCCTACTCGCTGATCTCCACCGGGACCGAGCTCATGAAGGTGTCCGAGGCGGGCATGTCGATGCTGGGCAAGGCCCGCTCCCGGCCGGACCAGGTGGCCAAGGTCATGCAGAGCGTGGCCACCAACGGGGTGCCCGCCACCTACCGCAAGGTGATGGGCAAGCTGGACTCGTACACGCCGCTCGGCTACTCGCTGTGCGGGGTGGTCGAGCAGGTCGGCACCGGGATCGACGACGTGAAGGTCGGCGACCTCGTGGCCTGCGCCGGCAACGAGCACGCGCTGCACGCCGAACTGAACTGGGTGCCGAAGAACCTCTACGCCCGGGTGCCCGACGGCCTCGCCCCGCGGCACGCCGCCTTCGGCACCGTCGGGTCGATCGCGATGCAGGGCGTCCGCCGCGGCGAGCCGCAACTCGGCGACGTGGCGCTGGTCATCGGCCTCGGCCTGATCGGGCAGCTGGTGGTGCAGCTCCTCGCCGCCTCGGGGGTCCGCGTCGTCGGGGCCGACCCCGATCCGGTGCGCTGCGAACTCGCCGAACGCCTGGGTGCCGCGGCCTGCGGCGACCCCGCGTCCGCGGCCGTGGAAGCCGCCGTCGCCGAGCTCACCGGCGGTCACGGCGTGGACCAGGTGTACCTGGCCGCCGGAGGCGGCACCAACCAGCCCGTCGAGCTGGCCGCCCGGCTGAGCCGGGACCGCGGCCGGGTCGTCGACATCGGCAAGTGCCGCCTGGACCTGCCGTGGAACGCGTACTACGAGAAGGAGCTCGACGTCCGGTTCTCCCGCAGTTACGGCCCCGGGCGCTACGACCCGGAGTACGAGCTCGACGGGCGTGACTACCCGATCGGCTACGTGCGCTGGACCGAGCGCCGCAACCTGGCGTGCTTCCTCGACCTCGTCGCCCGCGGCCGCGTCGACGTGGAGCCCTTGGTCTCCCACGTCGCCGACTTCGACGACGCCGTCGAGACGTACCGGCGCCTGAAGGACGGCGAGCTGAAGGCCGTGGCCGTGCTGTTCCGGTACCCCGAGCACGTGGGGGAAGGGGAAGGGGCGGAAGCGGAGGCCCCGGCGGTGGCGGTGCCCGCGGTGCGACGCGACGGCACAGCGTCCGCCCCGGCCCGGCCCGTCAGGGCGCCGGTGCGGCTGGCGTTCGTCGGCGCGGGGAACTACGCGACGTCGATGCTGCTGCCGCACCTGGCGCAGCGCGACGGCGTCGCGTTGGCGACGGTCGTCACCACGACGGCGCTGTCCGCGGCCAACGCGAAGCGGAAGTTCGGTTTCGCCGGGGCGACCACCGATCTCGACGCCGTGCTCGGCGACCCGTCCGTCGACGCGGTGTTCGTGGTCACCCGCCACAGCTCGCACGCCGAACTGACCCGGAAGGCGCTGCTGGCCGGCAAGGCGGTGTTCGTGGAGAAGCCGCTGGCGCTCACCGAGGACGAGCTGGCCGGCGTGCTCGCGGCGGTGGAGGAGTCCGGCAACGACCGGCTGCAGGTGGGCTTCAACCGCCGGTTCGCGCCGCTGCTGCGGGAGGCCAAGGAGCGGTTCGGCGCCCGGACCGGGCCGGCGAGCCTGCGCTACCTGGTCAACGCGGGCCGGCTGCAGCACGGCAGCTGGTACCTCCGGCAGGGCACCGAGGGCTCGCGGTTCGCCGGAGAGGGCGGGCACTTCATCGACACGGCGAGCTGGCTGCTCGGGGCCGACCCGGTATCGGTGTACGCGGTCGCAACGTCCGGAAACGAGGATCTACAGGTCGTGCTGCGCTACCCGGACGGGTCCACCGCCACCATCAGCTACGTCACCACCGGCGCGCCCGGCTTCCCCAAGGAGACGCTGGACCTCGTCGCGGACGGCAAGGTGCTGCGGCTCGACGACTTCGTCCGTGCCTCGGTGTATTTCGAACAGAGCACAGCCGGCCGCCGGCGATGGGTCAGTTCGCGGCTGCCCAAGGCCCGGGACAAGGGCCAGAACGCCGAGCTGGCCGCGTTCGTCAAGGCCGTGCGGACCGGAGGGCCGATGCCGGTGCCGCTGGAGTCGCTGGTCGCCACCACCGCGGCCACCCTCGCCGTGCGGGCCGGCCTGGCCGGCGGCGCGCCGGTGACGCTGGCGGGGGCGCGATGACCATGAGCGCGGGCTGGTACCTGCGGCGGTTGTCCCGGATGGGGCCGCGGGAGGTCGGCGGCCGGGCGGGCGACGCGGTGCGCAGGCGGCGGTGGCGGTCGGCGCCGCCGGACGGCCCGAGCGTGACCGGCGCCCGGTTCACCGCGGTACTGCCCGCCGGGACGATCGCCGCGGTGCCGCCGGACGCCGCGAAACGTCTCGTCGCCGAGGCGGACCGGCTGATGGCCGGGCACGCCGAGTACTTCGGGGTGGACCGCGACGACCTGGCCGACCCGGACTGGTGGTACGACCCGAAGACCGGGCGGCGGGCTCCGTGGGGGTACGCCTTCGACGTGCCGTACCGCAACGAGGACGCGGTCGGGGACATCAAGCAGATCTGGGAGCCGTCCCGGCACCAGCACCTCACCGTGCTCGCCGCCGCCTACGCGGTCACCGGGGACGAAAGATACGCCGAGCGGGTGGCCGGTCACCTGCGGTCGTGGTGGGCGGCCAATGCGCCGCTGCGCGGAGTGCACTGGATCAGCGGCATCGAGCTGGGGATCCGGCTGCTGTCCTGGGTGTGGATCCGCCGGCTGCTGGACGGCTGGCCGGGCGCGGCCGGGCTGTTCGAGGGCAACCCGGTGGCGGTGCACCAGATCTGGCACCACCAGCGCTGGCTGGCCGCCTTCCCCAGCCGGGGGTCCTCGGCGAACAACCACGTCATCGCCGAGGCCGCCGGGCAGTTCGCCGCGGCCTGCGCGTTCGCGTGGTTCCCCTCCTCGGCGCGGTGGCGGGCCGGCGCGCTGCGGTCGCTGGAGCGGCATCTGCGCAGCAACACCTTCGGCTCCGGCCTCAACCGCGAGCTGGCCACGGAGTACCACGGGCTGGTGCTGGAGCTCGGCCTGGCCGCGGTGGCCGAGGCGGATGCCGCCGCCGTGCCGGTCCCCGCGTCGGTCCGGCTGGTGCTGCTGCGGATGACCGACGCGCTCGCGGCCGTCGTGGACGGCCGGCTGCGGCCGCCGCGTCAGGGGGATGCGGACGACGGGCACGGTCTGGTGGTGGACGGCGCGGGCACCGACCGCTGGGCCTCGCTGCTGGCGACCGGGGATGCCGTGTTCGGCCGGCTCGCCTGGTGGCCGGTGGTGACCGGCACCGATGTGCGTACCCCGCTGCTGGCCGCGCTCATCCGGCCGTACTCGAAGAACGGAGCCGCGCCGGCCGTGTCCCGCCCGGCGGGCCGGCCGGCCCACTTCGCCGACGCGGGCATGACCATCCTGCGCGGTCCGGCGGAGACGGGAGAGATCTGGTGCCGCTGCGACGGCGGTCCGCACGGGTTCCTGTCCATCGCAGCGCACGCCCACGCGGACGCGCTGTCCGTGGAGGTCCGGCACGACGGGGTCGACGTGCTCGCCGACCCGGGGACGTACTGCTACCACGGGCAGCCGGAGTGGCGGCAGTACTTCCGGTCGACCCTCGGCCACAACACCCTGCAGTGGGACGGCGGTGACCAGTCCGTCTCCGGCGGCCCGTTCCTGTGGACCCGGCATGCCTGCAGCCGCGTCCTGGTCGCGGAGGCCTCCGGTTCCTCTGACGGCGGGACGGTCCGCTGGTGCGCCGAGCACGACGGTTACCAGGGCGTCGTGCACCGCCGACGGGTGGAGCTGACCGCCGCGAGCCGGGAGCTACGGGTGGTCGACGAGGTGCGGGTGGTCGACGAGGTGCGGGTGGCTGACGAGGGGCGCGGCCCGCGCCGGGCCGTGCGCCTTGCGTTCCACCTCGGCCCGGCGATCGCCGCGGACCTGGTGGGGAACCGGGCGGTGCTCACCTGGACCCGGGACGGCGAGGACCGCTCCGCGGTGCTCGACCTGCCCGGGCAGTTGTCCTGGCGGGCCCATCGCGGCGAGACGGACCCGCCGCTGGGCTGGTACTCCTCCGGCTTCGGACGCAAGGAACCCTCCACCACGCTGGTCGGTACCGGCTTCCCCGACGGCACGGAGGAGTTCACCACCGTACTCAGGTTCCTCGGCCGGGGAGACGCGTGGTGATCAAGAAGTGGCACTGGGCGTTGCCGACGGCACCACTGGTGCTGGTCCTGCTGGTGGCGGCCGGCTGCACGAGCACGTCGGAGGCTCCGGCCGAGCCGGCCGAGCCGGCCGGTGCGCCGTCCGCGTCCGGGGCACCCGCCACGTCCGTGGCCCGGGTGTGCGCCAAGCCCGGGGCCGGGCCGGCGCAGGCGCCGCCCGGCGCGGTGACGGTCGACCCCGCGGTGGTCGGTGACCTGGCCGCGAAGACCAGGAACAGCCCGCCGAACACCACGTTCTGGCTCCGTCCGGGCACGCACAAGCTCGACCCGGACCGCTTCTCCCAGGTCATCCCCAAGGAGGGGAACAGCTACCTCGGCGCGCCGGGCGCGGTGCTCGACGGCCGGAAGACCAACCAGTACGCGTTCGGCGGTACCGCCGGCGACGTCACCATCCGCCACCTGACCGTGCAGGGTTTCGTCGCGCCGAACAACGAGGGCGTGGTCAACCATGACATGGCCGACGGGTGGGTGATCGAGCACGCGGCGATCCAGTACAACTCCGGCGCCGGGCTGATGGCCGGTGCCCGTCAGCAGCTCCGCGCCAGCTGTCTGCGCGGCAACGGGCAGTACGGAATGAACGCGTACAAGACCGGTGACTCCATCCGCGGCCTGGTGATCGAGGGCAACGAGGTCGTCGGCAACAACACCGACGACTGGGAGCGGCAGCGGCCGGGCTGCGGCTGCACCGGAGGCATCAAGTTCTGGGCCGTCGACGGCGCCGACGTCCGCGGCAACTGGGTGCACGACAACCGTGGAGTCGGGTTGTGGGCGGACAACAACAACAATGACTTCCGCATCGAGGGCAACGTCCTCGAGGCCAACGACGGTGCCGCGCTGATGTACGAGACCAGCTACAACGCGGTCATCCGGAACAATACGATCCGGCGGAACAACTGGGTCGAGGGCCGCAAGTACGCCGGCCGCGGCGACACCTTCCCGTACGCGACGATCTACGTGTCCGAGGCCGGCGGCGAACCACGGATCCGGGCCCGCACGGACAAGATCGAGATCTCCCGGAACGTGCTGGAGAACAACTGGAACGGGATCACCCTGTGGGAGAGCGCCGACCGGTTCTGCAACAGTCCGGCCAACACGTCCACCGGGTACTGCACGTTGCTGGTGAAGGACACCGGCCGCTGCACGCGGCCGGCGATCGCCACCGCACCGCTCTACGACGACTGCCGGTGGAAGACCCAGCGGGTGGACATCCACCGCAACCGCTTCGTCCTCGACCCGTCCGTCGTCAAGTGCACCGTGGAGTGCGACCGCATGGCGGTCCTCGCCAACTACGGCACCTTTCCGGACTGGTCGCCGTACAAGGGCAAGCGGGTGGCCGAGGCGATCGTCCACAAGCAGGACAACCACTGGCACGACAACGTCTACCGCGGACCGTGGAGCTTCGTCGCCGACGACCCGGGGCGGAAGCTCGACTCCGGGCAGTGGCAGGGCGCGCCGTACCAGCAGGACGCGAGCAGCACCTTCGTCCCGCAGGCCGGTGGTTGAGATGGGCCGGGACCTGATGCGCAGCGGGCCGCCGGGCGGGCCGGACACGGCGGGCTCGCAGGCCGGTGCCGGACCACGCCCTGCGGGTACGCCGAAGGCCGTCGGGATCGTCTGGGCGTTGCTGGCCCTCAACACGCTGGGGTCCGCGGGGGCGAAGACCATCATCCCGCTGCCTCGCTCCCTCATCCAGCTGGCCACCATGGGTGCGCTGGGCGCCGCGTTCGCGCTGGCGCTCGTGCTCAATCTCCGGCTGCGCATCCGGGCCAGTGCCTTCGTGTTCCTGCTGACGCTGTTGCTGGTGCCGAGCGTGATCTCCAGCGCGAACCTGGAGGTCGGCTACGGCGCACTGTTCCGCTGCACCCGGCTGGCCCTGTTCGTCGGTTCGCTGTGGCTGCTCAGCCGCTGGTGGGACGGCAGCATGACGTTCGTCCGGTACCACATCCGGATGTACTTCGCGGTGCTCGTGCTGGTGGCCGCTGGTCTGGTCGTCTCACCGGGCACGGCGATGCCCGAGTACTACGGCGGGCGCCTGGTCGGCGCGTTGTGGCCGCTCACCCCGCCGCAGATCGGACAGTACGCCGCGGTGATCATCGGTCTCACCGTGCTGCTCCTGCTGGGCCGCCGGACCACCGGGGCGGGCGCTGCGCTGGTCATCGTGCCGTCGCTCGTCCTGCTCGCGATGACCCATACGCGGACGGCCACGCTCGGCCTGATCGTCGGGCTGGTGCCGGCGATCGGCTCGCTCGTCCTGACCAGTGCCGCCGCCCGCCGGTTCTTCGCCTGGACGGTGCTGTGCGCCACGGTGGCCGCGGTGGTGTTCAGCTCCGCGCTGCAGGCGTGGTTCCTGCGCGGGCAGAGCCAGGAGAACTTCTCCAACCTCACCGGCCGGGCCAAGGTCTGGGACGCCCTGCTGGCGGCGCCCCGGACGCCCGGGGAGAAGGCGTTGGGCACCGGCCTGGGCGACAAGTCGTTCGGCGGGCTGCCGATCGACAACAGCTGGCTGGCCGTTTACCACGAGCAGGGTCTGATCGGCGTCACCATCGTGGCGGCGATCCTCATCGTCCTCGGCGGCGTCGCGTTGCTGCGGCCGCCGTCGCTGCCGAGGGCCTGCGCGATCTTCCTGATCAGCTACGTCGCGATCTCCTCGTACACCGAGGCCGGTCTCGGCGACGCCTCGCCGTATCTGCTGCACCTGGCCCTGGCCGCCTCGCTGCTCGCGGCACCCGCGGCCGCGCCCCTCTCGACGGCCGCGGCCCTTCGACGACGTATCCCGCTATGGGCCAGGAGGTGACGTCAGACATGCACGTCCTTGTGGTGCACAACCGCTACTCCTCGGCACAGCCGAGCGGGGAGAACAGGGTCGTCGACGAGGAGGTGGGGCTGCTGCGCGAGGCCGGCCACCGGGTCGGTGTGTTCGATCGGCGCAGCGACGACATCGCCGCCCGGTCCCTGCTCGCCAAGGCCGCGGTGCCGCTCCTCGTGCCGTGGAATCCGGCAGTCCGCACAGAGCTCGCCGCCCGGCTCCGCGCCGAGCGGCCGGACGTGGTGCACGTCCACAACGTCTTCCCGCTCCTGTCGCCCGCGGTGCTTGCCGCCTGCGCCGACGCCGGTGTGCCCGCCGTCGCCACGCTGCACAACTACACCCAGGTCTGCCCGCCGGGCACGCTGCACCGGGACGGCCGGTCGTGCACCGAGTGCGTCGGGTCGGCGGCGGCGCTTCCCGCCGTCCGGCACGGCTGCTACCGGGGTTCCCGGCTCGCGACGGTGCCGCTCGCGGTCAGCCTGTCGGTCAACCGGCGGCGGTGGTGGTCCGGCGTGGAGCGGTTCTTCTGCATCTCCGCGGCGCAGCGCGACGTCCTGGTGCGGTCCGGCATGCCGCCCGAGCGGCTGGCGGTGAAGCACAACTTCGTGCCCGACCCGGGCGTCTGCCGGGCGGGCACCGGCGAGCACCTGCTCTTTCTCGGCAGGCTCGCGGAGGCCAAGGGCGTGCAGCTGCTCATGGCCGCGTGGGACGAGATCGCGGCGAGCGGCGGTGTGGGCGTGCCGCTCGTGCTCGCCGGCGCGGGGCCGCTGGAGCGGGAGGTGACGGCCTGGGCGGCAGGCCGGGACGACGTGCGGTACGTCGGCCTGCTGGACCCGGCCCGGTGCCGGCAGGCCGTCGCGCGGTCGGTCGCCGTGGTGGCTCCCTCGACGGCCATGGAGACGTTCGGCCTGGTGGTCGCGGAGGCGATGGCGGCAGGGGTTCCGGCCGTCGCCGCCCGTCACGGCGCCTTCGTCGAACTCGTCGAGGACGGGGTGACCGGGCTGCTGCACCGGCCGGGTGATCCCGCCTCGCTCGCGTCCTGCATGCGCCGGATCGCGACCGGGCCGGCCCGCAACCGGGAGATCGGCCGGGCGGCCCGGCGCCGTTACGAGCAGGGGTTCAGCCCGGCTGTCGGGCTGGAGCGCCTGGTGGAGGGGTACCGCACCGCGATCGCGGGGCGGTCCGGCGGCGAGGACGTCCCGCCGCCGGCAGGGAAGGGAAACGCTGGCTCGCGGCGGGGCACCCGCGCGGGCAGGGATGGGGGCAGTAGATGACACGATGCAGACTCTGCGGCTCGGCGGCGATGGGGAGCGTCGTCGATCTGGGGGCGACCCCGCCGTGCGAAAGCTTTCTCGCCGCGGACCAACTGGACCGGCCGGAGCCGGCGTACCCGCTGCACCTGCGGGTCTGCACCGAGTGCTGGCTCGCGCAGATCCCTCCGCTGATCACGCCGGAGGAGACGTTCAAGGAGTACGCGTACTTCTCCTCGTACTCGACCTCCTGGGTGGAGCACGCGCGCCGGTTCGTCGCCGACGCCGCAGCGCGGGTGGGTCTCAGCCCCGACGCCTTCGTGGTCGAGGTCGCGAGCAACGACGGGTACCTGCTGAAGCACGTGGTGGACCGCGGGATCCGCTGCCTGGGCATCGAGCCGTCGGTGAACGTCGGTGCCGCGGCGCAGGAAGCGGGTGTGCCCACGCTCACGGAGTTCCTGAGCCCGGAGACGGGCTCGGCCGTCCGCGCCGAGCACGGCCCGGCGGACCTGGTCGTGGCGAACAACGTGTACGCGCACATCCCCGACGTGATCGGGTTCACCCAGGGACTGCGCGCCCTGGTCGCCGACGACGGCTGGGTCTCCATCGAGGTGCAGCACCTGCTGACCCTGATCGAGAAGAACCAGTACGACACGATCTACCACGAGCACTTCCAGTACTACACGGTCGCGTCCGCGATCCGGGCGCTGGCGAGCGGCGGACTCGCGCTCGTGGACGTCGAGCTGCTGCCCACGCACGGCGGCTCGGTCCGGCTGTGGGCCCGGCCGGCCGAGGTGGCCGGCGAGCCGTCCCGGAAGGTGGCCGACGTGGTGGCCCGGGAGAAGGCCGCCGGGCTGCAGGAGCTGTCCGGGTACACGGAGTTCTCCGCCCGGGTGGCCAAGGTGCGCCGGGACCTGTTGCGGTTCCTCATCGAGGCGGCCGAGCGCGGCGAGACGGTGGTCGGCTACGGCGCCCCGGGCAAGGGCAACACCCTGCTCAACCACTGCGGCATCCGGCCCGACCTGCTCGCGTACACGGTCGACCGCAACCCCTACAAGCACGGCAGGTTCACCCCGGGCACCCGCATCCCGATCCTGCCGCCCGAGCGGATAGCCGCCGACAGGCCCGACTACGTGCTCGTCCTCCCGTGGAACCTGCGGGACGAGCTGATCGGGCAACTGTCCTTCATCAACGAATGGGGCGGCCGGCTGGTCTTCCCCATCCCGGAACTGAGCATTGTCGAGGTCAAGCGATGAAGGTCGTACTGTTCTGCGGGGGCTACGGGATGCGGATGCGCAGCGGCGCCGCGGACGACGTGCCCAAGCCGATGGCGATGGTCGGCCCCAGGCCGCTGATCTGGCACGTCATGCGCTACTACGCGCACTTCGGGCACACCGAATTCATCCTGTGCCTCGGATACGGGGCGCACCACATCAAGGACTTCTTCCTCAACTACGAGGAGACGACGTCCAACGACTTCGTGCTGCGGGGCGGGCGGACCGAGCTGCTGTCCACCGACATCGCGGACTGGACGATCACGTTCGCGCAGACCGGCATCGAGTCGCCGATCGGGGAGCGGCTGCGCCGGGTGCGGCACCACCTGGACGGCGACGAGATGTTCCTCGCCAACTACGCCGACGTGCTCACCGACGCCCCGCTGGACGAGATGATCGACCGGTTCGCCCGGCGCGACGCCGGGGCGTCGATGATGGTGGTGCCGCCGCAGTCCTCGTTCCACTGCGTGGACCTGGGCGAGGACGGCCTGGTGGGAGGCATCACCGCGGTCAGCGAACTGCCGCTGTGGGAAAACGGCGGCTACTTCGTGCTCCGCCAGGAGGTCTTCGACCACATACCGGAGAACGGGGACCTGGTCGCCGACGGATGCGCCCAGCTGGCCAAGCGCGGCCGGCTGGTGGCGCACCAGCACCGCGGCTTCTGGAAGCCGACCGACACCGTGAAGGAGCGGGCCGCGCTCGACACCGCCTACGCACAGGGCGACCGTCCGTGGGCCGTGTGGGAACGGGACACCGCCGGAGCGAGGGCGTGATCCGGCTCGGGGCCGGGCGGCTGGAGCGGATCGTCGCGGTGGGTGCGCACTGCGACGACATCGCCATCGGCGCCGGCGGCACGCTGCTGACGCTGTGCCTCGCGCGGCCGGGCATCCGCGTCGACGCGCTGGTGCTCTCCGGCGGTGGCGGCGAGAGGGAGCAGGAGGAGCAGGCCGCGCTCGCCGCCTTCTGCCCGGGCGCCGATCTGCGGCTGACCGTGCTCAAGCTGCCGGACGGCCGGATGCCCGCGCACTGGGAGGAGGCCAAGGCCGCGGTCGAGGAGCTGCGCGGGCGGACCGAGCCGGACCTGGTCCTCGCGCCGCGCACCGACGACGCGCACCAGGATCACCGCGGCTTGGCGCAGCTGCTGCCCACCGCGTTCCGCGACCACCTCGTACTCGGCTACGAGATCGTCAAGTGGGACGGCGATCTCGGCCGTCCGTCGGCGTACCAGCCGCTGTCACCGGAGGTCGCCGAACAGAAGGTGCGGCTGCTGCAGGAGCACTACCCCTCCCAGCGGCACCGGCCCTGGTACGACCGGGAGGCCTTCCTCGGTCTCGCACGCATCCGCGGCATCGAATGCCACGCGCGCTACGCCGAGGCGTTCGCCGTCACCAAACTCACGCTCGATCTGGGCACTTCCCATCCGGGCACCTTGAATGTGGGGGAATGAACCTTGCGCGTACTGCTGACCGGACACCAGGGCTACCTGGGCACCGTGATGGCCCCGGTCCTCGCGGCCGCCGGGCACGAAGTCGTCGGTCTCGACGCCGGCCTGTTCGCCGACTGCCTCCTCGGCCCGCCGCCCGCGGACCCGTCCGGACACCGGGTGGACCTGCGCGACGTCACGGCCGAGCACGTGGCCGGGGTGGACGCCGTGATCCACCTGGCCGCGCTGTCCAACGACCCGCTGGGATCGCTGGCGCCGGAGCTCACCTACGACATCAACCACCACGCGTCCGTACGGCTGGCCCGGCTGGCCCGCGACGCCGGAGTGCGGCGCTTCCTGTATGCGTCGACGTGCTCGGTCTACGGCGCCGCCGGCGACCCCGACTTGTCGAACTTGGTGACCGAGGACGCCCCGCTGCGCCCGGTGACGCCGTACGCGGAGTCCAAGGTGCGGGTGGAGGACGACCTGCACGCGCTGGCCGACGGCGACTTCAGCCCGGTGTTCATGCGCAACGCCACCGCCTTCGGCTACTCGCCCCGGCTGCGCGCCGACATCGTGCTGAACAACCTGGTGGGCCACGCGCTGTTGTCCGGCGAGGTGCTCGTGCTCTCCGACGGCACCCCCTGGCGCCCGCTGGTGCACGCCGCCGACATCGCCCGGGCCTTCACGGCCGCGCTGACCGCGCCGCGCGAAGCGGTGCACGACCGGGCGTTCAACATCGGAAGCGAGACCAACAACGTCACGGTCGCCGAGATCGCCGAGCAGGTCGCCGAGGCGGTGTCCGGCGCGAAGGTGAGGATCACCGGGGAGACCGGTGCCGATCCGCGGTCGTACCGGGTGGACTTCTCCCGGTTCCGCGCCGCGATACCCGGCTTCGCCTGCGAGTGGACGGTGAAACAGGGCGCGTACGAACTCGCCGACTCCTACAGCAAGTTCGGGCTGATCCGGGAGGACTTCGAGCGACGCTTCACCCGGCTCGCCGTGCTGCGCGCGGCGTCCGAGGCCGGCACTGTCGACGACACCCTGCGGTGGCGCCGATGACCTCGGCCGGCGAGGAGATGCACGCACTGGTCGAGCGGCTGTACCCGCTCTGCCGGAGCATCACCGGCAATGGTGTGCGCGCCACCCTGGGCATCGTCGGCGAGTACGTCCCGCTGCAGGTGCACGAGGTGCCGACCGGGACGCAGGTGCTCGACTGGACGGTGCCGCAGGAGTGGAACATCCGGGACGCGTACGTCGCCGACAGCACCGGCCGCCGGGTCGTCGACTTCGCCGCGTCCAGCCTGCACGTGCTCGGCTACAGCGTGCCGGTCTCGGCGACCATGCCGCTGGCCGAGCTTCGCGAACACCTGCACACCCTGCCGGACCACCCGGCCTGGGTGCCGTACCGCACCAGCTACTACAAGCCGGAATGGGGATTCTGCCTGGCCCAGGAGACCCTGGACGCGCTGCCGGACGGCGAGTACGAGGTGCGCATCGACTCCACTCTCGCCGACGGCCACCTCACCTACGCCGAGCACGTCGTCCCCGGGCAGGTCCCCGACGAGGTGATCGTCTCCTGCCACGTCTGCCACCCGTCGCTGGCCAACGACAACCTGGCGGGCATCGCGGTGGCGACGTTCCTGGCCCGGGCGCTGGCGGAGCAGACGCCCTACTACACCTACCGGTTCATCTACGCGCCCGGCACCATCGGGGCGATCACCTGGCTGGCCCGTAATGCGGAACGCATCGAGCGGGTCAAGCACGGGCTCGTGCTGGCCTGCGCCGGAGACTCGGGGCAGCTGACATACAAGCAGAGCAGGCGCGGCGACGCGGAGATCGACCGGGTGATGCGGCATGTGCTCGCCGCGTCCGAACGCCCGCACAGCGTCAAGGTGTTCACTCCGTACGGCTACGACGAGCGGCAGTACTGCTCCCCCGGGTTCGATCTCGGCGTGGGCTCGCTCAGCCGGACCCCGTACGCCGGGTACCCCGAGTACCACACCTCGGCGGACAACCCGGACTTCGTCTCCCCGGCGGCGTTGGCGGACACCCTTGCCGTCTGCCGCGAGGCGGTCGCCGTCCTCGACCGCAACCGGCGCTACGTCAACCTCAGCCCCTGCGGCGAACCACAGCTGGGGCGGCGCGGGTTGTACGACTCGCTCGGCGGCCGCAGCGACGCGAAGCAGGCCCAGATGGCCATGCTCTGGGTGCTCAGCCTCTCCGACGGCGAGCACAGTCTGCTGGACGTGGCCGAGCGGTCCGGGCTGCCGTTCGACACGGTCGCCGCCGCGGCCGGGGCCCTGCACGGCGCCGGGCTGATCAAGGCATGACGCCGATGACCACTGAGGGGGAGAAGGCGAGGCCGACGACGGCGACTGCCAGGCGGGCCGTCGTCGGCCGGTTGTCCTGGGGGCTGGCCGACCAGGCGGCCTCCAGCATGACCAACTTCGCGGTGGGGCTCTACGTGGCACGCTCGCTCGGACTGACCGCGTTCGGCGTGTTCAGCCTGGCCTGGCTGACCTACGGCGTGGTGCTCAACGTCGCCCGCGGGCTGGCCACCGACCCGCTCGTGGTGCGCTTCAGCGGCGTGCCGGAGGCGCCCTGGCGCGCGGCGGCGGCCCGGTCGTCGGGTGCCGCCCTCGGCGTCGGTGCCGCCCTCGGCGCAGTGTGCCTGCTGTTCGGCCTCGGCCTCGGAGGCCGTGTGGGGTCCGCGTTCGCCTGCCTCGGTGTCGTCCTGCCGGCGCTGCTGCTGCAGGACGCCTGGCGGTTCGCGTTCTTCGCCGCCGGCACCGGGCGGAAGGCGTTCGTCAACGACCTCGTGTGGGGCGTCGCGCTCGTCCCGGCCATGGTCGTGGCGGCCCGCGTGGGCACCGTGGCCGCCTTCGTTCTCGCCTGGGGCGCGGCCGCGGCGGTGGCCGCGGGGTACGGCTGCCTCCAGTCGGGCATCCGGCCCCGGCTGTCCGATGCGCGCGGGTGGCTTCGCGAACACCGCGATCTCGGCTACCGGTACCTGGTCGAGAACGTCAGCCTCAGCGGCGCGAGCCAGCTGCGGGCGTACGGGCTCGGCGCGATCGCCGGGGTCGGCGCGGTGGGTGCGGTCCGGGGCGCGGAGCTCCTGCTCGGCCCGTTCCTCGCCCTGCTGATGGGGCTGTCGCTGGTCACCGTCGCGGAGGCGGCACGGGTGCTGCGGCAGGCACCGCACCGCCTCGCCAGGTTCTGCCTCCTGCTGGGCGGCGGGCAGGCCGCCGCCGCGCTGCTCTGGGGCACGGCGCTGCTGCTGATACCGGACCGGGCCGGCGAGCTCGTACTCGGCGGTGTCTGGCACTCCGCCTCTCAGCTCATCGTGCCGGCCACGCTCGGCGTCGCGGGCGCCGGCCTCGGCAGCGGCGCGGCGGCCGGGCTGCGCGCGCTCGCCGCCGCCCGGCGCAGCCTGCGCTGCCAGCTGTTCGCCTCCGCCTGTTACGTCACCGGCGGGCTCGGCGGGGCGGCCGTGGCCGGCACCGTCGGCTCGGCCTGGGGCGTCGCCGCCGCGACCTTGAGCAGCTCGGCCGTGTGGTGGCTGCAGCTGCGACCCGCCTTGCGCGAGCACCACCCGACCCCCCATCCGTGAAGTGAGGACGCCATGACCGCCCACCCCCGGCTCAGCATCGGCCTGCCCGTGTACAACGGCGAGGAGTACCTCGCCGAGGCGCTCGACGCCCTGCTCGGCCAGACCTACGAGGACTTCGAGCTGGTCATCTCCGACAACGCCTCGACCGACGGAACCCGGGACATCTGCCGCCGGTACGCCGAGAAGGACTCGCGCATCCGGTACATCCGGCTGCCCCGGAACATCGGCGCCGCGCCGAACCACAACTACGTGTTCACCCAGTGCCGCGGCGAGCTGTTCAAATGGGCCTCGCACGACGACCTGTACGCCCGGGACCTGCTGCAGCGCTGCGTATCGGCACTGGACGAGCGGCCCGACATCATCCTGGCGCACGCCGACCAGGCGGTCATCGACGGCGACGGCCAGGTGAAGGTCCCGTACGAGTACACGCTCGCCACCGACTCGCCGCTCGCGCCGGAGCGCTTCCACAGCATGCTGTTCGAGCCCGGCGGCGACGACTTCTACGGCGTGATGCGGGCCGACGTGCTGCGCCGGGTGAAGCCGCACGACAGCTACCACCACGCGGACCGCACGTTCGTCGCCGAGATCGGCCTGCACGGGCCCTTCCACCAGGTGCCGGAGCTCTTGTACTTCCGCCGCGACCACCCCACCCGCGCCGAGCGGGCGAACCCCTCCAAGCGCTCCCGGTGCGTCAACCTGGACCCGCGCCGGGCCGGACTGCTGCACCCGACACCCCGGCTGCTCGCCGAGTACGTCTGGGGCTTCGTCGCGGCGATCCGGCGGGCGCCGTTGTCCCCGGACGACCGGCGCGCGTGCTACCGCCACCTCGTCAGATGGATGGTCAGCCGGGCCCGGCCGGGCGCCGGCGAGCGGGTCGAGGACCGCGCCCCGGTCGACCCGGCCCGGCTCACCGTCTCCGTCGACGACCTCGTCGCCGGCCGCGAGGGAAGGCAGAGGTGACTCTGTTGCGGGTCGGGGTGTTCGGCCTGCTCGGCTCCGGCAACCTCGGCAACGACGGGTCGCTCGAAGCCGTGCTCGGATACCTGCGCGCCGAGCACCCGGAGGCGGTCGTGGACGCGCTGTGCGGCGGACCCGAGGTCGTCGCGGCCCGGTACGGAATCCCCGCGACGCGGCTGCACTGGAACCGCGGGGAGTACCGGACCGCGTCACGTGCGGGCGCGATCGCGGCGAAGGGGCTCGGCAAACTCGTCGACGCCGTCCGCACCGCCGCCTGGGTGCGCCGGCACGACGTGGTGATCGTGCCGGGCATGGGCGTCCTGGAGGCCACGCTGCCGCTGCGGCCGTGGGGCTTCCCGTACTCCCTGTTCCTGCTCTGCGCGAGCGGCCGGCTGTCCGGCACCCGGGTGGCACTGGTCGGCGTAGGCGCCGCTCCGATCGGCAACCGGCCGACCCGGGCCCTGGTGCGCTGGTCGGCACGGCTGGCCACGTACCGGTCGTACCGGGACGCCCTGTCCCGCGACGCGATGCGAGAGATGGGGGTGGACACCACGCGCGACGAGGTCTACCCGGACCTCGCGTTCGCGCTGCCGGTGCCGCCGCCACCTGATCCCTCGGGCCCGCCGGGCCCGGTATGCGTCGGCGTCATGGACTTCCACGGCGGCAACGACGACCGCGCCCGGGCCGAGGAGATCCACCGCCGCTACCTCGACGGCACGACCCGGTTCGTCCGCGCACTGGTGAAAGACGGCAGGCCGGTCCGGCTGCTCACCGGTGACGCGTGCGACGCGTCGGTGGTCGACGCGATCCGTGAGGCGGTGGACTCGCCGCTGGTCACCGCAGCCGAGACGGCCTCGCTCGCCGACCTGATGAAGGAGACGGCGGCTGCCGACACCGTGGTGGCGACCCGGTACCACAACCTGATCTGCGCGCTGAAGACCGGCACACCGACGCTCGCCGTCAGCTATGCGGCGAAGAGCGAAGCGCTCATGGCTCGGATGGGGCTGGGCACATACTGCCACCCGGCTCGCGAGGTCGACGCCGACCGGCTGCTGGAACAGTTCCGGGAGTTGGAGAAGCGCTCGGCGCAGCTGCGGAAGACCCTCGCCGAGCGGAACCAGGTCGCCACCCGGCGCTTGGAAGACCAGTTCACCGCCTTGACCGCGGCCCTGTTCCCGGCGGCCGACCACGCTCACGCCCTGCGGGAGACCCCATGAAAGCGACCGAAGTCCCGGCGATCACCGGCGCCTACCTGTTCGAGCCGACGCCGTACGCCGACGAGCGCGGCTTCTTCTGCCGCACCTTCGACGCCGACGTGGTCCGCTCGGTGGGCCTCGACCCGGACGCCTTCATCCAGGACAGCGTGTCCCGCTCGGTCCGGGGCGTGCTGCGCGGCCTGCACCTGCGCTCCGGCGCCGGCGAGGCCAAGCTGGTGCGGTGCTCGTACGGGAAGATCTTCGACGTCGTCGTGGACCTGCGACCGGACTCACCGACGTACCGCAACGTGGCCTCCTTCGAGCTGTCCGGCGAGACACAGACGACCCTGTACATCCCGGCAGGATGCGCCCACGGCTTCCAGGCACTGACCGAGACCGCCGACACCTCCTACCGGATCGACCGCCCGCACGACCCGTCCGAGGACGTGACCATCGCCTTCGACGACCCGGAGCTCGCCATCCCCTGGCCGCTGCCGATCACCTCGATGTCCCCACGGGACCGGGAGGCACCGAGCCTCGCCGAGGCCCTGAAGCAGAAGGAGAGCTGAAGCCACCGTGGACACCGAAGAGTTCAGCCTGCCCCGATCACTGGTGGCGAACGAGCGGCTGCACGCCCTGATCCCCGGGGGCGCGCACACCTACGCCAAGGGCGACGACCAGTACCCCGAAGACCTGGCCCCGGTCATCAGCCACGGCCACGGCGCCCACGTGTGGGACGTCGACGGCAACCGCTACATCGAGTACGGCTCCGGGCTGCGGGCGGTCAGCCTCGGCCACGCCCACCCCCGCGTGACCGAGGCGGTGCGGCGGGAACTCGACCGCGGCAGCAACTTCGTCCGGCCGTCCATCGTGGAGGTCGAGGCCGCGGAACGTTTCCTGGCCACGGTGCCGACCGCCGAGATGGTGAAGTTCGCGAAGAACGGCTCCGACGCCACCACCGCCGCGGTGCGCCTCGCCCGCGCGGTCACCGGGCGCCCGCGGGTGGCCGTCTGCGGCGACCATCCGTTCTTCTCCGTGGACGACTGGTTCATCGGCACGACGCCGATGCCCGCCGGCATCCCGGCGGCGACCACCGACCTCACCGTGGCATTCCCTTACGGGGACTTGCCCGCCACGGAGGAGCTCCTGACCCGCTATCAGGACGAGGTAGCCTGCCTGATCCTCGAACCGGCCACCCACACCGAGCCCCCGGCCGGATACCTTGAGGGCCTCCGCGCACTGGCCGACCGGCACGGCTGCGTACTGGTCTTCGACGAGATGATCACCGGCTTCCGCTGGTCCGAGGCGGGCGCCCAGGGCCTGTACGGCGTCGTCCCCGACCTCTCCACGTTCGGCAAGGCGCTGGGCAACGGGTTCGCCGTCTCCGCGCTGGCCGGGCGCCGCGACCTGATGGAGCGGGGCGGACTGCGCCACTCCCACGACCGAGTGTTCCTCCTCTCCACCACGCACGGCGCGGAAACCCACTCCCTGGCAGCCGCGATGGCAGTGCAGACCGCGTACGTCGAGGAGGGCATCACCGCGCGCCTGCACGCCCTCGGCGAGCGGTTGGCCGCCGGCGTCCACGAAGCCGCTGCCTCCATGGGCGTCGGTGACCACGTCGTCGTCCGGGGCCGGGCCAGCAACCTGCTCTTCGCCACCCTCGACGAGAACCGGCAGCCGTCGCAGCAGTACCGCACGCTGTTCCTGCGCCGGCTCCTCGCGGGCGGAGTGCTGGCCCCGTCGTTCGTGGTGAGCAGCGCGCTCAGCGACGCCGACATCGATCGCACCGTCGACGTGGTGGCCCAGGCATGTGCGGTGTACAGGAAGGCGCTGGATGCCGCTGACCCCACCCCGTGGTTGGGAGGGCGACCGGTGAAGCCCGTATTCCGCCGCTTGGCGTGACGTGGCGTGACGTGGCGTGGCGTGGCGTCAGTGACGCTCCCGCCAATCGACCAGCTGGTCGGCCACCCGGTCGACCAGCCACGCGGTTACCGGGATCACCGCCAGCGCAGTGCACCAGCCGCCGAGGACGTCGGTCGGGTAGTGCGCGCTCAGGGCGACCTGCGCCCAGCCCATGGCGGCGCCGGCAACCAGCGCCGCGGCGAGCACGAGCACCATGCCGGCGGTCCTGCCAAGGCCGAGCCGGCCGGTTGCAAGCAGCGCCACGACGAGGGCGAGCGCGGTAAAGAAGGCGGTGTGCCCGCTGGGGTAGGACAGGTTGTCGGCGCCGTGGATGGTGCGTCCGGCCAGGGACTTGATCAGCGTCGCCGCCCCCACGCTGACGCCGACCCCCGCAACGACGAACACCGCCGCCCGGGGACACCGCAGCAGCAGGCAGCCCATCACAACGACCACGACCAGCGCCGCCGCCCCCACGGGCTCCCCCAAGAAGTCCACGGCCAGAGCAACGCGCCGCCACGGCGGCCGCACACTGTCAGCCGTCGGCTCGATGACCCACCTGTCCACCCCGCCGGGCTCGCTGTGACCGGCGTACAGGACCCCGAGCACGACGACCACCAGCCCGGCGAGGACCGCGATCAGCCCGAGCCACGCGCGCAGCGACGCGGGCAGCGCCGCAGACACCGACCGCCCGCTCATACGCCCACCGCGCCCGGTCGACCTACGGCAGTGACCGGGCCCGCGCCAAGGACATCGCGCTTCGAGCGCGGGCCGCCGACCGCCCCTACCCGCTGCCGCCCTTCGGCATGGCCGGGATCGTCAGCCTGTACGGGCTGCGCGGCTGGACTGAGCAAGCTGACCAACCCATCAAGCCCCAACTGGACTGCGCCGACTTCCAGATCCGCTCCGGCCAGACGATCCAACGCGAGCCCCCTCGTGTCCGCCCCCTCCAGCAACCATAAAGACTCGCCACTGGAGACCTCCATCCGGCACGCGTCCTCAGCTCTGCTGTCCACCGCGCCGATCCCCCAGCCAAACCTCGGCCCGCTGTGCCGGATCGCGCAACCGGCAGACCTCCTGCGGGAGCGAGAACCCAGGACAACAGGCACGACCGGACGCTCCTTCCGCTCACTGATCGCCGGTAAATCGGGTGGCCGTTTGCGCCCTCGGCGGCGGCGTTGTCGTTGGCCCCTTACGACCTTCCGGGACGCGGTGTGCCCGGAGGGCGCCGTGCTGTTGCTGCCGACAAACGGACTCGCCGATACCGGGTGACCACCCGACCCGGCACGAGCGGTGCTCACAAGGCGAGACGTGAGCCATCCCGTTCGACGGATCTTCTCGCATGACTCGCCCGAAGATGTCTGCGGTCCGTCCGAGCTTCACGTACGGGACCAGGCCTGCGAAAGAGACATAGAGGCGTGGCTTGCCTTTGCCGAACCCGCCGCTCGCCGCGCTGATCCGGCCCAGGACGTGTTCCTCGAAGAAGACCACGGTCCACGACAGGGGCGATGCCCTCTCGTGAAGCAGCTCGTGGTGTCGGCAGGTGCGCTCACGAGGTACGGCTCTTCGGCTCGTGCCGGCTGTTGTGCTCCCACGAGCCCCCTCCAGTACTGCCTTTGTTCACACATCCCGCAAACAGTCGTGCCTCCGCCGGCCGTCACGGCAGGCGGAGGCACGAAGGGGCAGGGTATGCCGGGTCCGAAGCTGTTCAACGCCGAAGCGGCGGGTGAGTTTGAGATCGCCGCGTGGGAATCGTCACGCGTACTGGACGAGCCCGGCCTGGATCATGCTGCCGGTCGTCGTACTGGGGTTCGTCAGCACCTGCGTGCTGGTCAGGTTGTTCTCCATGATGGTGACCTTGTTGAGGATTTCGTCCCTTCGCCCGAGTGCAGCGTCCAGATAGAACTGGCGGACGATGCCGGTTGCTTGGCTGCCGCTACCGACAAAGTTGGCGACGGATTCCAGTGACGCTTTCAGGCTGTTCCATCCGTTGGCGACGTTCTGCGCCGCGGCGGCTGCCTGGCCCGCCTGCTTCCCGAGATCAATCAGCCCGGCCTGGCAGGTCTGGAGCAGCTTCACCTCGTCCCGGATCCTCTGCTGCTTCTTGAGGAGCTCACTCTTCTGGTTGTAGAGCTGTGCCAGGGCCTGGCCGTTGGTGCGCCCCATCCCCTTGACGAGCAGCGCACCGCCGCCGATGGCCAACCCCAGGGACAGCCCGCCGGTGAACACCGCGCCGAGAACGCCAACGGCTATCAAGGCCAAGCCGCCGAGGATGGCCAAGCCGTTCACAGCCCTGTGGGAGTTGGCGTTGATCTGCGCGTTCACCTGCTGCAGCTGGTCGTCCAGCTGTTTCAGGATCCCTTGGTCGCCGCCTACTACGGAGTGCAGTTTGGCGGCGTAGGAGGCGAACTCCCTGCCACTGTCCTCGAAGGAACCGCGCATGTTCTGCATGGTCGTGGCGTACTGCTGAGCCTTGTCCCTGATCTTGCCCACCTCGTCCCGAAGGGCGCTGAGCAGCTGCGCCGCCTGGTTCGGAGGTAAACCCTGCTGGAGTTGGAGAATGTTGACGAATGCTCCTTGGAGAGCAAAGTACGCGCGGGTCTCGGCAAGCAGCGCCATTGATTGCGGCTGCACATTGTTGAGGTACGTCGTGGCCGTATTCGCGGCTTTACCCAGTTCCGTGTTGATCCCCGCCGCGTAGGCTCTCACCTGGCTGTTGTCGCTCCCGCTCAGGTTCAGCCTCGCCTGCTGCGTTACGCTCAGCGCATACGACTGAACGATCGCAGTCATTCCTCCTTGCTGTACGGCTGCATTTCCTACTTGCTGCTGCAGCGTGATGCTTTCCTGGATGGCCGTGGTCATGTTCTTCCCTTCGGTTTACCTACTCGATGCTCCGCGTCAGTTGCCGGTGATCGCAGCACTCAGATCCTTTGTCTGCATCAGAAGCGATTCCCACTTGACAGCGGCCTTGTCGATGTCTTTGGCCAGCGTGGCGCTGTCACCGGGCTGCGTGTGCTTCACCACGGCGGTCGCGTACTCCGCGTACACCTGCTGCCACATGTTGGCGACGGCCCTGGCCGGCCCTGCGACAGCGCGCACACTGCGCACATAGGCGTTGCAGTCCGAGTCGACCTTCATCACCGCCTGCAACCCGGCCTGCAGGCCGGCAAGCTCCTTGTAGAGTCTCTCGAGCTTTTCGCTGTCCTTGCGGAGCTTCTGCAGTGCTTTGCCGACATCGCCGGACGAGGAGTCCTCGATCCCCCTGTGCACTGCCTCCGAACCACCCGAGACCTTGCCTTCGGCTCCGATTGCCTTGAGGGAGTCCGCAACGGCGTCGAGGATCTTCCGCGTCCCCTTACCGGCCTTGTGAGACGCCTCGATGAGGTCGTCCAAGTCCTTGCTCACGGTCTGCTGCAGGTCCTTCAGCGCACGGGTCGTGGTGGCGATCTTCCCCTTGCCCGCGGAAAGTCTCCTGATTTCGGCACCCACGCGGTCGGCCAGGATGGTTCCTCTGCTCTCCGCCTGCTCGCAGAAACTCTCATGCACCTTGGCGAACTCATCCGCCATCTGCTGGAAGTTTCCGAAGTCCTTCGTCACGGCGTCGAGGCAGACGGCCGACTGTTCCGGGGCCGCTGCGGCCAGCGCTTGCATGCTTTGGAACAGCGCGGCCGCACTCTGGATGTCGACGAGCCTTTTGACGACTCCGGGAACCTGCGCACCTAGGTAGGCGCGAGCGCTGTCCCTGACATCTTCCTGAGCCGTGCGCATGGCCTGCGCCTCGTTTTTGTCCGTGGCCTGCACAGCCACCTCGGCAGCGATGACCAGGCTCCAGGTCTGCGCGGCAAGAGCCGCCGTCACCAGCTTGTCCATGGCGCGTCCCAGCGCGATCGGGTCGAGCGACCCGATCGGCACGATGCCCGGTGCGGTCTCTGACGATGACGTCACGCGTACCTCCCATAGTTGAAGTCCAAAAGCACGGGGTCACGCGGGTCGCAATACCCGTCGTTGCGGTAACTCATGCAAACGGTGAGCTTCTTCAGGCTTGAAGAAGCTCAGTCACGGAGGCTCGATGAATCGCGGTTACG
Source organism: Streptomyces telluris (assembly GCF_024519335.1). Lineage (NCBI taxonomy): Bacteria > Bacillati > Actinomycetota > Actinomycetes > Kitasatosporales > Streptomycetaceae > Streptomyces > Streptomyces telluris. The sequence goes on from NZ_JANIID010000031.1 coordinate 96,231, forward strand.
GATTCGGCGCTGCGAGGCCTATCGCGATGAAGGAGAACCCCAGAGGGGCCGGGGCACCGTTCGTTGTGGTCTGCACGACGAACAGGCCCGTATTGACGGATTCAACCGAGACGGCCCCCCGCTCACCGCCCTTCAGCAAAGTGGCCAGGACGGTCGGCCGAGATGCAAAGAGCTTGGCGAAGATTATCTTGTACGCCCCTGTCAGGCCCGGCCCCACGGTGAAGCCATCGCCGGAGAGGACGTTTCCGTTCGCGTCGACGGTCCCGTACACCTTGTGCTCCACGGGCTGCGGCGGGCCGACGCGGAAGCTGAGCGGTGCAGTGGTAGTGGCGCCGATGGTGAGGCCGTCCGGTTGGATCCGGTCACCCTCGGCGGCATTCGGCAGGGCCTGCACGTTGATGGAGTAGAAGCCTTGCGGCTGGATTCCGATCGCCTTGGCCTTGAAGCGCACGAGGCGGCCGCCGTCTTCGAGGCTCTCGACGGGCAGGACCTCGACACTGCCTCCACTGATGTAGCGGATCTGGCCGGTCGGCGGGAAGAACAGGCCCGCCGGGAGCTTCACCCGGATGGTCTCACCCGCGCCGACCGAGCCGGCGTCGACCTTCACCTCGATCGTGAACGAGGCGTGGCCCCCCGGCGGAAGAACCAGCGGGTTCGGGCTTCCCTGAGTAATGATAAATGCCATGTCCTTTTCCTCATCGTTTTCTGCGTGAGCGACCGCCCGTCGGTGACGGGCGCCTCGTGCGAAGTCCGGATCCCGGGGGTGGCTCGGTGGTGAGCCCGGGAGTTGTGCGGCGGCGATCCGACGGACTTGCCGACGCTGCCAATCCCACCGCAGGTGAGCAAATGGTCAATGAACGATCCATAGACGTGCAGGTGGCGGAGCAGACGCCTCCTCTCGCCACCCGGCGGGAGCAGACACTCCCAGGGCCTTATCGGCAGACACAAATCGGAGTCAGCGACTCCGGCCTCATGCCGCGCAGGTCAGGACAGATCAGTCCTTGGGCCGGCGATGTTGGTGGCACAAATTCCCGCACGGGGTACAAGTCCTCCACAAGAGCTGTCAAGTAGGCATTCACCAGGGGTAATTCAGAAGGACATAAGACTGAAAAGCGATGAGCCGATGGTCCACGGGGTTGCGTCTCCATCACTGGACCTGGGTGCGGCCGGCCGACGTCGCGAGGCGCCGATGGAAGATCGCTTTCCAAGTGGCGAGCCCGCGATGGCCTTGCCTTTGGCGCGGGCGGTCTCCTGACCTTCGATGATCTTGTCCCGGATCGGGAATTCAAGGGTGCCACTGTCGAGCCGCGCCATCTCGTGCACGGCGACGGGGGCCTTCACCCGGTCCGGGCACGCTCGCGCTCCTCGGCGGCAGGTGTCGCCCGCCGCAGGCGCCGGGCCGTCAGCAGACCGGTGAGTGCTGCCGCCGCGGCCCAGCAGCCGGCCCAGACCAGGGCCGCCCGCGGTCCCCACAGGTCCACGACCTTGCCCGCCGTGGCGGAGCCGAGGGAGATGCCGATGCCCAGCGACGTGGTCACCAGGGCCATGCCCTCGGTGAGCCGGTGCCGGGGCACGTAGCGTTCGACCGCCGAGAATCCGGCGATCAGAGCCGGGGCCATGGTCAGCCCCAGCAGGACCGCCGCGGGGAAGAGGAAGACGACTCCGGGCGCGACGGCGAACAGCAGCGTGCCGCCCGTGAACAGCGGCAGCGTGGCGGCCAGCCGGCGCTCCGGCGGTGACGACCACGGGCGGGCGCCGTACCAGAGGCCGGCCACGGCACTGCCCAGCGCGAGCAGCCCGAGGACCCATCCGCTCGCCGCTTTCGCGCCGTGCTCCTCAGTGAACGCCACGACACCCAGGTCGATGATGCTCCCGGCCGTCCCCACGGCGACGAACGTGCCCATCAGCAGGGGAAGACCGGGCGCTGTGAGCGCGGTGCCGCGCCCGTGCAGCCCCGCCTCGACGACCGGTGGCTCGGTGCCCCGCTGGAGGGCCAGTGCCGTCTGGCCGGCGACGGTGCAGACCAGGGCCAGCACCAGCCCCGCCATGGGGTCGACACCGGTGACCAGCACGGCCACCGCGATGGGGCCGGCGACGAGGATCACCTCGTCCACCACCGACTCGAACGCCAGGGCGGCGTGCAACAGCGGCGAGCCGTGCAGCAAGTGGCTCCAGCGCGCACGGACCAGCGAGCCGATCGCCGGCATGGTGCCGCCCGAGAGCGCGGAGAGCAGCACCAGGCTCCACGACGGGCCGCCCCACTGGACGGCGGCGAGGAACCCCGCCCGGCTCGCCGCGTTGGCGACCGTGGTGACGGCGAGCACCCTGCCCTGCCGCTGCCGGTCCACACGGCGGCTGAGCAGGGGGCTGACCACCGAGTACGTGAGCGCGTACGCGGCCGACACCAGGCCGGCCAGACCGTACGAGCCCGTGACCGAGGAGACGAGGAACACGGTGCCCAGCACCGTCATCAGGTGCGCCAGACGGGCCACGAACCCGGCCGCGACGAAGCCGGGTGCCCCGGGGACGGAGAGGATCTTGCCGTAGGGGTTGTCCATGGGTGTCCGCAGCCCGTCACTAGCCGGCCGGTCGCCCCTCCGTGGTCGATGAGCCGCCCGTCCGTGGTCGATAAGTCGCCCGTCCGTGGGTCGATAGGTCGCCCGTCCGTGGTCGATGAGTTGCCCGTCAGTAGCCTGCCAGGTCGCCGGTGTCCTCGGCACGCGTCGGCACGAGGAAGCTCCGCTCGAAGGTGAGCACCACCTCTCCGGTCGACTTGGTCCCGGTCGTACGGCAGCTCACGATGCCCTCGCCGGGGCGGCTCCGCGACAAGCGCTTGGCGAGGATCTCGCTCTCCGAGTAGAGGGTGTCGCCGGCGAACACCGGGGCGGGCAGCCGGATGTGCTCCCACCCCAGGTTCGCGATGGCCCGACCGCTCGTGCTGCGCGCCGCCATGCCGCCCACGATGCTCAGCGTCACCAGGCTGGAGACCAGCGGGCGGCCCCACTGGGTCCGGGCGCAGTACGCCGCGTCGATGTGCAGCGGCGCGGCGTTCATGCTGAGCATGCTCATCAGGACGTTGTCCATCTCGGTGACCGTGCGGCCCGGCCGGTGCTCGAAGACGTCGCCGACGGTGAGGTCCTCGAAATGAAAGCCGACCTGCTCCCGGTACCGCTGCTCGCCCACCCGCCGGTAGCCGGTGATCGCCGGTTCGTCCATGGTCTCCTTCTCTCCCTGGCTTTCCTTTGGCTTCCCTTTGGCTTCCCTTGGCTACCCTTGGCTTTCCTCTGGCCGTTCCCCGGCCTCCTCCCGTCCCGGGCTCAGTGGTCGGCGCCGGTGACGTCCTTGACCTCCTCGACGAAGGCGGCGATCTGGTCCCGGCCGAGGTCCGCCCGGAGCATGATCCGCAGGCCGGCTTCACCGCGCGGGACGATCGGGAAGAACACCGCGGAGCTGTAGTAGCCGCGTCGGTACAGTTCGGCCGAGAGCTTCACCGCCCGGTCGGCGTCCCCGACGTCGATCCGGCGTACGGGCAGGCCGTTGCCCGCGTGTGCGGTGGGGAACAGCTCGTCGAAGTAGTCGATGTTGCTCTGGTGGCGGCGCTGCAGCTCGCCGAGCTCGGGAGAGCGGTGCAGCGCCGTGGAGGCGAGGGCCGCGCCGACGATGGGGATCTCCATGTTCGACGACCAGCCGACCGGCCCCGCATGGCGCATGAGCAGGCTCTGGGCCTGCCGGTCGCCCAGCATCGCCACCGCGCCGCTGCCGCAGCCGAAGCCTTTGCTCAGGGTCGCGACGATGATGGTCAGGGGATTGACGCCGAGATGGGAGCGGACGTAGCCCTCGCCGTGCTCGCCGAAGATGGACAGCCCGTGGGAGTCGTCCAGGTAGAGGAAGAGCCCGTAGCGCTCCTGGAGTTCCCGCAGCCCGTCCAGGGCGGCCGCGCCGCCCATGGAGTACGCGCCGTCCGCGACGTAGGCGACGTTCGGATACTTGCGGCAGACGTCCTCGAGGTAGTCGAGGTCGTTGTGCGGGCTGGTCAGGACCAGCGTCTCGTCCGCGCAGATCGGCTTCACGTACGCCATGGAGAAGTGGCACATCCGGTCGAAGACCATCACCCGCGGGCCGCCCGGGGCCAGGTGGCCGGAGGCCAGGAGCGGCAGGATGCCGGCGGTGAGCACGCTGCAGGTGACGCCGGGCAGGATGTACGCGCCGAACAGTTCGCCGAGTTCTTCCTCCAGGCGGAACAGCAGGTCGTGCCGGATTCGGGTGTTGGCCAGCGAGAGGCCCAGGCTGCGGGCCTCTTCCAGTGCGTCGATCGCTCCCTGCACCACCTTGGGGTGGTAGTTCAGACCCAGGTAGGAGCACGAGCACATGTTGACGAATTCATGACCGGTTTCGCGGACGAGCAGCCGGTTGTTCGATTCGGCTTCGACGTGGATGTCGATCAGGCCGTGGTCCGCAGCGGCCTGCCAATAGGGGTCGGACGAGGCCAGCAGTTTCTCGCTGTTGCGGTACTTCCGGGGCCCTTGCCGGCTCTGGTTTTCGTACGTTTCGATGCTCACTGCTGACTCCCGTTTACCGTGGGAAAGGCGGACGGTTCGGTCGTTCCGAATTCTTCGACCAGCCGCCGGGCTGCTTCGAAGAAGGGGGTTCCCACCATTGCGCCGTCCACGACGGCGATGCCGTCGCCGCTCGCCCGGCCCGCCGCGACGACCCGGCGGGCCCTCGCCAGCAGTTCGGCATCGGGCGAGAAGGCTTCGTTGATGGCGGGTACTTGACGGGGGTGTACGGCGATCTTCCCGCTGAACCCGAGATCCCGGGCGAGGGCCGCCTCGTACTTCAGTCCGGCGGCATCGGCGAACGCGAAGAAGGGGGCGTCCACCACGTCGATGCCCGCGGCACGGGCGCTGTTGACGAGCCGGGCGCGGGCATGGAGCAGGGGGTCCCAGGCGAGCCGGGCCCCTATGTCAAAGGAGTAATCGGCCGCGCCGAAGATCAGCGCGCGCAGCCGCGACGACGCGGCAGCGATCCGGTCGGCGTTCTCCAGCCCCCGTGGCGTCTCCACCACGGCGAAGAACTGGGTCTCGGGGCAGGAGCCGTGCAGAACGCGCTCGACGATCTCGACGTCGCGCGCCGATTCCGCCTTGGGGATCACGACGACGGCCGGCTTGACGGCGTAGTGCCGCAGGGCCAGCAGGTCACGCAGCCCGTCCGGCTCTATCACGGAGTTGATACGTATCCCGCACCGGGTGGCCGCGGCCGAGGGGCTGGTGAAAAACAGCTCGGCCCGTCGGCGCGCCTCCTCCTTGTCCCGCTGCGGAACGGAATCTTCTAGGTCTACGACACACATATCCGCGCCCGCGTGGTGGCTCTTCGGATACCGGTCCACATCCGACGCCGACGTGGACAACAGAGAACGGCAATAACGGGTGTACTTCATGAGCAGGTCTCCGACCCGGCTGATGATGCTGACAAGGCACCGGTGCTGCCGCGTCGTGCCGGCTGGCCGGAATTCATCCTCCGGTTATTGTGGGCGCGAGCCGTTGCGGTGGGCGGCAATCGACGGTGGTGCCGGAACCGACAGTAGCCTCCGCGGGGATGATTTGTCGCTCCCTATTTCTTAATAAGTCGTCTTATTCCGACACAACGGATATCTCCTGCCTCAAAAGGAGTTCCCCAATATCAGGCGTCCCGCACACACCCGGAGCAGCGCGTAAAACAGCGCCGTGGCGCGGAGTTGAGCGCGAGTGTGGACACGGATGTCTCTGCAAGGAACGGGAATGCGACTCGGGTCCGGCGCTGGAGCGGGGCGCCGACCGGTCCGAACAGGCGGCCGTCCGGCGTAGCTTCCGACGGACAGCACCACTTCCGACTCCCGCTTCCCGCTTCCCGCTTCCCGCTTCCCGCTTCCCGAGTGAGGTACTGCGTTCCGTCAGCGGTCACTACGCCGGCAGACGTGACTGAAGGCTGAAGGACTTCGACGGGGCACGTTCAGGACTGGACGGCCGGCTTCAGGACGTCCTGGCACCACTGGCGGAAGCCGGTGGCAGTGACAGAGGCCGGGTCACGGGGTTCCGCCTCGTAGATCCCGTTGTTCCGTGCGTCGACCATGTCCGCCATGTCCTGCGCCAGCGCCGGGCTCGCGCCGCGCTGCACCATCCGCGCCCGGAAGTCCGCGAACGGTACCTGCTGGTAGCGCACCGCGCGCCCCAGGGTCTCGGTGATGATCTCGGCCACAGGGAGGGTCGCAAGAGGTGGACCCAGCGCTGGAGGCGCCGCTCAACGCCTTGCAGATCGCCTTCGAAGGCCGACTGGCCCCCGCCGACAACTGACCAGTCAACAACCAAGTCCAGCCGTTGAATTGACACTCCCGCCGTCTACTGCTCGTGTCGGGCGTCCAACTCCGCCTGCTCTTCGCTCTTCTCGTCCTGTTGGGCGAGGGCGCGTGCGGCGCGGAACAGGCGCCGGCCCAGTTGCTCGAGGTGGGGGGCGAGTTCGGGGGTGCCGTGGATGGTGCGGGTGGGGCCGAGGTCGATGCCGAGGAGTTGTTCGGCGATGTGGTGGGGGTTGTCGGCGGCGAGGTCGAGGGTGCTGGTGGTCTCGTCGAGGGGGTGTACGCGGTCGGGGAGGGCGTAGGTGCGGGCGCGGACGGTGGCGGCGTCTGCGGGGACGGTGGCATGGAAGGTGTAGCGGGCGGGGGCGGCGGCCAGGCGCGTGGCGACGTAGGCGGCCGCGTCGGTGGCGGGCAGTTCGCGAGGGGCGGCGCGGTGGCCGGTGGGGGTGGGGTCGGTGAGGCGGTCGACGCGGAAGAGGCGCCATTCGTCGTGGTCGGTGTCGTAGGCGACGAGGTACCAGACGGGTGCGGCGGCGACCAGGGCGTGCGGTTCGGCCCGGCGCCGGCCCGTGACGCCTTTGCCGGTCCGGTAGGTGAAGGTGGTGATCTCGTGGTCGCGGCAGGCCGCGGCCAGGGTGGCCAGGACGGTGGGGTCGGCCTCGGGTCCGGTGCTCCAGGGCACGGGGAGCGGGGTGGCGGTGGCCTGGATCGCGGTCACCTGGTGGCGCAGCCGCTGGGGTAGGACCTGTTCGAGTTTGGCCAGGGCGCGGACGGCCGTCTCCTCGATGCCGGTGACACCGCCGGCAGCGGTGCGCAGGGCGACCGCGATGGCGACGGCCTCCTCGTCGTCCAGCAGGAGCGGGGGCAGGTCGGTGCCGGCGGCCAGGCGGTAGCCGCCCGCGGTGCCGGTGGTGCCCTCGACGGGGTAGCCCAGATCGCGGAGCCGGTCGATGTCGCGGCGGATGGTGCGCAAGGTGACGCCCAGCCGTTCGGCGAGCTCGGTGCCGGACCAGGTGCGGCGCGTCTGGAGCAGGGAGAGCAGGCGCAGCATGCGGGCGGGCAGGTCCTGGGACATGTTTTCCAGACTGCCAGGCATTGGTGACGCGAGGTGTCCTAAAGGGCCTCTACCGTGGGAAACGTCCGGGCGCCGAGGAGCCTGATCGGCGAGATGGCAGGAGCCCGTCCCGCGGGAAGCGGCGGATGCGGGCCGGGCGGCATCCGGTTGCCTCCGCGCAGCCGCGTGGTGCGGAGCGGTCCGTTCAGGACCAGCCGGACATCCGCACGCCCGGACCCGCTCCCCCGAAACCACACCGGCACATCGCCACCGAGCATGAGCTCAGAATGTGCCGCACACGAATAGGAAAGATCATGATTGCTGGAGTGAACACGGCCACGGTCTGGGTGCTGGACCAGGATGCGGCCAAGGCGTTCTTCACCGACAAGCTGGGCCTGGAGGTACGCGCGGACGTGCCGTTCGGCGAGGGCATGCGCTGGGTCACCGTGGGCGCCAAGGAGCAGCCCGAGGTTCAGGTCACCCTGATGGTCCCGGGGCCGCCGATGATGGACCCCGCCTCCGCCCAGCAGCTCACTTCGCTGCTCGAAAAGGGCGTCCTGATCGGCTGCACGTTCACCGTCGCCGACTGCCATGCGGCCTTCGCCGAGCTGTCCGCGCGGGGCGTGACCTTCCTCCAGGAGCCGCAGCCCAGGCCGTGGGGCATCTCCGCGACCCTGCGCGACGACTCCGGCACCGTGCACGAAATCCTCCAGCCGCACCACCAGGGCCGGTGAGCAGCCGGGCACAGCCCCTGACCGCTGCCGGCGCGGCAGCTGACCGCTCCGGCAGCCGGGAGGGCGATCCCCGCCCTCCCGGCCACCGCGCGACCTACGGGTGGCCGCATCGACGACCAGCAGAAACGATGACGACAGATGACCACAGCCGGCCCTGCAGGGCCGCTCGGCAACAGGGTGGTGGAGCCATGGCTTACGACGAAGTGCTCGCAGAACGCGTGAGGGAACGCCTGGAGCCCGAGGGGGTGATCGCGAAGAAGATGTTCAGCGGCCTGACCTTCCTCCTCCAGGGAAACGCACTGGCCAACCTGTACGACGAGGGCCTCATGGTCCGCGTCGGCAAAGAAAGAACCGACGAGGCCCTTGCACGCCCCGGCGCCGCGCCCTTGGTGATCCGGGGCAAGGAACAAAGAGGCTGGGTCGTGCTGGCGGAGGAAACCCTCGACGACGATGTCCTGGACGACTGGCTGACCTGGGCCATGGAGGTCACCGCCGAGCTCCCGCCCAAGTGACCCCGGGACCGACCCGACGGAGTCCCAGGGACCGCGCGTCGGCACGACCGCTGAACCGACCCGGCCTCACCGACGGCGTACCGCCGCCTACCGCCCACTGCAACCCCATCACCACGCGTCTGAGCGAGGCCGCTCTCGGCCTTCCAGCCCTGGCACTGCTCTTTGCCGCAGCCGCCGCCCGCCTGGGCACAGCCCGGACAGCCGCCGAACGCGGCACTCTCGACAACCTGCCCGCCGACCCGGCCCACCTGCGCCGGCACCTGGCCCGTGCGCCCCGCGTCGGCACATCGACTGCCGCCACCTCTCCCCCGGCGCCCACCAGCCTGCCGACCGCACGGCCACAGCCCAGGAATACGCCCTCACCCCACGCCGGCCTGGCCCCCGCCTAGAAGACGATCGCATCCCGTCGCTGCCAAGGAACCCATGGATCCCTTGGCTTCCCATACCGCCCCACACACTCAGGGCGTCGTTGAGCACCTCTACCGGGCCTGCGTTGCTGCGGTGAGATGACGGCACGCTGCTCGACTCCGGTCGGCACTAGCCGCTCAGAGCGGTCTCGCGCTGGCCGAGACCGCCGCCTGGGCCATCACACCTGCCCCGTCGTACGCCGCACAGCCGCACATCGAAGCAGGGGAGGACCGTGGCCCAGTCCTAACCGACGCCACGACCACCGGTATCCGGCACCCTCGCCCCTCGAACCAGGAGATCCAACACGCTCTGAGCTCGGAGAAGGCTCCCTCGGGCCGACGCGCCCCGCCAGAGGACACCCCAGAAGCCAACACGGTCGGTTCCGGGAGGGCCACAGGAACGAGGCGGGCCACGGGTTAGCGGGTCCAGCACGCCGCAGTCCCGGCGGCGGTGTCCGGGCGAAGTCCACGGGCACGTGGTCGGACCGGAGCCCCTCGGAATGGTCGCGGTGAACCCTCCTGGCAGGCCGTGCGGTTGACGTGCATGTTCCAGTACCAGGTGTTCCCGAACCGCAGACCGAGCGGGGGACGCGCCCGGTAGCGGCTGTTCGGGGCGTTCGGGTCGGGGTCGCATCTCGGGTTCTCGAGCACGCGGACCTCATCGGCCCGGGAATCAGTGACGGCCGCCAGATTCATCTGCCCGCAGTCCCACGTGTCCTGGCCTGCGGCCCCCGTCCTGCGAGGGTCGGTCTGCAGAAAGCACACGTAGCGATCGCTGCCGACCCCCTGCAGGGCCACCACTACGTTGTGCGCGGTCAGCCTCTCGATCTCCGCCCGCCAGTTCATGCCGTTGCCGGATCCGTGCATGTTGTACGTAGCGAAGGGCGAACTGCCGATTTTGTTCACGGCGTGCGCCGCCGTGCCGGTCAGCCTCACGTTCGTGACCAGTGCCGCCAGCACTGTCAGGACGGCGGTCACGGCAGCCCTCCGTCGCCGACTACGGTCCCGCTTCGTCAGATGGTTGTGTCTCGTCAATGATCCGGCTTCTCAGATCGACCCCCGCGCCCAGCGGCCCAGGGGGACTGTCAACGCCACGGACTCCGCGTGGCGCACCGAACCGTCGTACCCTCAGCAGCCGGCCGCGCCGCCCACGCCAGGAAGGGCAACCGAAGCCCGGCGGCCTTCGCCCGCGCGACCGCCGCGGACCGGCGAGTGCGCGCCCCCTGCCACGACGTCAGGCACGCCTTCAGCACGGGCAACGCCCTGCGAAACGCGGCGGAGGTACTCGACGTATTCGACGTATCCGACGGCCCGGTCGAGAAATTCGGCGGCGTAGTTGTCGTGCCGTGAAAGGGGGAGCCAGGGCCTGCGAGGTCGCGGCGGCCTTCTGCCGCGCTCGCCGCTGGAACGCGACCGGATGCATGCGGGTCAGCCAAAGCGTTGCCACCAAACCGTTACCACCAAACCGTTACCACCACAGCATTACCTCTTCGTCGCGCGGCGCGCAGTGGATCGCAGGCTGTGCGCGGTGTCGATGGCGGCGGTACGCGTCCGGTGGGCGGCTTCCTGCAGCGGACCGAGCGAGCGCCGGCCGGGGCCGCGCCCGAGCAGGTCCCGGTAGAGGTCGAGGTGTTGCTCGGCGATGTGGTCCGGGGCGTAGCGGGCCGAGTTGTGCCGAGCTGTTTCTCCCATGCGCCGGCGCAGGGTGTCGTCGCGGATGAGGTCGCACAGCGCGGCGGCGAGGCCTTGCGTATCGCCGGGGCGGACCAGGAGTCCGTCGACTCCGTGGGTGATGATCTCGCGCGGCCCGTTGGGGCAGTCGGTTGCGACGACGGGAAGACCGCAGCGCATGGCCTCGACGATGGTCATGCCGAAAGACTCCCGGTCGGAGGCGGAGACGGCGATGGACGCCTTCGCCAGCTCGTCCTCCAGGGCGCCGACATGGTCGTTGAGGAAGACGTGGCCGTTCAGCCCCAGGCTGTCGATGAGGGCGGTCAGAGTGCTCTTCTCGTTGCCGGTGGTGTCGCCTTTGCCGAAGATTCGTAGTTGCCAGTCCGGGTGGGAGGCGACGACCTCGGCGAAGGCCTTGATGAGGAGGTCGTAGCGTTTCACCGGGATGAGCCGCCCTGCGGCTACGACGACTTTGCCGGTGTGCTCAGCCGGCCGTGGGGTCATGGCAGGGACGCTGTTCGCAATCGCCCGCACCTGCACGTCAGGCAGGCCGAGTTGCCGGTAGGCACGCGCGTCGGCTTCGGTCACGGTGGTGAGCGCGTCCAGCAAGGGGTAGCGGTGGCGTATCTCATGGCGCATGCGCAATCCGTGGCCGGAGAGGGTGAGGTGTTCCTGACCCACTCTGATGGCGGCGGGATGAGCCTGCCGGGCGATATGCACGTTCAGGCCCGGTCTGGTGCCGACGATCACGTCTGCCTCCAGGCGGGAGAGATAGCGGCCGATGCGTTCATCCGTAAGGCGGCTGTACTGCCTGTGGCGGCCGTCCGCGCGGGGAAAGACACGGGCGGGCTGTGCGTGGCGGGGATCGTCGCCGTCGTAGTGCGCCGAATTGCGGCGCATATCCACCAAAGGCGTCAACTGCACATGTGGTGGTGCGCCCATGGCCGGCGTCCGGCGGTAGCGGAAGACCGAGATGATCTCCACCTCATGGTGGGCGGCCAGTGCAGCGGCGAGGTTGAACGTCGATCTGATCGTGCCGCCAAAGGTGTAGGCGTTGTGGAGCAGGAAGGAAATACGCATGTGTCTGCATCTCCGGCTGGCTGGTGGGACGGGTCACGGGTGGTAGACGGTGCCGGGCTGCGGACTGGCTGGAGCCAGGAGCTGGGGGACGGTGACGAAGGTGTACCCCCGGGCGCGTAGCTCGTCGACGATCCTGGGGACGGCGGGAACGGTGCCGTCGTAGATGTCGTGGAGCAGGATGATGCCGTCGCGGGATGCCTGATTGAGGATGCGGTCGCCGATCAGGCGGGTGTCGGTGGTGGCGTAGTCGCTCGCGGTGGCACTCCACAGGACTTCGGACAGGCCCCGTGAGCGGGCGACCGACCCCACCGTCTTGTTCGTGCCGCCCTGCGGCGGTCGCATCAGGGTGGGGGCCTTGCCGGTGATCTTTTTGATCGCGTCCTGGGTGTAGTCGAGCTCGTCGCGTATCCGGTCGGGGGTGAGGTGGTCGAGGCGCTGGTGGGTCCAGGTGTGGTTGCCGATCTCGTGCCCTTCGGCTGCTTCCCGGCGCACCAGGTCAGGGTGGGCGAGGACGTGATTTTTGCCCAGGAGGAAGAAGGTGGCGTGCACTTTCTTCGCTTTGAGGATGTCCAGGAGCTCGGCGGTGCGGGGCCCGGGGCCGGCGTCGAAAGTCAGCGCGATGCACTTCGCCTTCCGGCAGTCCACCGGCGCCTCACCTGTGTCACTCTGTGTGACGAGTGCACTTCTGTCCGCTTGTGTGCGCGCCTGGGCCGGCGTGAGGCGCTGCACCCCGCATCCGGTCAGAAGGGCTGTCCCGGTGATGAGGCAGAGTGCCGCGGTCACTGCTGGATGCCGCCGGGCAAGGCCGCGGCGGCAGGAGCGAATGGAGCGGACGGGGCGGACGGGGCGGACGGCAAGGCTCGGCATGACGGCGGCTTTCGGAGCGATCAGGGTGCGGAGGAGTGCCGGCTCGGAACGGTCCCGTAGAGCCCTGGTCGGCTGTGAGCAGGTGGGCACCTCTGTCCGGTGTGGCGGAGACACACCATGCAGGAACCAGCCCAAAGATGATCTAAAGAACCTAAAGATCACCTTCAGGAAAAAGAGCGTGCGGTATGAAAGGCTCAACTGCGTGAAAGGCATCCTGGTCGTCGAGGACGATCCGCAGCTCGGGCCCGCCCTGCAGCGCGGATTGACAGCGGAGGGCTACCGCGTCGAACTCGTCCGTGACGGCACCACCGGACTGGAACGAGCACTGACCGGTGACCATGCGGTCATCGTGCTGGACATCATGCTCCCCGGCCTGAACGGCTACAGAATCTGTTCCGCTCTACGCGCCGCGGGCCTCACTACGCCCGTGCTGATGCTGACCGCGAAGGACGGCGAGTACGACGAGGCGGAGGGCCTGGACACCGGTGCCGATGACTATCTGGTCAAGCCGTTCTCCTCAGTGGTCCTGCTCGCGCGGCTGCGGGCCTTGCTGCGCCGGGGCACCGCCGCCACGACCGGTCAGTCCGTGCTGCGCGTCGGCGACCTGTGGGCCGACCTGGCCTCCCGCCGCGCGGGCCGAGGTGCCGTCGAGTTCGCCCTGACGCCGAAAGAGTTCGCGATCCTCACCTGCCTGCTCCACACACCGGATCACCCGGTGTCGAAGGAGGCGATCCTCGACGAAGTCTGGGACCCGGCCTACACCGGGGGCACCGCCATCGTGGAGGTCTATATTTCCGCACTGCGCAAGAAGGTCGACGCCCCCTTCGCCGTCCGCAGCATCGAAACCGTCCGCGGATACGGATACCGCCTCACGCCCCGCGAACAGCCGTAATGACCGCCCGGCAGCATCCCTCGCGCCGCACACCAGCCCTGCTCCGTGGCCTGCCCGGCCAGGTGCGCATCGCACTCGTGGCAGGCGTCGCCGCCCTCGTGCTGTTCGGCAGCGGGGCGTGGTGGCTGTTCCAGCACGTTCGCGCGGACGCCTACCGGACGACAGAGAACCGGGCATTCGAGCTGTCTGTTCAACTCGCCGCCCAGGCGGCCGCCGGCAAAGAAATCCTCAGCGACCCCCTGCGCGGCTGGCCCCTCATCGAGGTCGACCGAGCAGGCCGCACCACTGCCGCAGCCGGCGGCACCCAATACCTTGCCGATCTGACGGCGCTGCTCCCCGCGCCCCCCGCCCAGCCACCCCGCCGGACAACCGGCAGTCCGCAGCGGGGCACGGTCCACGTCGGCGCGGTCGACGAACGCGAGCGCGACCGCTTCCACCGTTCCGACGGGATGCTCAAGCCGCCCCCCAGCAGTAACACCTCTGCCCAGCAGAAGGCTCTGCTCGCCCACCGGCAGGCTCACACTCTCGCCCACCGCACCATGACCGTCTTCGCCACCGCCGTGCACACCCCCGCAAACGCATGCGGCCTGCCTACCGAAGCCGACGGCTCGTGCCGCTCCACCCTCTACGTCTTCGTGCCCCCCGACGATGCCAAGCAGGCCACCGCCTCATTGCAGACCCCGCTCATGACAGGTGTCCCCCTGGCCGCACTGCTGGTCGCCACCCTCGCCTGGACCGCCGCACGCCGCTCCCTGCGTCCGGTCGAGGCCATCCGGCAGGAGGTCGCCGAGATCACCGACACCAGCCTCGACCGCCGAGTCCCCGTCCCCGACGCCCGCGACCCCGTCCGCCTCCTGGCACAGACCACCAACACCACCCTGGACCGCCTGGAGACCGCTGTAGAACGCCAACACCGCTTCGTCGCGGACGCCTCACACGAACTGCGCTCCCCCGTCGCCGCCCTGCGCTACGAACTCGAAACCGCTCTCGCCCACCCCGACACCATCGACCCCCGCCAGACACTCCACGACGCCCTCACTGCCACGCGACGCATCCACACCCTCACCGAAGACCTGCTCCTGCTGGCCCGCCCCGACCACCCTGCCGCCCACTCCCTGATCGACCTGGCCGGCCTCGCCGCAGAACTCGTCTACGAGTACCGGCACCGCGGCCACCCTGTCTCTCTGCGCAGCAGTCCCGACCAGGCTCCCGTCCGCGGCGACGGCGCGCAGCTCCACCGGCTGCTGCGCAACCTCCTCGACAACGCCGTACGGCACGCACACACCGCCGTCGTCCTGGACATCACCACCGACGGTCAGACACACACCGTCAGCGTCCACAACGACGGCACACCTCTGACCCCGGACGAATGCGAGCACGTCTTCGAACGGTTCACCCGTCTCGACGAGGCCCGCGCCCGCGACACAGGCGGCAGCGGCCTCGGACTCGCCATTGCCCGCGATATCGCCGAGCGCCACCACGGCACCCTCACCGCCCACTCCGACCACCCCCGCCCCGGCACCACCTTCACCCTGACCCTCCCAGGCCCACCGGATGCGATTCCATGAGCGTCCTCATAGGCGTAGCCGACCGACCAACGAGGGGACCTGTCCGGGACTTCGTGCAAGCGTGTAAGCCCTCGGGTTTCATGTGGTGTCGAGCCGGTCCTCGAAGAAGAGTGGGAACTGGTTCAGCGCCTTCTTCAGTGTGGCGCGACGTACCCGCGCCCGCTGCCTCCCCGGTAGGGGCCCAGGCGGCCGTCGCTCAGGCTGATACACGAGGTCCGGATGCCCCTTGGGCCCACTGCCAGGGGTGCCGGCGGAACCCTCGGCATGGGCGTCCTGCTACGCGGGCGCATCCGAGTGTCCCTCCGTGATCGGGTCCGTCGCGGGCTCGACCCGAGGTCTGCTGAGCCCGCCCTTCCAACGGAAGGCGGAGGGGAGTTCGAGACCGAAGTGGTCGAAGATGCGGGCCACGAGGTGCATCACGATGTCGTCGATGGTCTCGGGGTGGTTGTAGAAGGCCGGCATCGGCGGAAGGATCAGGGCGCCCATGCGGGCCAGGGCCAGCATGTTCTCCAGGTGGATCTCGTTCAGTGGTGCTTCACAGGGAACGAGGACGAGTTTCCTCCGCTCCTTGAGCGTGACGTCGGCCGCTCGTACGACGAGGTCTTCCGCATACCCCGCCCGGATCGCGGCCAGCGTCTTCATGCTGCACGGGGCGATGATCATCCCGTCGGTCGGGTAGGACCCGCTGGATATCGCGGCTGCCTGGTCAGCGGGCCCGTGGACGTGGTCGGCCATCTCCCGCAGATCCTGCACGGTGTAACTGGTCTCGTATTCCACCAGCGCACGCCCCCACGGGGTGAGCACGAGGTGGGTCTCCACCTCCAGGGCCTGCAATGCCTGCAGGGTGCGCACGCCGATGATGGCACCCGATGCGCCGGTCATGCCGACGATGAGGTTCACGACCGTACCTTTCCGTTGTCGACTACGTCAGTGGCGGGAGAAGCGGTGTGCAGCGGCCGTTCACCGAGCGACCAGGCGATTCCGTGCAGAAGTCCGTGCCGGCTGACGACCATCGTCTCCTTGCCGGTGTGCTTCATCGTGGCGCGCACCACCAGCGCGCTCGCGACGATCACGTCCACCATGCCCGGGTGCATGCCGGGTATCCGGGACCGCTGCGCCGCTGTGGTCCCCAGCAGATCGTTCACTACTCGGTCCACGTCGAGATAGGTCAGATATCCGGGGCAGGGTCCGGACGAGGAGGATTGCCGTGCCCAGGCGATCGCTGCCACTGTGGTGACCGCTTCGGAGGCCCCGATCAGAGCGGCGTCCTGCCATCCCGGCAACGCCGCCAGCGCCTCGTCGAGCTTGGTCTCGATGGCCCGCTCGGCCGCGGCGATCTCCTGTGGTGTCGGCGGGTCGGTGCGCAGATGCCGTTCCGCGATCCGCACGCATCCAAGGTCGGCGGAGACGGCATGCTCGGCGTCCGAGGATCCGAGGGCGAACTGGGTCGATCCGCCGCCGATGTCGGCCATCAGGTAAGGGGCGTTGACCTCACCGGTCAGGGCGCGAGTGACTCCCGCGAAGGCCAGGTGAGCCTCCTGCCTGCCGGACAGCGCCTCGCTCGTCAGACCGAGCGTGTCGCTCACCAGGGCCAGAAACTCCTCACCATCGGCAGCGCCGCGCGAGACCCAGGTGGCGCACATCCGCACACGCTCGACATCGAACGCGACGATCAGCGCCGCGTAGTCGGCCAGCACCGCCCGCGCCCGGTCGACGGCCTCTCGCGCCAGTCTCCCGGTGTGCCCGACGTCCTGCCCCAGGCGGATGATGTCGAATCGTTCCACCACCTCGACCATTCGCGCGGCCGGGCCGTGGCCTGCCGAGGGCAGATCAGCCACGAGGAGCCGGATCGAGTTGGTACCGCAGTCGATTGCCGCCACCCTGGTGTATGCGTGGCCGGGCAGCTCGGATTGCCGGCGCGTTGCGCCGCCGCCGGCGTCTCCTCCGTCCTGTGCCACAAGGGCCGGAACACTGGCCGGCCCGCTGTTGGCACGAGGCCGGCAGAACCGGGGGCCAGGGCGGCTGGGTCGATGGACTGGATGTCGATCTTGGTCATCCAGTCGTCCTCCGGCAGAGACCCGATGACATAGATCTTCTTCCCGGTGCCCGCGGCGTAGCCGAGTTCCCAGGCGCAGTCACGGCCGATCGGCGGCTGGCAAATCACGCAATCAGCTTCGTCAATGGCCTGTCGGCACGCCAGGGCACCGTCGGGAAATCCGAACGAACCGGCCTTGTCGTTGGGTAACCACAGGGATAAGCCAAGGAGACCGGCGAGGTGTTCGGCGTCGCTGGGGTCGGTCTGCTCGTTCTTGCATTTGGCACAGTAGTAGGCATGCGGCATACGAATCGCTCCTCCAGTCAGGGTGCAAGCGACAGCGTTTCTACAGCGGTGTCCCAGGTGATGGACTCCGCCTCCCGCCCGGCGGCCGCCCGACGCATTCCATGAAGGTGCCCCCACCGGGAACAGGGGCCCACACCTCGCGAGACATGCGAACCGCGGAGAACGCCTCCACCTTCAGGTGACGTACGGACAGCCGATCGGACAGGCCCAGCCCTTCGTCGGGCACCGAAGACGGTTTCTCAGTCGGGCGGTGAGGCTGTGATCGACTCCTACGGGGCCGCTGTTGACCTCTGGCGGACTGCGGAGAGCTATGCAGGCCCGCTCAGCAAGGGTGGTGGTCTGCCCATGTCGCACCAGGAGATCCCGGCCGAGCGTCTGGGCGTCCTGCAAGCTCGTCGACGAGAATCCGTACGTGCCAAGCGGCCGGGCCGTCCAGGGCTATAGCTGTGACGACATCTAGGCGCAGATGGACGGCTACTTGTTCGGGGCCCGGATGCAAAGCGACGTGGAACCCTTCGCGGGGTGGCATCCGGCCCTTCGCAGGAGGCCTCGCTCAACGCCAATCCCATAACGGAAATCGGGCCTCATACGCCCTCTCGCACAGAGAGTGCCTTCCGATGAGACCGACAGAGACAGTCGAAGGCCACACCGTCCCTGTTCAGAAGGTACTTTCGGGTTTCCGGCCTGCAGCCGGACCAGCCTCAACTGAAACAGCGGGGTTAGGGCCTCAACACACCGTCGAACTTCTCCCAGCCGGACCAGTCGCCACCGGGGCGCCTCTGCCATCGGTGCCACACGCCCTGGGTGCGATCGGCGCCGAACAGCTCCAGCCGGCCGTCCGCGTTGCGCGCCGCAGCAATCGAGGAGCCGAAGTGGCCGACACCTTGCTGGGGCGCGGCCGCGAGGGTGCCGGGCATCGCGACCAGTAGTGCCGCGACCGCCGCAGAGGCAAGCAGACTCGCCCGGAGAGTCCTGACCAGCCGACCGATGCGTCTGTACCCTTTGCCTGATCTCTTTCGCATGCGACTGCCCTTTCACATAAGGCGAGCGCGAACGATGCAGGCATGACAGTGCCTCAGGCCGGTGCCAACCGTCCAGCAGCTGGCCCACTCAATGGAAGATGGCGACTCCCTGACGGCCTTTCCCAGCCATACGGCGGCCCGTGTGAACTCATGCGACAGGAAGCCCCGCTGGCAGCCGGTGCGGTTCTGGCACCGGATCGCGTTCACGACCTCCCGCATCTCGTGGACGCTCTGGTATCCGGTCGCGGAGAGACGTGCGGCCCGCCTCGACGAGGGTTCTGCACATCGGCCTCGCCCAGTGCCAATGGCAGGTTCGTCACGGTTTGCCACGAGTGACGTTTCCCAAACTGTCGTGCGGGCGAGGCGAGTGCGTTCAGGCCGCGCTGTGTTTCGAGTGAGCTTCGCAGACCGGGCAGCCTGCGCCCTCCCGGACCGATGCCAGCCGGAAGCGGCTGAGCTGCCCGCACCCGAGGCACCGCGCGGCCCAAGGCGTGTGCTCTCCCGGGTAGCTGTCGAGCGGCCTGAGGCCGCGCTCCTGCATGGTCTCCCTGGCCTTCGCCATGGCGATCCACCGGTGCTCCCGTGCTCCGCCCGCCGGACGAGCCGGTGCCAGCGACTTCTCGTGGGCTCGCACGCCGTGCCAGGCCCGGATCCACGCGGGGAAGCTCTCCTCCGGCACCTGGCAGGCGGCCAAGTAGGCGCACAACTGCCGGACCGAGCTGGGCAGCAACTGCCGGTTGACGATGCGCCACGCCGACATGCGCGACAAGGGCGTGAACTCCTTCGCCCGTGCCTCGGCCCGCTCCTCCATCCTGCGCAGCGAGGGCCTGCTGTTCTCCTCGTGCACACGGACCAGCGCGGCTGCCAGGTCGGCTGCGCTGCGCACCAGCGCCAGCCGGGGCGCGGGCGTCAGCCTCCCGCTGCCCGGAGGCCGACGGGCAGCCTTCCACAGCAACTCCGCCTCCTCGACGTCGACGTCGCATACGACGGCGTACTCCCGGGTCACGGGCCAGGTCGGGCAGGTCCGGCCGGCCTCGGCCCGCTGCACCGTCGCGGTCGAGCGGTGGATACGGAACGCCACCTGCGCCCGGGTCAAGCCACTGCGGGCGCGCGCCCGGCGCAGCATCTCCGCCAGCCGGCCGACGCCGTGATCCGGATCCGGTACGTGTTTGAGGGGACGTCCTGGCCGCTGCGTCACCTCCCTGTTCACGCCGTCGGCACAGGGAGCAGGAGGGCCTCACCGGCACGCCGCAGCGCGCCCGTGCGCCACCGCATCGCCCGCAGACGCACCAGGCCCAGAGCCAGCAGCCCGGCGCCTCCGACGAGTACCAGCGAGCGGGCGGGAGAGGCGCCATGAGCGTTCAGTAACGCCACGGTGACCACGATGACGATGACGACGGCGGCTTCTGCGGTGCCGAGGCGCGGCTCGAGAGCCGCGGCACACTCGGCGGGGGAGGCGTTGGACGACACGAAGGAACTCCCTGATCACTTCGGCCCGGCGCGCAGGGCTGCCGGACGCATGCGGAACTGGCTCCAACCGGAAGACCGCGGGCGGTTGGCTCCGCCTCGTCGCGGTGCAGCACATCGTGCCAGTGATCGCCGCCGCCGCATGCGGGATCGCCGCCGAATGCTCATGACTGTCCCACGCCGCCGCGACGTACCGAATCGGCATGAAGCGCATGAACGTTGGCCAATGATCGCCTCGGACAGCCACCTCACCTGGAGCCGGCCACGGACCAATAACCCGACATTGTCAACCGGCCCTGACCTGGCCGTAGGCCGGCCGCACCTTCACTCACTTTTGTCCCACTTCACTTGCCTGCCGCCGACACCTGCTGCAACGATCCGGCTGACGCCCCAGGGCACACCCCTGACTGCCACTGGCTCCAACCACAGCAACCAGGGACCCCAGGCGTGCCCGTGTTGGCTCACGGGCACCCCACCGGGGAGACGGAACCCGTACCGGAATCCGTCTCCCCGGCTCAAGCCATCGGCACGGTCTCCGACGCCTCTCGTGCGCACAGCCCCCCTTGGCCGCCCGCCTCATGCCTTGGCGGTGGTCAGCTCCGGCTCGCGTGTGTGTTCGCTGTGTTCGCCGGAGGCCAGAGCGGCCAGGTAC
>NZ_JANIID010000032.1:0-108811 GCF_024519335.1 Streptomyces telluris
TAGCCGGCCGAACCGCTGTGGGGCGCCTGGAAGCGTTCGGCGTGCTCGGCCGCCCACTGGGCGAACGTGCGCGCCGGGCGGCCGGTCACCTTCTGGACGGTGTCGACGACGGTCGTGGAGTCGTCGCTGGGCGTGGAGTACCAGCCGATGACATATTCGGCGTCCGCCCGGGGCACACCGGTGGCCATCAGCCTGTCGAGGGCCTGTTCGTGCGTGATCGGCACGAAGGCGATGTCGCGGCGGACTTCCCGGGACAGGATGGCGATCCGTTCACGCGGGGTCAGCGATTCGGGCCCGGTGAGGTTGTAGGCACGCCCCGCATGGCCGTCGTCGAGCAGTGCGACCGCCGCCACCGCCGCTATGTCGGCCTCGTGGACGAGCGCGCTGGGAAAGTCGTACGGCTCGCGGACGATCCCCTCGTCCCGAATCGATTCGACCCAGTTCAACGTGTTGCACATGAACTCTTGTGGTTCGAGGCGCGTCCATTCCACGCCCGACTCCGCCACGGCCTGCTCGACCGGGCCCACACCACCACCCCACACCACAGTGATGCGCCGTACACCCGCACCGACCGCCCGCCGCACCAACTCGGGCCCGACCTCGGCGAGCCCCGCCGTCACAGTGATGTGCAAACGGCTGATGCCGTCGAGAGCAGCGTCCAGCTTCTCCGGGGCGGTGTGCGTGCCGACCACCAGCTCCACCCCGGCCGGAAGCCTTTCCGCGGCGCCGGCCGGGTTCCGCGTCAGCGCTCGAACGCGCTCTCCTCTGCGGACCAATTCCGCCACTACATGCCGACCCGTGTTCCCGGTGGCACCCGTAACCAATGTCGTCACAGCCGAGTTCCTTTCGTCGCTGACGACCCTAGAAGCTCAACCGCACTTGAGATCAAGAAACCCGCCCGGGCCACCGGTGTGCCCGCAGGCCCGTCGACCGGCTGCTGTTGTACGCCAGGGGGAACCGTCTTCACCGAGAAGTCCTTGTTGCACTGCGCCCCTTCAGGCAGCCACGGTCTCCCGCCCACCGTTTCGCTTCACCCGCCTCACGAACAACCGCTTCAGTCTGCTTCGCACCGAGGAGTCCCTGGTCACGGAGTTCCTCCTGGTATCCCCCATCTCACCGTTTATCGTTTGTTGAATCTCCTTTCACCGGTGCAGGACATGCTCGTGGGAGACGTTGCACCTCAATCCCTCGTCTCCGTCCCGCAGAAAGGACCGTCATGACATCCACGAGCACCAAGCGTCCTTCGGTAGCCCACCGTCTCACCGCTCTCGCGGCATCCGCGGTCGTCGCCACGGCCGGCCTGCTGTTCGCCGGCGGCACGGCGCACGCAGACATCAACCCCGAGCACACGGAAATCTGGAACGACGAACCCCTCTACGCGGACTGGCACCTGGACAACGGCCCCGCCAGGCTCATCATGCAGAAGGACGGCAACCTCGTCGTCTACGTCAACGGCAGCGCTCGCTGGGCCAGCAACACGGTCGGCTGCGGCCAGAAGGCCGTGATGCAGACGGACGGGAACCTCGTGGTCTACGCGCAGGACGGGCGCGCCTGCTGGGCCAGTGGGACCCAGCGGGGCGATCGCCCCTACCCGGTGAAGCTCTTCCTGGACTCCACCGGCACCCTGCTCATCTACGGTGACAACGGCAGACGGTGCCACAGCACGGCCCCGTACAGCATGCCCCTGCCCTGTGACGTCCTCTGGAAGTCCTGACGTCCTCCCTCCCGGCCCGACCCCCCGTCACCTATCCCCCGTCACCCGTCACCCGGTCGATCATGCTCGCCAGCGACCAGTGCGGCCGGGCGGCGAGCCGTGCCGCCGTCGTGCGCAGCAGCGCCGGGTGGTGCCGGCAGGCCTCGGCCAGGGCCCGTGCGGCGTCCGGTTCGTCCTCGACGCGTGAGGGGCCGAGGACGCGGGCGAGCAGGCCGAGCGCGTCGTCCGGGGAGAGGGCGCCCAGGGCCAGCAGCCGGGCGCCGGGCAGGAGCCCGGTGAGTGCCCGGCCGGTGACCAGGGCCCCGCACCCTTGGTGCCGGGGAACCAGCGGGCGGATGCCGTCGAGGTCCTGCACGTCGTCCAGTACGACCATGACCCGGCGACCGTCGAGCGCCGCCTGGTAGGCCGCAGCCATGGCCGTCTCCGCCTCGGGCAAATTGTCCTCGGGAATGTTGTCCTCGGGCACGTCCCCGCCGAGCGCCCGGATGAAGGCGGCGAGGACCCGGCCGGGACTCACCGGCGACGCGTGCGAACCGGTCAGGGCGGCGTAGAGCTGACCGTCGGGGTAGGCGTCGCGCAAACGGTGCGCGACGTGGACGGCGAGGGCGGACTTCCCGGTCCCGGCCGCTCCGTGGACGACCACCGGCCGCCCGGTGGCCCGGCCGCCGGGCGCCAGCGTTTCCAGGAGCAGGCCGGCTTCGGTGGTCCGCCCGGTGAAGTCACCGGTGTCGGGCGGCAGGTGGCACGGGCGGACGAGGCCGCGGGGCGGCCCGGACCGGGCAGGTCCGGCGGGGCGGCCGAGGATCTCCTGGTGCGCCCGCTCCAGTTCGGGCGCGGGATCGAGGCCGAGTTCCCCGGCCCGGTCCCGGGCCCGGTCGAGGACGGCGCAGGCCTCGTCACGCCGGCCGCTGCGGAAGAGAGCGAGGACGAGCAAGGACAGCACCTGCCCGGAGGGGTCCGGGGCGTCCGCCAGAGCGGCTATCTCCGGCAGCACCTCCGCGTGCCGGCCGCGGGCCACGTCGATGGAAAGCCGTGCCTCCAGGGCTGCCGTGCGGCTGACCGCCAGTCGCTGCCGGATCCGTCCGGCGAGCGGGCCGGGCACCCCCTCCAGAGCAGTCCCGTACCACAGGTCCAACCCTTGGGTCAGGAGTGTATGGGCACCGTCCGGATCGCCGTTCCTGCGGGCCGCCGCGGCCGCCCGCACCGCGTCGTCGAAGCGGTGCATGTCGACGGCCGCGTCCTCGACCGACAGCCGGTACCCCTCACCGGCCTGGAGCAGGACCGCACCGCCACCGGCACCGGCAGCGCCACCGGCACTGGCCGGCGAGAAGGCCGGCATCTGACGGATGCGGTAGACGTGCGTGGCCAGGATCCGCTTCGGGCGGGCCGGCCAGTGCTCGTCGTCCTCTCCCCATACGGCGTGCAGGAGCTGGGTGGCCGTCAGTGGCCTGCCTCTGGCCGCCAGCAGCGCCGCGAGGACGGCCTGCTGCTGGGGCCGCCCGGCAGGGGCCTCGGTGCCGTCCCGTCGTACGCGCAGCGGTCCCAGTGTCTGAAATCGAACCGTCACTTTTCGCCCCAAGCCGACCGTGTCACCACGGCAATCCGGACAACCGACATCCCATCACACATACGCGCTTACGCACTGACACACCTGCGTACCTACGCACTCCCTATGGAACTTAGCCCGTGAGAGAGGAAGCAAGCCATGGAGACGCACGGGAATTCCCCTGCGGGGCGTCGGCCCTCCGATGCAGTGGCACCGGCATTCCGCTTCTCTCTGCTGGGCCCGGTCCGGGCCTGGCGTGACGACGTGGAGATCCGCCTGGGCAGACCCCAGCAGTGCGAGGTGCTCGCCATCCTGCTCGGCGCCGCGCGGCGGACGGTGTCGCTGCCTCTGATCGCGGAGGGCGTCTGGGACGAGGCGGACCGGCCGTCCAGACCGGACCAGTCCGTCCGCACCCATGTGTACCGGTTGCGCGGGGTGCTGGGGCACTCCCCCGAGATGCCGCTGCTCATGACCGTCGGCGACGGCTACGCGTTGCGCGTGCCGGCCGGCGCCGTGGACACCTGGGCGTTCGAGCAGGCGGAGGCGGAGGCCAAGCGCATCCGGGCCTCGGGAGGCACGGCCGAGCAGGCGCGGGACACCCTGACGAAGGCGCTCGAACTGTGGTCGGCCGAGCCGCTGGCCGGCCTCCACGGCCCGCACGCCCGGGCGGAGCGGGACCGTCTCGACACCGTCCGGCAGTCGCTGCTGGAGGCCCGCCTGGAGCTCGATGCGCAGATCGGGGACCGGCCGGACCTGCACGCCGAGGCGGGCGACCTGGTCATCGAGTACCCGGCCAGCCAGCGGCTGCGCGGCGTCCAGATGCTCGCGCTCTACCAGGCGGGCCGGCAGGCCGAGGCGCTGAGCGCCTACGAGGACACCCGGAGGTTCCTGGACGACCGGCTGGCCCACCTCCCGCCGTCCGAGCGCAGACCGTGCGCGGAACTGCGGGAGCTGCACCAGCGCATCCTGCGCGCGGAACCCATGCCCGGGGCCGGCGCACCGGCCCACCCGGCCCTCACCGCGGACGGCGTCCCCGACGCCCACCGGCTGCCTGCCGGAATCGACGACTTCACCGGGCGGGGCGAGGCCGTCGGCACCCTCACCGGCATGCTCACGGACCCCGGCACACGAGCCATCGTGGTCTCCGCCGTCAACGGCGTCCCGGGCGTGGGCAAGACCGCCCTCGCCGTCCACGCGGCGCGACAGGTCACGGAACGCTTCCCGGACGGATGCCTGTACGCGGATCTGCGCGCCGCCGACCACGAGCCCCTGACTGCGCAAGCGGTCCTGGCGTCGTTCCTGCGCATCCTCGGCACGGCCGACGGCGCGATCCCCGCCGACGGCGACGAGCGCCTCGCCCTCTACCGCTCGCTGATGGCGGAACGCCGGTTCCTGGTGCTGCTCGACAACGCCGCCTCCGACGACCAGGTACAACCGCTGGTGCCCGGGTCGGGGGCCAGCGCCGTCCTGGTGACCAGCCGCGCCCGGCTGACCGGACTGACCGGGGCGCAGCACCTGCGGCTCGACGTGATGCCTCCCGGGGAAGCGCTGGAGCTGCTGGGCCGCATCGTGGGTGAGCGCCGCTGCGCGGCCGAGCCCGAGGCGGCCGCGGCCGTGGTGACGGCGTGCGGCCGGCTTCCGCTGGCCATCCGGGTCGTCGCCTCACGCCTGGCCGCGGAGCCGGGTACGCCCCTCTCGGGCATGGTGCGCCGACTGGCCGACGAACACCGCAGGCTGAGCGAGCTGTCCACCGGCGAACTCGCCGTCGAAGCCACCTTCGAGCTCTCGTACTCCAAGCTGTCGCCCGAACAGGGCCGTGCCTTCCGGCTGTTGTCGGCCGTGGAGGCGCCGGACCTCGGCCTGCACTGCGCCGCGGCGCTCCTCGGCCGGGACCCGCAGACCACCGAGGACCTCCTCGAGTCCCTGGTCGACCTCAATCTCGTGGAGTCCCGGCGGATGGGCCGGTACCACTTCCACGACCTGGTGCGGGTCTTCGCACGGGCCAGGAACGCCCGTGACGGTTCCCCCGCCGAGACGTCCGGGGCCTTCGCCCGGCTGCTGGACTTCTGCCTGGCCACCGCACGTGCCGCGGACGCGACCTCGCACTCCGTCGACCCCACGGAGCGCCGGCTCATCGACGTGCCGGTGACCGCGACCGGCCTCCGCTTCCGCGACGCGCAGGCGGCGACCGACTGGATGCACGAGGAGATACCCGTCCAGCAGGCGCTGATCGACCGCGCCTGTGCGGACGAGTCCCTGCCGCTGGCCCAGGCAACCGACCTCGTGGACAAGCTGAACAACGTGCTGCCCGGCACCGCCCACCAGACCGGTGTGATCGCCCAGGCCGGGCGCGTCGCCGCGGTGGCAGCGGCGCGCGGCGACCGGACGTCCGAAGCCCTCGCCCGCTACGTGTGCGGCAACGCCCTGTGGCACACGAACGCCTTCGCCGAAGCCGAATCCGAGCTACGCCGCTCGATCGCGCTGTGCGACGACACGAGCGAGACGGGGGACGCGGGCGACACAGGCGAAACAGGTGATACAGGCGATACGAGCGATACGGGCAACGCGCGGTTGCGCGGCTGGGCCCACCTCACGCTGTGCGCCGGCGCGCGTGTCCGCGGCCGGACCGACGAGGCGGTCGAGCACGGCGAGGCCGCCGTACGGCTCTTCCGTTCCTCGCGCGCCGGGACAGCCGAGGGCACCGCACTGGGCGAGCTGGCCTTCAACTACGCCCGGCAGGAGCGGCTCGCCGAGGCACGCACCGCAGCCGAGCAGGGCGCGCGCCTGGTGGGCCGGGAGCCGTCGGTGTCCAAGGCGATCGGCCTGTACTACCTGGCCCGCGTGCTGCGACTGTGCGACGACGTGGACGAGGCGCTCCACCGCGCCCAAGAGGCGCTGGAGCTGTTCCGTTCCCTCAACGTGCCGGCTTTCCAAGCAGCCACCGGCGCCCTGATCGCCGACCTCCACGTCCAGGCCGGCCGGCACCGTCTGGCGGCGGAAGTCGCCGATACCTTCCTGCCCGTGGCCCGAACGACGAGCGGCATACTCGAGGCGAGCCTGCTGCGGGCCCTCGCCCGCGGCCTGGACCACCTCGGCCAGCGCGCCAGGGCCCGCACCTGCCTCGAAGCCGCGCTCGGGCTGTTCGAACAGCATCAGGCGCACGCGGACGCCGGCCAGACGCGCGCGCTCCTCACGGATCTCCGGTGAGGACGGGCACGCCCGGGGCTCGGCACATCACAAAACGGGATGCGGCGGTCAGCCGACGAAGTCCTGTGCCCACCAGTAGGTGCCGTTCCCGTCGATCGTCACGCCGACGCCGGTGTACTTGTGCTGGTCGTTCAGGATGTTCTGCTCGTGCAGCGGCTCCTTGATCCAGGCGTCGACCACCGACCGGGCGTCCTTCCAGAACCCGCGGGCGCCCGCAGCGTTCTCGGCGACCTCGCTGAACGGGCGCGAGTAGCCGTACTTGCGGAGCGAGCCCATCAGGTCGAGGTAGTGGCCCTGCTGCTGCCGCCGGGCCTGCTCGTCGGCCTCGTCCTGGGCGGCGCGCTCGACGACCGGGTCGTACTGGAGCCGCGCCTTGCCGTGCTGCGCGCGGTAGTCGTTGACGAGGTCGAAGACCTGGCGCTGCAGCGACTTGGAGTCCGGGTTCGGGTTCGGGTTCCCGCCGCCGCTGCCGGAGAACTTCCAGACCTGGGACGCGGTGTAGTTGCAGGTGTAGATCTGGACCGGGGTGCCGTCGTCGGTGTTGCCGCCGCGCACGTCCAGGCACTTGTTGGACTGCGGGTTGATCAGGACGTCACCCTGGTAGCGCACCCACTTCTGGGCACCCGAGCCGTTGCAGTCCCACAGCTGGACGGGGGTCCCGTCGGCGGTGCCGCTGGACGCGACGTCCAGGCACTTGCCGAACGCGGTCATCGTGGCACCGATCTCACCGGGCTGCTCGACGTACATCCACTGCTGGGACTCCGTGCCGTTGCAGCCGTAGAGCTGGACCGGGGTGCCGCTGTCACGGACACCACCGCGGACGTCCAGACACTTGCCGGCAAGCCCGACGACCGGACCGGCCTGCGCGGCCGCCTGCGCCGGTGCCGGCAGGGCGGTGAGGCCGACCGCGGCCAGGGCAAGGGCACCCCATATGTGGGACGTCTTGAGCAACTTGATGGGCGACTTCTTGGTCGACGTCTGCATGGGTACCGTTTCCTCATTCCTCAAGTGACCCCGGGACGCGGTGCGCCCGGGGTGTTTACTGGGGTGTTTACTTCGGGGAGGCTAGGAACCGGCGATCAACAAACGGTCGACGCCCTGAAGCGGGCGACGTCGCCGGCTGTGGTGACGGTGGAGCGGCTCACTGGCATGGGAGTCATTCCGCAGGCTGACGTGCGTTCCCCCCTGCAGGGGAAAGGGGAGCCCTGCCGCAGGCCGACGACCGTTCACCGCAGATCGTCAAGACTGACGGGCATGACGACGACCAGGCCCGAGCCCTGCGTGACATCTCCGCAAGGCACAGAGCGTCCCGTCCCGAGATGGGCGGACATCACCGCGCACGCGATCCCGCTTCTGCTGCTGCCACAGTGCCTGTGGCGCCTGCCCTACGCCTTCGACTTCAACATGGGGATGATCGATCCGAACGCACCGGAGTGGGTGTGGTGGGCCGTCCCGTACGTGTTCGGACTCAGCATCGTCTCGGAGGCATTGGGGCTGCTCTCCTTCGGCCTGGTGCGAGGATGGGGCGAGGCGGTGCCCCGCCGGCTGCCGGTCATCGGAGGGAAGCGCATTCCGCCCTTCGCAGCCATCGTCCCCGCCGCGCTCGGCGGCCTGGGCGCGACTGCCTTCTGGGCACCCACGCTGCTGCACTGGCTCCACGTCCCCGGCTTCGACGGACTGGGGTTCTCCAACATCTGGTGGGAGATCCTGGCGAAGGTCTGCATCACCCCAGGCGTGTTGTGGGGCCCTCTCCTGCTGGCACTGACCTACGCCTACTACGTACGCCGCTGTCGCCCCTCGCGCTGACCGAACGTCGGAGCTTCCACATTCCACTGGTGTTCGCAAAAGGGTGGCATCGCGAGCCGGCCCGTCAGCCGCATTCCCCAAGGCTCAGCAGTAGAGGTTGTCGCCCGGAGCCACACCCAGTATCTGGGCGAACCGCTGGTAGCTGTTCACCCGGCTCTGCACCTGGGCGGGGTTGCGGCCGTCACACTCCACGGCGCCGTTGATGCTGCGGATGGTCTGCCCGAATCCACGGCTGTTGACCATCGCGTCGTGCGGCGTCATGGTGCCGGGGCCGCGCTGGGTGTTCCAGTACCACAGGGCGGTCTTCCAGGAGACGGCCGCGTCGGTCTGGACGAGCGACGGATTGTTCAGCAGGTTGATTCCGAGGGCGTCGCCCGCCGCCTTGTAGTTGAAGTTCCAGCTGAGCTGGAGCGGACCGCGGCCGTAATAGGCGGCCTGACCGGCCGGGCAGCCGTAGGGCTGATTCCGGTCGCAGTAGTGGGGGTAGTTGGCGGTGTTCTGCTCCACGATGTGGACCAGACCCCCGGTCTCGTGGTCGACGTTGGCCAGGAAGGCCGCGGCCTCCTGCCGCTTGACCTGGTCACTGCCGGTGCCGGCGAATCCCGGGTACGCGGCCAGCGCCGAGATCAGCCCGTTGTACGTGTAGAAGGAGTTCCGGCCCGGGAACATCTGCTGGAACTGTGTCTCCGTCACGGGGAACTTTCCGTTCCCCGGGTTCCCGCCGCCCTGACAGGTGTACGGGTCCCAGTACCACGTGCTGATGAGCGGGTCGTAGCCGGGATTGTCGTGCTCGGCGATGTAGTACTTCCCGTCCGTGTACCGGACGACCGTGTTCGCCGGATACCAGGTACCCGCCGTCCAGTTGGGCGCGTTGTCGCACGGACCGGCGGCACTCGCCGTGCCGGACGGCACGACGAGGATCGCACCGACCAGAGCCAGTACGGACAGCAGCAAGGTGACGAAGCGGTTTGTTCTCACGGCGGCTCCCACAGGGTCGGATCGCGGAGGTGACACTCGCTTGCTCAAAGCGCGACGGGCCGGCGGTAGGCGCTGCGGCCGTCGCCCTTGCGCAGTGAATAACTCTTCAACTTCGTTGTCAACGGCATGCATCATGGGCGGCCAAACCAGGTGCATTTGGCACCCGGTTCCGGACAACTGCCGCTGCAGGGACTTGCGTCGGCGTCGTCCTGCATGGCATTCATGGACCGAAAGCCGGACACGCGCCGAAGAAATGCCGCTGTCCTTGGACTTCCCTTGGACTTCCCTTGCACTTCCCTGGGACTTCTCTGGGACTTCTCTGGGACTTCCTGACCGGCGAGTCGTGACGGCTCTGTCATGCCGGTTTCCGGGGTGCACGCTCCACGCGTCCGTGGAGTACATCCGCCCACCATTACCCCTGAACGAGGAGAGAACCATGCGTGGAAGCAGAGCTGCGCGCTCCGCCGCCGTCGTTCTGGCCGCCGCGGCCACTGGAATTGCCGTCGCCGCGGGACCGGCGGCCGCCGACGTTCCGATCGGCCAGTCGATGAACGGCAAGATGACCTACTACACCGACCAGGGATTCGGCGCCTGCGGGACGGCCATCGACGCGAACTCCCAGGACCTGGTCGCAGTCTCGCCCGCGTGGTGGACCTCCGCCAACCCCAACAACGACCCTCTCTGTAAGGGCATATCGATCGAGGTCAGCTACAACGGCAAGACCATCAGGGTTCCGGTCAGGGACAAGTGCCTCTCCTGCGACCGCACCCACATCGACCTCGGCCGGCCGGCCTTCCAGAAGCTGGCGCCGCTCGACCGGGGCGTGGTCAACGGCATCACCTGGAAGTTCGTGCGCTGAACCCGGGCCTGTTGCCCTCCTTGCTGAGCCCCATGCCCGTTGAGCGCCGTGCCTGTTGAGCCCCGTGCCCCGCTGAGCTCCGTGCCCTGCTGAACCCGTGTCCCGCGGATCCGACCGTCACGGGGCACGGCCACGGAGGACGCGAGTCAGAGCCAGCCGCGCCGAGCCGCCTGGACGCCTGCCTGGAAGCGGGTCGTGGCGCCCAGCCGGGTCAGCAGTGCCGAGACCCGGCGCACGACGGTGCGGCGGCCCAGGCCCAGGCGCCTGGCGATCGCGTCGTCCGTGGCACCGCTGGCCATGAGTGTGAGGATCTGCCGGTCGCGGGTGTCGAGCTGCGGGCCGATGCCCGCCGCCGACACCGGAACGGCCAGCTTCCACAGGGACTCGAACACCTTGGACAGCGTCTGGAACAGGCCGGAAGGGCGGACGAGGAGGGAGACGAGACCCGGGTGGTCGTCGGCGACGACGGTGACCACCGCGAGGTCGGCGTCACGGATGGCGAGTTTGATGGGCGGGTCGTCCAGGGCCCGCGCCTGCTCGCCGGCGTCGATCATGCGCGCCATGTTGGGCCCCGCGACCGGGTCGGCGAACGCGGTGCCGTGGTAGATGGTGCGGTAGACGACTCCGGCGGCCATGCGCTCGCGCTGGATCGCCTCCTGCTCCAGGTAGTGGTCGGGCGTCCCGGAGTACGGCGGGACGTCGATGACCCGCAGCTCCTGGCGTGCTGCCAGCTGCAGCTGCCGGCTGATCATGAGCAGGCGCACGGGGTCCTCGACGACCTCCAGAGCACCGTAGTGACCGGCTTCCCGCCGGGCGAAGCGGTAGAGCTGCTCCAGCTCCGTACCCGCCCGGCGCAGGGTCGCCCGCAGCGCCGCGTCGCGCTGCAGCAGCACCTCGACGACCTGCGTGGGCGGCAACGCCTCCCAGAGAGCCTCCCCGGCAGCGGAGCCCGTCGCCATGACGATGTTCTCGGTGGCGAGTTCCTCCAGCACCGCGGTGACGGCCGACTCGCTCAGACCGGACCGGGCCGCCAGCCGCCCCAGGGGCTCGCCCGGATGACCGACCAGGGACCGGTAGACCCGTCCGCGGTCGGAGGCCGGGTCCAACACGTCGTGCACGACTCTCCCCTCGCCGTACTCGAACGCCGGGCATCCCGACCACCGAACCTTACAGCGGGAGTGGCACACCTGCGCCAGTGGCCCAAGTAGGCCGCCTTCTCGTATGGCGCGGGGCCGGTCGCTGCGATGAGATTCCCGATGTCCGGCCGAACCACTGTTCCCCGACACCCGGCCCACCGCGAGGACTCCGATGAGATCAGTCCTGCCCTCTTCCTTCCTGCCTTCCCGGCTCCTGCCGTCCCGGCCTTCCCGGCTCCTGCCTTCCCGGCTCCTGCCGTCCCGGCCTTCCTTCCTCCGCCTTCCGCTGCCGCGCGTGCGGAGAGCGGCGGATGCCATGGCCGCCGCCGTCGCCGCAGTTGCCGTCGCGGTTCTCGTTCTGGTGGGCCTGCCGCTGCCCGCCGCCCACGCCGCCGAGGCCCCGGCCCCGCCCCCGATGCACGACGGCTTCGGCCTCACCCTGACGGGCCCGGTCACCGGCACGGCCACCAACTTCGTCGTCACGGTGACCACACCCCAGGTCGCCGGGGAGCACCGCATCCGCATCCTGCTGCCGCGCGACTACACGACCGAGACCACCCGCCGTTACCCGGTCCTGTACTTCCTGCACGGCGCCTCCGACGACCCCGGCAACCCGAACCTGGCCTACCCCGCCCTCACCGCCGCCCAGTCGATGATCACCGTCATCCCCGACGGCGGCCGCCGCGGCTGGTACGCCGACTGGCGCGACCAGGACACCGCCGCCGGCGCCCAGAACTGGGAGACCTTCCACATCAGCCAGGTCATCCCCTTCATCGACGCCAACCTCCGCACTCTCACCGGCAAGCAGCACCGCGCCGTCGCCGGCCTGTCCATGGGCGGCTTCGGCGCCCTCCACTACGCCCAGCGCCACCCGGGCCTCTTCAGCCAGGTCGCCTCGCTCTCCGGCGCCACCGACCTCTCCGCCAACCACCTCGTCATGCGCGGAGCCGTCGTCGCCACCCTCACCAACGTCGGTACCGCGCTGTGCGGTTCCAGCGGCCCCAATTGCTCCCTCGACTTCGGGCCCACGGTCTCCAGCGACGCGATCTTCGGTTCCCCGTACCCGATCCTCAACGCCGACCGGCTCTGGAACGAGGCCGACCCGTCCTCCCACATGGACCGTCTGGAGGGCATGGGCGTCGCGCTCTACACCGGTGACGGCAAGGGCAACCCCGCCGAACCGGAGTTCTGGGTCAGGTCGGCGGCGCAGCACGCCAAGGACGGTCTGGACCGGCTCGGCCACCCGTACCACTACGTCGACTACGGCAACGGCTCCGGCTGGGGCGAAGCATGCGACGGCGGCCACAACTACGGCTGCTGGGCGCAGGACCTCGTCGACTACGTACCGCGCCTGGAAGCGGCCTTCGCCTCGGCCGCCTGACCCGCCCGCACGGCCACCCCGGATCCTCGGATCCCCGGAATCCCGGAATCCTCCGGACTCCCTGGAACCCTTCGAAGGGAAAGACGATGTCCCTCGGGAAATGGTCACCACGTACGAGATGGTCACGACGTACGAGATGGTCACGACGTACGAGAACGAGCGTGCTCGGCGCGCTCGGGCTGATGGCCGCGCTGCTCGCGACGGCACCGCCCGCCAGTGCCGACGTGCCGGCGTTCGAGCTGCGTCCGCTGGTCCCGGCCGGCGCGGACTACGAGCAGCGTCTCAGGGCCGAGGTCGAGTACTGGACCCTGGACAAGATGGCCGCCGCCGGCCTCAACCACGAGGACCGGGACGCGTCCCCGCCGCCGGGAGGCTGGGACGACCTCAGCAAACCGTGGCCGCGGAAGGCCGGGCTGATCTCCCGCACCGCCGGCAAGATCTTCATGGAGACCAAGGACCTGGACAACGGTGCCGTCGCCCGGACCTCGTGCTCCGGCAACGTGGTGACCAGTGCCAACGAAAGCACCGTACTCACCGCTGCGCACTGTGTGCGCATCCACACCCCCTTCGGTCTGGGATGGGGGAACACGGTCGTCACCAACATGGTCTTCGTACCGGGGTTCAACGGAGCGAACCTGCCGCGCGGCACCACCAGCACCGCACTTCCCGGCAAGGACATCGCGCCGTACGGGGTCTGGGGCGTGACGCGCGAGTTCTTCACCAAGACCTGGAGTGAGAGCGCCGACTGGCTGCTCGGGCACGACATGGCCGCGATCCTGGTGGACAACCCCGACGAACCGCGGCCGATCGCCCAGGTCACCGGCGCACAGCAGATCGCCTTCGACCAGCCTCAGCGCCAACAGCACCATGTGTTCGGCTACCCCACCATCAACGAGCGCAACTACTACCGTCCCGGCAACGTCTCCTCCGGCCTCCAGCGCACCTTCGACGGCCGCTCCCTGATGGTGGCGCAGGGCACCTCGTGGGCCGACCCGGTCTACTACAGCGACGTGATGCGCGGCGCGCTGTCGCCGGGGACCAGCGGCGGCCCCCTGCTGGCCGGCTTCGACCCCGCCACCGGCGAGGGCGTCCAGGTCGGAGTGTTCTCCCGCTACGACGATCCGGGGCAGATCATCGGCATCGTCGGCTGGCTGCAGGGGCCCAACATGAGCTCCACCCACCTGGGTGCCGAGGAGCGGGCCGTCTACGACTTCGCCCAGTCCGCCGACCCGGCGGGCGGCCCGTCGGCGGCCGGCGCGCGCACGGCCTCCGCGGGCAGCTCCTCCACGGGCACGTCCTCCGCGCACAAGACCGCGCCCGCAGGCGCCGCGCCCCGCGGCACGAAGGGGTGACGGTGGGCGAGAGGAACCGCCGGGACCGCCGGAGCCCGGGTCGTGAGGACGCCGTGCACCGGAACTACGCCGATGCAATCCGCCGGCAGGCCGCCGACCGCTCCACCCGTACCCGCGCGGCGGTGACGTTCGTACACGACTTCGACACCGCCGACGGCCGCACGTCCCTCACGTACGGGCAACTGGACCTCCGAGCGCGGTCGATCGCGGCCGCGCTCCTCCAGAGGTGCACTCCGGGCGATCGCGCGCTGCTGCTCCACCCCGAGGGTCCGGAGTGCGTCGTGGCCTTCCTCGGATGCCTGTACGCGGGTGTCATCGCGGTTCCCTCGCCTCTGCCCGGCCGGTTCCGGCCGCAGCAGCGGCGTGTCACCGCCATCGCCGCCGATGCGGGGACCGCCATCGTGCTCACCAGCACCGCGAGCCTGCCGGAGGTCACCGCGTGGGCGGAGAGCCTGGACGGGGAGGGCCCGGAGAGCCCAGGTGGCTGCGGCATCCTCCTCACCGACGGCCTCGGCGCTGTGCCCCCCGACGCGGCCGGAGCGCTGGTGGACACGGAGCCGACCCCAGCCCCAGCCCCAGCCGCGGCCCCGGCTCCGGCTCTCGACCACGACACCGTCGCCCTGCTGCAGTACACCTCGGGATCCACCGGCGACCCCAAGGGTGTCGTCGTCACCCATGGCAACCTCCTGCACAACGCCGACAGCATCCGGCGCGCGTTCGGCGTCGACCGCACCACGGTCTTCGGCTCGTGGATCCCGCACTACCACGACATGGGGCTCCTGGGCATGATCCTGCCCGCGCTCGCCCTGGGCGCGTCCTCCGTGACGATGGGCCCCACCGGATTCCTCAAGCGGCCCCACCGGTGGCTGCGCATGATGGACGAGTTCGGCGCCACCGTCTCCGCGGCCCCGGACTTCGCCTACGAGTTGTGCACCCGCAGGGTCACCGACGAGCAACTGGCCGGACTCGACCTGTCCCGCTGGCGCATCGCCTGCAACGGATCCGAGCCGGTACGGCCCGCCACCCTCACCGACTTCGCCAAGCGCTTCGCCCCGGCCGGGCTGCGGGCCGACGTCTTCAAGCCCAGTTACGGCCTGGCCGAGGCCACGGTCTTCGTCAGCACCCCCGTCGGCCGGGATCCGGTCGTGCGCCGCTTCGACGAGGCACGCCTGGCCGACGGCGCCCTCGTCCCCGCCGCCGGCACCGGCGCAGGGCAGGCGCGTGAGACGCCCGGCGCCGGGGCCTCCACCACCGAGCTCGTCTCCTGCGGCTACCCCGCCGACTTCGAGGTCACCATCGTCGACCCCGCCACCCGGCGGCCGGTGCCCGACGGGACGGTCGGTGAGATCTGGCTGCGCGGCGACAGCGTCGCCCGCGGCTACTGGAACGCCCCGGAGGCCACCGACCGGGTCTTCCGCGCGACGCTCGCGGAACCTGTGGCCGGTGCCGGTGGACCCGCCGCCGACTCCGCCCCCTCCCCCGGCCCCGGGCACCGCTCGGAGAGGACGGACCAGGCGAACGGACCGGACCGGGCGGACCGCCATCTGCGCACCGGGGACCTCGGCGCCGTACTCGACGGCGAACTCTTCGTCACCGGCCGCATCAAGGAGATGATCATCCTGCGCGGCCGCAACCTCTACCCGCAGGACATCGAGTACGAGGTCCGCGACCGGCACGCCCCGCTCCAGGGTCTCTGCGGCGCAGCCTTCACCGTGCCCGTCGGCGATGCCGGGAGCCCGGGCGGTCGCCGCGAGGACGAGGCCCTCGTCCTCGTGCACGAGATCCGGGGCCGTCACGAGCGCGCGGACCTCGAACGGCTGGCCGCCTCGGTCAGGAACACCGTCTTCCAGGGCTTCGGGGCGTACCTGGGCGGCCTGGTGCTCGTCCGCCGGGGCACCGTCCCGCGCACCACCAGCGGGAAGATCCAGCGGCTGCGCACCCGCGAACTGCTGTGCTCCGGGGAGCTCCGGCCCGTGCACACCGCCCTCGGCCCGGCCCTGGCACGCGCCGTGCCGCTGAGCGCGGAGGACCCGACCGACCGGGTCGGCAGCAGGGCCGGCACGCTGCCGGCGGAGGTACGCCGTGCCCCATGACGACTCAGCCTCCTACGGCGTCGCAACCGCCTACGGCCTCGCGACCACCTACGACTCCGTGATCGCCCTCGACGCCTTCCTGGACCGGCCCTGGGCCGGCGAGACCCCGTTCGCCCGGGCCGCGCTCTCCGCCCTCGACCGCCGGGAGGAATTCCCCGCCACCGCCTGCGCCGCCCTCGACTCCTTCGGCCTGTGCTCCTTCTACGTGGACGTCCGCCACAGCGGTCGCATGCGCGACATGGCCGAGCTGGTCCAGCTGCAGCGCACCGTGGCGCGCCGCGACCTGACCGTCGCCGTCGCCCACGGCAAGACGTTCCTGGGCGCCGCACCCGTATGGGTCGCGGGGGCACAGGAGCAGGCGGCCCGGCTCGCCCGGGCCGTCCGCAGCGGCGCCGTCGTCTCCTGGGCCCTCACCGAACGCGACCACGGCAGCGACCTGCTCGCCGGGGAGGTGACGGCCCGCCCCTGCGAGGGCGGGTGGCGGATCGACGGCGAGAAGTGGCTCATCAACAACGCGACCCGCGGCCGGTACCTGTGCGTCCTCGCCCGCACGGCCGACGCGGGCGGCCCCCGTGGCTTCAGCCTGTTCCTGGTCGACAAGACCCGGCTGGCGCCCGGCTCGTACCGCACCCTGCCGAAGGTGCGCACCCACGGCATCCGGGGCGCGGACATCAGCGGCATCGCCTTCGACGGGGCGGTCGTCCCCGGCGCCGCGCTCGTCGGCGAGCCCGGTGCCGGTGTCGAGACGGTCCTCACGTCCCTTCAGCTCACCCGCACCCTGTGCACCTCCCTGTCGCTCGGCGCCCTCGACCACGGCCTGGACATCGCCGTCCGCTACGCCCGCGGCCGCGTCCTGTACGGGCGTACGCTCGCCGAGCTGCCGCGCGTCCGCCGCATCCTGGGGCGGGCCGCCGCCGGCCTGGCCGTCGCGGAGTCGGTGGTGGACGTCGCGGCCCGCAGCATCCACACGCTCCCGTCGGAGCTGAGCGTCGTCTCCGCCGTCACCAAGGCCCTCGTCCCGGGTCTCGTGCAGGACAGCCTGGACTCGCTCGCCGAACTTCTGGGTGTGCGCGGTTTCCTGAGCGAGTCATACGCGGACGGAGCGTTCGCCAAGCTGGAGCGGGACCACCGCATCGTGGCGGTCTTCGACGGCAGCACCGCCGTCAACCGCAATCTGCTCGTCGACCACTTCCCCGCCCTGTCCCGGGCCTGGCGCAAGGGGACGGCCGACCGGGACGCCGTGGCCCGGACGGTGCCGGGTGCCCCCGTCCTTCCCTTCGACCCGGCGCGGCTGAGGATGCTGTCGACCCGCGGCTGCAGCCTCGTCCAGCTGCTCCCCGAGGCCGCCGGGCGACTGAGGCACGCCGCCGGGGAGGGCCTGGTGCCGTGGGAGGCGTCCCGCGCGGCCGACGAGCTCGTTGCCTTCGCCGACGCCCTCCACACCCGCCTCGGCGAGCAGAAGCGCGCTCCCCGTAACGTTCCGCAGGCCGCCTTCGACCTCGCCGAGCAGTACGAACTGTGCTTCGCCGGAGCGGCCCTGATCCACCTGTACCTGGCCGGTGCCGGCACGCCGCAGGACGTCCTGCGGCTGTCCGCGGGGCTGGCTCTCGTCCTCAACCGCCTCGGCCATTCCCTCGGTGAGGACCGCGCCGATGCCTTCGACCGCCTGGCCGAGCGGCTGCTGTGCGAGCGGCAGCAGCAGCCGCTGCAGGCCGACGGCGCCCCCCGGTCGGCAGCCCTCCAGTCGGGAGCCACGTGGCCGGAGGGTACCCGGCCGGAATCCACCGGCACGCCACCGGCTGCCGGTGGCACTCCACCGGCCCCGCCGCGCCGCGGGCCCGTACGAAGGGGCGTCTCGTGACCTCGACTCCCGCGGCGGCCGCCCGGACGGACCGGGCGCACGCGCTCGACCGGGTCCTCGGCGACCCCGCCGACCCCGGCAACCCCCTCGGCTTCGCCGCCGTGCTCGCGGCCGACGAACGCGGCGAGATGCTCGCGGAGGGCGAGGAGGCCCTGGAGGCGTTCGGTCTCAACGAGGAGTTCGTGCCCGCAGCGTTCGGCGGCCGCCTCACCCGCCTCGACCGGCTCGTCGACGTCATGCGCACCGTCTACCGGCGCGACCCGTGCCTGGGTCTCGGCTACGGCGCCAGCTCCTTCATCGCCGGCGTCAACATCTGGACCGCGGGCGGCGACGACCAGTGCCGGGCGGCCGCGGCCCTGCTGCGGGACGGCGGGCGCATCGCCGTCGCCTATCACGAGCTGGCCCACGGCAACGACATGGCAGGCACCGAGTTCAGCGCCCTGCCGCGCGGCGACGGAACGACGCTCCTCCTCAACGGGCGCAAGGAGGTCGTCACCAACCTCCGGCGCGCCGAAGCGGTGGTGGTCTTCGCCCGTACCTCGACCGCGCGCGGCAGCCGCAGCCACTCCCAGGTCTACGTCGACAAGTCCCGGCTGCCCGCCCGGCGCGTCACCTACCTGCCGCGCTACCGCACCACCGGCATGCGGGGCGTCCAGCTCGGCGGCATCGAGTTCCGCGACTGCCCGGTGCCCGCGCACGCCGTCCTCGGCGGTGAGGGGCTGGGCCTGGAGACGGCCCTGCGCTCGTTCCAGGTGACGCGCACCACCCTCGCGGCCATGTCCACGGCGGTCGTCGAGACGGCGCTGGACGTCACCCTGCGACACGTCCGCAACCGCCGTCTCTACGGCAGGACCGCCGCCGACCTGCCCCACGTGCGCTCCGTCCTCACCGGGGCCTTCGCCGACCTGCTCACCGCGGACTGCTTCGCCACCGTCACCACCCGGGCGCTGCAGCTGCTGCCCGCCGAGACCGCCGTCCACGCCCAAGCGGTGAAGTACTTCGTGTCCAAAGCGCTCATGGACGCCGTGAACAGGCTCTCCTCCGTCCTCGGCGCCCATTTCTACCTCCGCGAGGGCCCCGGAGCGATCTTCCAGAAGCTGCTGCGCGACCTGCAGCCGGTCGGGTTCGGGCATGCGGCGCGCGCCGCATGCCAGGTGTCGCTCCTGCCTCAGCTCCCCCTGCTGGCCCGCCGCTCCTGGCTCCGCGACGACGCCGCGGCCGCTCCCGCCGGGCTGTTCCGGCCGGGGGCGGAGCTGCCGCCCATGGACTTCCGCGCCCTGTCCCTCACCGCCGGCGGACGGGAGAGCCTGAGCACCTCGCTGGCCAGGGGGCTCGCCGCCATGCCCGACGGCGACGGCCCCGCCCACCGCGCGCTCGCGGAGCACGGAGAGCACTTCACCGCCGAGCTCGCCGCACTCGCCGGGGAGTGCGCGGAGCTCCGGCCCGGCGAACTGTCCGTCATGGCACGGTCGTCCAGCTACGACCTCACGACGCGCTACGTGAACGTGCTCGTCGCCGCGGCCTGCTTCGAGACGTGGCGCGAGGCGCGGCTCGGCCGCGCGGCGGGTGACGCGGGCGTCATCGACTCCGCTCTCGCGGAGGACTGTCGCCAGGCCCCCGCACCTGCGGGCTCCGGTCTCGCGGACCCCGTCTGGGCAGCCGCGGCGCTGCACCGGCTCCGCGCCCCTCTCGGCGCCGCGGCCCCCACGCTGCCGCCGTACCTGGAGGACGCCTTGTGGGAACGGCTGCTGCACCGGCACGAGCACGCGCTCGGCTACGGGCTGCTCCCGCGGACCCCGCGCACGGCCACCGCCTGACACCTGACACGGGCGGCCGGCCCGCACGGCACCCCGGTGTCCCGCACGGCACCCCCGCCCCTCGCTGAAACCCGTGGAAAAGGAGAGAACATGGCTGATCCGACGGCCGAGCACGACAGGGACGACAGAGGCGACAGAGACGCCCTCCGGGACTGGCTCCTCGGCCTGGTCGCCGAGCACGTGCAGCTGCCCCGCGAGGACATCGCGTCGCACGTCCCGCTCAGCGACTACGGCCTGGACTCCGTCTACGCCCTGTCCGTCGCGGCGGAGATAGAGGACCGCTTCGGCATCGACGTCGACCCCACCATGATGTGGGACAACCCGACGATCGACGCGCTCGTCGAGGCCGTCTCCAAGGAACTCGCCCAGGGCACGTGACCGGAACCCCGCCCGTGACACCACCGAGTGGAGGGGACACGTGTCCGACCACCGTCATCGTCAACGCCATCGCCATCGCCCAGGTCACCTCGGCCCCACCGTCGCCCAGACCGGCATCTGGGCCGCACAGCAAAAGGCGCCGGACGACCCGCTCTACAACTGCGCCGTCGCCATCGCCCTCGACGGGACGCTCGACCACGACGCCCTGCGCCGCTCCGTGGCGCGGGCGGTCGCCGAGGCCGACACCCTGCGGACGCGCTTCCACGCCACAGGTGACGGCGTCGGACTCACCGTGGAACCCGCAGGTGAGAC
Source organism: Streptomyces telluris (assembly GCF_024519335.1). Taxonomy (NCBI): domain Bacteria; kingdom Bacillati; phylum Actinomycetota; class Actinomycetes; order Kitasatosporales; family Streptomycetaceae; genus Streptomyces; species Streptomyces telluris. The sequence goes on from NZ_JANIID010000032.1 coordinate 20,441, forward strand.
CGGCGAAGCGGCAGAGGAAGCTGGGAGGAGCGGCCTGCTCGGCGTCATCGACCTCTCCGGCCACGCGCAACCGGAGGCCGCGGCCGAGCAACTGATGGACGAGGACCTCCGCACCGCGACCGACCTGGCGACCGAAGCTCCCTGCACGCACGTCCTGTTCGTCCTCGGTCCCCGGCGCAGCCTCCTCTACTTCCGGTACCACCACATCGCCCTGGACGGCTTCGGCCAGTACCTCCACTGCCGGCGCCTCGCCGAGCTGTACACCGCCTACGAGAGCGGGCGCGATCCGGCGCCGTCCACCGCCGCCCCGCTGGCAAGGCTGCTCGACGAGACGGCCGCCTACCTCTCCTCGCCGGACCGCGCCGCGGACGCCGCGTTCTGGCGGGACGAGTTCGCCGCACCGCCCGAGGGCACCCCACTGACCGGGCGCGCCGCGTCCTCCGGCCGCACCGTGGGCAGCACCGCACTGCTCGCTCCCGAACAGCTCAGCACGCTGCTCGGCACGGTCGGTGCGGGCGTCGGCCGCTGGTCCGCCACGATCGTCGCCGCCACCGCGGCGTACACGCACCGCCTCACCGGCCACCCCGGGGTCATCACCAGCCTGCCCATGGCGGCGCGACACTCGCGGGCCGCCCTCGCCACGCCCGCGATGCTGGCCAACGTGCTGCCGCTCCGGCTGCCCGTAGGCCCCGCGACGACCTTCGCCCGGCTCGTGGAGGAGGCCGGTACGAAGATCCGGCACATCATCCGGCACCAGCGCTACCCGACCGCGTACCTCCGCGCCGACCTCGGCCTGCCCGCCGGCTCGGCAGCCCTCGTCGGTCCCGAGGTCAACGTCATGGCCTTCGGTCGGGAGTTCCGCTTCGGGTCGTGCACGACCACTCCCCGGCAACTGCCCGCCGGCCTCATCCCCGACCTGGCCCTGAAGGTCTACCGCGCCCCGGCCGACCGGGGCGGGCCCATGGGCGCCGGTCCGCAGCCGGACAGCATGAAGATCGAATTTCTCGGCAACGCCACGCTCTATACCGAGGACGACATCGCCGGCCACCAGGAGCGGTTCCTTGCCTTCCTGGAAGGCGCGGCCGCCTGTCCGGACCGGCCCCTCTCCCGCGTTCCGATGCCGGGGAGCAGCCGGTGACCGCAGAGGGGAACGCCATGGGCAGTCCTGGTCGTGCTCGTCGGGGTCGAGACGGATCTTGCTGATCTCCTTGGCTGCGAGCCGACCGCCGTCGAAACAGAACCCGACCTTCGCTACCGCCCACTCTCCGAGCCCCTGCCAGAACACTGCCAGATGCCCCGGGCGGCCGGCACCGAGCAGCGCAGCTGCAGCGGACGGTTGTCTGCGTCGGTGAATCCGGTCGGTGGCCCGCCAGCGTAGTGCCGTCGGGGAGGCTGGTGGCGTCGATTCAGCCTGTCGGGTGAAGGGAGCGGCCACTACTCGGCCACCGGGTGCCGACCGCCCGGTCTGCGTGCGTCAGAAGACGGGCGGCCTGCCCGCGAGGATCAGCCGTGCGTCCCTGAAATGGCGACGATCGCGTCACCGCTCCGGGGTGCAGTGGTCAAGCGGTCGGCGCGTCGGCCCGGGCCCGGCTACCGCTTGCACAGCTTCATCGGCCATACTGCCCGCCGTGGAGCACCGTATAGGCCAGAACACCCCGCCCGTGCACGCCGCCGGAACCGACCCGGCGTTCGTCCCCGGCCTGACCCCGCCGCGCCCTGCCGAGGCAAAGGAGGGTACGGCGGTACCAGCGGACGCAGTAGTGGATGCAGCAGCAGACGCTGCAGCGGATGTCGGCGCTGCTTCAGAACCGGAAACGGAAACGGAGACGGAGGTGGAAACGGAGACGGCTGCCGCCGATCAGGAACCGCGACCGGTGGTCGACGGCCCGGTCTTCGAGGTGTCCGACCGACGCAGTTCGATCACCGTCGACGGCACCGGCGTCATATTCCGGCTGGACGACGAGACGGCCGAGTTCGACTGGCCGGAGATCGGCGCGGTGGAGACGAACACCCCCCGGTTCGGCCGCCGGCTCTCCGTCAGCGTGTACACCACCAGCCGCCGCAGCTACGACGTTCACATCGAGGCACCGAGCCGGAGCCTCCTCAAGCAGTGGGTGACGGACCTGGACACAGCACTCGACTCCTACTTCGAAGACACCAAGACCACCGACTGAGCAACAGCCACCGGCCCTCACCGGTCTGCGGCGGCACGCGCGCGCGACACCGCAGACCGGAATCGACGGCGTCGGCAATCGACCTGGCGGCCGCAGCCGGAGGCCGCGACTGGCTGCACTGATGTCCCCTCGGGCGACCTTGTGATCCAGAATGATGGGATGGTCACGCTTGAGACTCCCCGTTTGATCCTGCGTCGCTGGCACGAGGACGACGTGGCGCCCATGGCTGCCGTCAACGCCGACCCCGAGGTCATGCGGTGGATCCGTGACGGCAGCGTCCGTGACGAACGGCAGACTCGCGGCGGGATCCGGGCATGGGAGAGCGAGTGGGAGTCACAGGGCTTCGGCCTGTTCGCCGTGGAGATCCGGTCCACTGGCGAGCTGGCCGGGTTCACCGGCCTGTCGGTGCCCCACTTCTTGCCGGAGGTACTGCCGGCGGTTGAGGTCGGCTGGCGGCTGGGACGTTCCCACTGGGGGCAGGGTTTGGCCACCGAGGCCGCTGTGGCCGCCGTACGGTTCGGGTTCGAAGAGCGAGGGCTGGAGCGGATCGTCAGCATCGCTCAAGTGGGCAACGACGCCTCCGAACGGATCATGACCAAACTGGGGATGCGTCCGGTCCGTGAGACGGTCAATCCCACCTGCGGGCGGCGAGTGCGGGTGTTCGAGTTGTCGTCGGACCAGTACCTTCGACGCACGCCCTAGAACTCCCATGTCGCGTGGCTGAGCATCACGCTGCAAGGGCCGTACGCCCGTCTACGAAGCAGCGGTCACACTCGGCGGTCCCTAGAACCCGAAGCGCCATCGCTGGTCGTAGTTGCCGTGGCAGTCCCAGATGACGAGCCGGGTGCCGTTCGCCGTGCTGCCGTTGTTCGCCAGCCCCACGCACTTGTTGGCGCCGGCCTGGCTCCGCACGCTGTTGTCGCTGTAGACGGCCCATCGCTGGTCAGGGTTTCCGTGGCAGTCCCAGACGACCAGCCGGGTGCCGTTCGCCGTGCTGCCGTTGTTCGCCAGCCCCACGCACTTGCTGGCGGCGGCCAGGCTCTGGATCAGCCCTGCCGGGGCGCTGGGAGCCCACTGCTGGTCGGGGTGGCCGTGACAGTCCCAGACGACGAGCTCGGTGCCGTTCGCGGTGCTCCCGTTGTTGGCGAGCCCGACGCACTTCTCGAAGCCGGCGAGGCTGCGCCACAGAGGGACCGCGGCCGACGTGTCGTGGCCATGTGCCGTACCGGTCGCCAGGCCCATGGCGGCGAATACTGCCGCGGCGATCAGGGCGGGGATACGGACGGGTCTCATCTCGACCTCCTGGTGTCGTGACGGGCCAGGGCCATGGCCAGGGCTCAGGCCCTGGGCCCGCACCATTCCCCACCCGGTCCGGCCCGGCCGTCAAGACACCGGTACGACTTGGGCAGATTCGGTCCCTCGGCCCCGGCCGGCTCCCGTCACCCCAGCCGGCAGGCGTCGAGTTCGTGCTGCCATGCGGGGGTGACGAACACCTGGGGGTACGACCGGGCGCAGGTGGCCGGCTCGTCCGCGTAGCAGTGCCCGCAGCTGAGGTCGCAGGCCCGCATCAGATGGGCTCCCGTGGGAGCTGTGGAAGACCCTGGTCTCGGCGGCGAGGCCGGGCGGAGCGCTGCCCGGGCCCGGGCCCCGGCTCCGGGCCCCGGCTCCGGGTCCCGCTCCGGATCCGCTTCCGGCGCCGGTTCCGGCGCCGGTTCCGGAGGGCGGCGGCCGATCTGCAGGAGGACGCTCACGATCCCTCCTCCACTTCGGCCCGCACGGAGCGGGCCCATGCCAGGAGCAGGTCGTACTGGCGGCGCGTCACGTGCCCTTCGATGTCACCTCTTCGGTGTCACCTCCTGGGATTCGGCCAGCAGCCTCAGGGCCTGTTGCTTGAGTTCGGGGTCGGCCTTCGCGGCGTTGCCGGCGTCGAAGGGCGGGTGCGGGTCGTACTCGACGGCCAGTTGTATCGCCTTCGCCGTGCTGTCCCCGGCGATCAGGGACGCCAGGTAGAGCGCCATGTCCAGTCCCGCCGATACTCCGGCAGCCGTGATGATCTTTCCGGAGCGGACATAGCGTTCGGGCAGGTAGGTGACGTCGTAATGGGTCCGGAGATAGTCGGCGGAGGCCCAGTAGGTTGTCGCCTGCCGGCCGTCGAGCAGCCCTGCTGCCGCGAGGACGAGCGAGCCGGTGCACACAGAGGTCGTCCACTGACTGTGCCGGTCGATCCTGCGAATCCAGCGCAGCAGTTCCTGGTTCTCCATCGCCGCGACCGTCCCGCGGTTGCCCGCTCCGGGAACGAGCAGAACGTCGAGGTGGTCGATGTCGGCGATACACCGGTCGGCCATGACGGCTACGTCTCGGGTGTCGGTGAGGACCGGCCCTCGCCGCTGGGCGATCATCGTGACGGTGGCGCCCGGCAACCGGGAAAGGATCTCTGCGGGGCCGGTCGGATCCAGCAAGCTGTAGCCGTCGTACAACAGGATGCCGATATCCAGGGCCGTGCTTGCTGTGCCGGCTGTGCCGACTGTCGGCGTGAGCGGCGCGGCCTGGGCCGCCTGCGCGGTTCCGGTTCCGGTTCCGGTGCCTGCCGCACCCACCGTGGCGAGCGCGGCTGTGCCCACGGCCCCGCGCAGCAGGTGCCTGCGTGTCGTCATATGGCTCATGGCAGGGAAGCCTTGTGCCCCGAGGCGACGCGCGCTTGCGGCATGTCCGGCATCTTGCGAATCATGTCCCCGCCCAGCCCATAGTGGTCCAAGAAGGCCTGGCGCAGCGTCTGCGGCGACTTGAACCCGCAGCGCCGGGCTATGGCGGCCAGGGGCAGGCGGCTCGATCGCACCAGATGCGCGGCCGCCTCCGTGCGGGCCTCGCGTACCGCCCGGGCCGGTGTCGTACCGAGGTGCTCGGTGAACAGCCGCGTCAGGTGCCGGGTGCTCACACCTGCCCGGGCTGCCAGCGCGCCCGGGGTCAGGTCCTCGGCCAGATGCGCGGCGATATAGCCGGCGAGGTCCCGCACCAACCGGTCGCCGGGCGGCGGTGCAGCCAGGAACATGCTGATCTGAGCCTGGTCAGCGGGCCGGTGGAGATACGAGACGAGCTCCCGGGCCACCGCACGGGCCAGCGTCGGCCCGTGATCGTCCTCGATCAGCGAGAGCGTGAGATCGAGCGCGCTCGTGACCCCGGCCGCGGTGTAGACGTTCCCGTCACGGATGTAGAGGGGCCCCACGTCCACGGCCACGTCAGGCTGCCGGGCGGCGAGCTGCTCACCGTACCCCCAGTGCGTCGTGACCCGCCGGTGGTCCACCAGCCCCGCCGCGGCCAGCACGTACGTTCCGGTGCATACGGAGGCGACGCGACGGCTGCGCTCGGCGAGCCGCCGGACCTGTGCCAGCAACCGCTCGTCCGCCGACGCCTCCTCGAAGCCCACGCCACCGACGACGATCAGCGTGTCCAGCCGCCCCGTCACCGTCTCCAGGCCACGCCCGGCCCCCAGTACGATGCCCGCCGAACTGCGGGCCGCGCGACGCCCCAGTGTGCCCAGCTCTATGGCATACGGCGGGCTTGCTCCATACCGGTTGGCGATGTCCAATGCGCCGCTGGGGCAGGCGATGTCGAGAATCTGCGCGTCGTCGTAGGCAACGATGAGGATGCGCCGCTGATCGTCCATGGCGCCCATCCCACCACGCACCTGGAACGGTCCCGGTCTCGCGCTCAGCCACCGCGGAAGCTGGAGGCGGCGTCCTGAGCCGCCTTGAAACCGCCGGCCCGCCCCCGCAGTCAGGTGCGGCCGGGGGCCGCGCGGTACAAGGAGGCCGGTGTACGGCCGATCAGGGTGCGGGAGGTGCGCGTCAGATGGGCCTGGTCCGCGAAGCCCGCGGCGGCTGCTGCCGCGGCTGCCGACGTGCCGGGCATAACGCCGACCGCGGCCCGTAGGCGTCCCCATTGCCGTAGCCGGGCCAAGGGGATGCCCACGGACTCACGGACCAGGGCGTGCAGCCGTGACGGTGACAGCCCGACAGCGGCAGCCAGTTCGGTCAGGGAACTGCCGGGGCCGGGACGCATGGCCACGCGCAGGGCCTGGTCCACTCTGGGGTCGAGGCGGGGTGCAGCCCCGGTCACGGCAAAGAGTTCGGCGCAGGCCGCGCCCAGGTCGGGGGCCGTTGCGAGTCCGTCGGTCCCGGCCACTCCGAGTGCAGCAAGCAGACGGCGTACCGTTCCGGCGTCGAGCCGCAGGATCCCCGTGTCCGCGCGGATGAGCCATGGATCGACGAACAGGGCGGCGTACGCGGACGTCACCGCGCAGGTGTGGGCGAGCTGGGGCGGTACGACCAGACCGGCCGCTGCGAGCGGTGGGCGGCAGTCCCGCTCGACCCGGGGCGTAGCCGCCGATCGGCAGCACCACTTTCCACGCCGGGTGGTCATGACGGCCGACACCGAAGGCACCCGACTCGGCGAACAACGCCGCTTCAGGGCCGGTTGCGAAGACGAAGCGGCGATCGTTTTGTTCAAGCGTCCATGCGCGAGGTGAAGCGATCATCGCGCCATGCACGTTGCCGCTGCCGTCGCCCTGGCGGTGTTCCTCATGACCGGGGGTCTCCTGCACTGGGTGTTTCCCGGGTACTTCCGTTCCCTGGACTCCTCGGCTGCATAGTCTGGGCGGTCACGGTGGCGCTCGCGCCGGCCTGACACGAGCCCCACTGCTTCGCACCCGGCCCCGTTGCTCAACCCGCTCGTTCTCAGAACCAGTGCAGGCAGTGCGGAAAGCGCTCAGCACAGAAGAGGGCGTCAGCGAGGGCGGCCGCGCCCGGGCGGTGGGCCCGGATGTGTCCGGCGCGCACGAGCGTGCTCGGGGCGGTGCCGCCGAGGTAGACCGAGCCCAGGTCGCTCGCGTCCAGGGACAGGTCGGGCTCCCGGTCCGTCGGGACGCAGTCGGCCTTGCCGTCCCGGACGGTCAGCAGGTAGCGGCCGTGCTCGCCGAGGAAGGGGTCCTCGACGTCGAGGACGAGATCGCCGTCCGTGAACCAGCCGCGCGCGGTCAGTGCACGCGGGACGTCCAGCAGCCGCACCCAGAGCCAGTCGGTGTCGCCGCTCACCTCTCCGGCGCGGAAGTCCGCGAGCTGCCAGCGCAACGGGTGCCCGGGCGGGACGTGCTTGAACACGACCTGAGAGACCAGGTCGTGTCCGAGGACGAACCGGGCCAGGGCCGTGAAGACGGCGTCGTCGGTGGTGATGGTCTCGTCGACGGTCAAGGTCCCGGGGTCGCCGATCGAGTAGCTGGCGTACCCGTCCGGGACGCCGTCGGCGTCACGGTGCACGGCGATGTAGCGCGGCGCCGGCGAGATCGGGGGCTGCCCGGCACGCAAGGCCCACCAGCGGTGCGGCCGGGACAGCGCGCCCGGCTGCACGCGGCGGTACCGGTCGTAGACCTCTTCCAGGATCTCTCCGCACTCGGCACGCCGCAGCACCTCGACCGAGCCGTTGTCCGGGCCGGTCGCCGAGGCGCCGGCCGCTCCGCGTGCCCGGGGAACGGCGAGGGCGGCCTGGCGGCGCGGCACCGTCAGCTGCGCCGTGTAGGTCGCCGGTCCGTAGCCGAACCTGCCGTAGATCGTGGCTTCAGAGGCCAGCAGCACGGAGAGGAACTCCCCGCGTGCCCGCAATTCGGCGAGCTGATGCCGCATCATCGCGCTGAGCACGCCTTGGCGCCGGTGCGAGGGCAGGACGCCGACGGCGGTCACCCCGGCCGCCGGGACGAGGACCTCTCCGGGCAGGGTGAGCTCGAAGGAGTGCGCGGCGGCGGTGCCGACGGGCCGCCCGTCCGCCGTCGAGGCGAGCAGGCAGCGGTCCGTTTCGAGCGCTGACCACCAGGCCCCGCCGCCGTCCTCGGCCGGGGTTTCCGGGAAGCGTCCGAACGCGGCATGGAGCGTGTCGACGAAGACGTCGAAGTCCTCATCGGTCGTGGAACGAATCTGCATTGCCGCCGCTGCCTCTCGCAAGGACGGCACCACGACTTGTGGTGCCTGGCCACAGTGCAGCGTTGCTCCACGGCCGGCGCAAGCGGATTACGACCCGGCGGAGGACGGCTGGTCGCAGCACGGATTCGCTACTGATACCGCGCCGGCACCGTAGCTCGCACATGGCGGCTTGCGCGTGACGGATCGCAGGTGGCAGCTCGCAGGTAGCGGCTCGCACGTGGCGGTGCGGGATCAGATCGGTAGCCCGATCAGCCCCCACCTGCGGCGGTCGGCCTCTGCGACGACTTCGGCCCAGCCGTGGAGCAGGGTGATGAATTCCTCGAACCTGCCGACCCATTTCCCGGGGGCGGCTGCGTGGATGTTGAACGGTTCGCGCAGCACTTCGAGCCCGGGGGCGGCTGCGTGGATGTTGAACGGTTCGCGCAGCGCTTCGAGCCCGGGGCCGGCCGCGCTCCACGCCTGTGCAAGGGCCGGCACGTCCGGGGGCGGGCAGTGGACCAACATGGCGCCGTGCCAGGGCTCGGCGCCGCCATCGCCCGGGTCGTCGCCCGGGTCGTCGCCCGGGTCGTCGCCCGGGTCGTCGTCCGCGCCGGGCGGGACCCAGAACAGCCCGGCGAGGAAGGTGTCAAGTGCGCTGCGCAGGTCCTCCGGGACGTGCTCGCGCATGGCTTCCCACCGCTCGCCCGCCCAGAAGTGCGGCTTGAAGGACCCGAGGGCGCCGGCGAATTCGTACCGTGCGCACCAGGACGGGAACGGTCCGGCGGCGGGAGGCAGCCAGGCCCAGCCCTCCTCGAGCGCCCCGTCATAGTCGTCCGGGTCCGCGGCCTCGATGAGCGCGTTCTCGCGCTCGAGGACGGGGATGTTCTCCAGTTCGGCCCAGTCCACTATGACGGCAGTGATGTCCAATCCCATGATCGCGAGCCTACGGCCCGGCGCGCCCAGCGACGGGCGGATCCGGGGAGGGCGAGGGGACGAAAGGGCGTGGGGCGGCCAATGCAAATTGCGAGGCATGACCTACTACACTCTATGTACTCTTCAGTGTGGATTTCATGATGCAACCCCTCAGAACAGCAGATATCCCCGCACTGACCGAGCTTCGCAAAAGAGTCGAGCACACGGACGGCACCGGGGTGCACGCCGATGAAGCCGATGTCCACGAGGAACTCGCCGACCCGAAAATCGACAAGGAACTCAACACCACCGGGGTCTGGCGGGACGGGCGGCTGGTGGCGTACGCGATGGTCTACACCCCGGACCGCGTCCGGGACGTGGTGCGCTTCGAGACCGGCGCCGCCGTCGATCCCGACTGGCGGCGCCAAGGTCTGGGGGCGGAACTGGTCCGCTGGATGCGCACGCGAGCACGGGCCATCCATGCGGAGCGTAACGACGCTATGCCCGGCGAGCTGCTGCTGTCCGGAGTCGCGACGAACTCCGGTCTGGCGGCACTGGCGACGGACACGGGGTTCGCTCCCTGCCGTCACTGGTTCGGAATGACGCACGACTTGCACACCGGTGCGGTGCGGAACAGCGCCCTTCCCGCAAATCTGCGGCTCGTCCCTTTCGACATGGCACACGACGAGGCGACCCGCCTTGCGCATAACGAGGCCTTCCAGGACCACTGGGACTTCACCGAGGCCGATGAGACCGAGTGGCGGATCTGGAGAACGGGAAACCGCTCCTTCAGAAAAGAGCTCTCCGCGCTTATCCTCGACACCGACGACCAGGTTGCGGCCTATCTCTTGGCGGACGAGTACACCGCCGATACTGCTGCCACCGGACAACGCTCATGCACCGTGGCCTTCCTGGGCATACGCCGAGCCCATCGCGGACACGGCGCAGCCCGCGCACTGCTGGCGCACACCCTCGATGAAGCACGACGCCACGGATACGACCAGGCAGAACTCGTCGTGGACACGGCCGGCACGACCGGCGCCCTGAGCCTCTACCAGGACGCGGGCTTCACCGTGAACCGGCGATACATCACCTACGCCGGCCCGCTCAACTGACCCTCGCGTCCGGGCACCCGACCGCCCGATGGCGCCACCACCACGGCCGGAATCCACCTCTTTTCCCACCGGCCCCCTGGCGACATGCTGATAAGCGTGCAGGGGGTGCCCGGGGAGGAACTCCGGTGCCGTTTTTTGCTCGCACCACACGGTACGAGGGGCGAATGGAGATGCAGGTGCGTCAGCCGGTCCGCACCACCGTGGTGGGTGGCAGTATTGCCGGCTGCGCCTGTGCAGTGGCACTCAGACGCTGCGGGCACGCAGTGGACGTATACGAGCGCACTCGTAGCAACCTGGCCGAGCGAGGGCAAGGCATCGCCTTACCGCCGTCCCTGATGGGCGAACTCATCGCCCGCGGCTACATCGGGGAGGACTTCCCGGCCCAGGAGAACCGGGAGCGAATATGGCTCGTTCCCGACGCGCGGCGTGCGACCGGCCGGGAACTGTGGCGTCAGCCCAGCTCCGTACTGACCTGCAACTGGGGGCTGCTGTGGCGCCAGTTGCGCGCACGGATTCCCGATTCCTGCTATCACGCGGGGCAGGAGGTGGCAGAGGCCTGGGATATCCCGGACGGTGCAGCCGGGAGCAGCACCGGTGAAGGCCTTTTGCGCCGCCCGGACCTGGTCGTGGGGGCGGACGGGTACCGCTCTCGCCTCCGTCAGCATGTGGTGCCGGGTGCGGCGCCCCGCTACGCGGGATACGCCCTGTGGCGCGGCGGTGTTCCGGTGCGCCTCCTGGGCGGCTTGGAGCAGGCCTTGGACTTGATCGGGCAGGCCTACTGCACGGCGGTCTTCCCCGGTGGGCAGGCCCTCTTCTACCTGATCGCGGCGATTGCTCCTGACGGAGGCCTGGAACCCGCGGTGAGCTGGGTCCTGTACGCCCGGCCGCCGCAGGAGGCGGCGTTCGATCCGTCTCTGTCCTATCCGCCGGGTCGCGTCACCCACACGCTGATCGGGCATGTGCGTGCCCGGGCGCGGGATGTCCTCCCCCCTGCTTGGGGCGAAGTGGTCTCGCGGACTGCCGATGAGGACGTCACCGTGCAGCCCGTCGTCGACCTGGAGTTGCCCCGTATCCGTCGGGGGTCGGTCCTGCTTGCAGGAGATGCCTCCTCTCTGGTGCGCCCTCACACGGCTGCCGGCGCGGCCAAGGCCCTTCTGGACGCACTGTGCCTGGAGGAGGAGATGAGCCGGGCGCAGTCGTTGGCCGAGGCGATGGCTTCCTACGAAGCCCGAAGACGCGAACACGGAAACCAGCTGGTGGAGCTGGGCCGGCGGATGGGTCGCGACCAGGTGGAGAAGGCCCCCGTGTGGAGCGAGATGACCCCGCAGCGCATGGATGCCTGGGCACAGGCCACGCTTGCAGGCCGGTCTCACTATTTGTACGGGAATACGCCTGGCTCCCGCCCGGGCGGAGTGCCCGCGGGTTGAGGCTGGAGTCCTCGATGTGCCCGGTCGTGGACCCTTGGCTCTACGGTCGGAGACAGCAGACGGGCAGGGACGTGCTTTGCGGGAGGGGCGCTCTTGGCGTCAGCGCCTCGAAATGATGAACCTTGAGGAAAATGGTTGATCGATCCCCGCCCGAATGAGCCATGAACTTCGTGGCCGATACGTCACTTTCGCCACGAGCCGGGCGCCGCTTCCTCCGCCCGGCCGGATACCGGCGCCCGCGCACAAGGTTCCGGTAACTGCCGCCTGTGACATCCTCGGTGAGGTGACGAGCGAACCTGTCAAGGACGAGGAGTCCGGCGTCGCACCCGACGTCGTCGCGCTGGCCAAGGTCGTGGCCGCGTTACGCGCCGAAAACGAGCGCCTGCACCACCAGGCGTCCACCGCCGCCGTGCTGGAGCGCGCCAAAGGCCTGCTGATGGCACGGTCGGGGTGCTCGGCCGCAGAAGCACACGAGGAGCTGACGCGGCGGGCGCGAGCCGGCGGCCGCACGCTGACCGAGGAGTGCTGGATCGCCCTCGGGGACATCCCGCAGGCGGCCCGCCCGCCCTTCGGCGCCGCCGTCGAGGGCGCTACGGGCGTCCCCGCTGCCTCGGACCCGGGTTCCCCTGGGCCGTCCCGATCGATGCGCCACGGCCCGGCCCCCGCCACCGGCCAGGCCGGGCAGGCACCGGAATCCGGCACAGAGCCGCGCCCGCCCTCCCCCACCGCGCTCCTCGGCAATCTCAGCGCGGCGCTCACCGGCGCCGCCTGCCCGCAGGATGTCGCGGAACGGCTGCTGGACCACCTGACCGGGCCCCCGGTCAGGGCCGACGCCGTCCTCCTCTTCTCCCGTACCGTGCACGACGCCCTGGAGCTCGCCGGGCACGCCGGCACCGGGGCCGCGGTCGCCGACCAGTGGCGGTCCGTGCCGCCCGTCGGCGCCTTCGCCGCCCTGGACACCGTCCGCCGCGGCGAAGCCGTATGGCTGGAGGACCCGGTACAGGACGCGCAGCGCTACCACCTGATCGGGCAACCGCCGCAGAAGTGGCGCACCCGCGCCTGGCTCCCGGTCACCACCGGCGGCAGGGTCACCGCGGCCCTTGGCATCCTGCGCACGGTGGACGCCCCCTTCGGCGAGGACGTTCGCGAGCTGCTGCAGTCCGTCGCCCGGCTCTGCGCCGGGAGCCTCCGCGCGGGGGATGCGCACCCGGAGCCGCTCCGGCTGAACGGACGACCCGGGCCGTCCGGAAGGCCCGGGGTCCCGCAAGCATCCGGATGGTGCGCGCCGACCGGACAGCCCGCGCAGCCCGGCTGCCCGGGAGGGCCCGAAACCGGCACGGCCGCACTCGTCCAGGCCGTCTTCGACGTCCTCCCGGGCCCGGCCGTCCTCCTCACCCCCCTGCGGTCACCGGCGGGTGACGTCGAGGACTTCCGCATCGACGCCGCCGCGCCGGAATCCGTCGACATCGCCGGGCGACGCGGCCGCCGGCTGGTCGGGCTGCGGGTCCTGGAGTGCTACCCGACCGTGGCCGGCGCCGACGTCTGGCGGGGCTACCTGCGGACACTCACCACGGGGACGCCGTACGAGGGCGATCCCTTCACCTACGAGGAGGTCGTCGCCGGCGTGCGGCAGCGCTCCGTCTATTCCGTCCGCGCAGTGAAACTCGGTGACGCGCTCGTGGTCACCTGGGCAGGTCACGACGACGTCTCCCGGCAGCAGGCCCTTTTGGCCGACCTGCAACGGCTCGGCAACCTCGGCTGGACGGACTGGAACCTCGTCACGGGCGCCATCACCTGGTCACCCCAGGTCCACACCATCCTCGACCACGACCCGGAATCGGGCCCGCTTCCCCTCGACGCCTTCCCCGGCGACGTCCTGCCCGAGGACGCCCCGGACTTCACTCGCGCGCTACGGAATCTCCTCGGCGCGGGCACACCCGTCGACCACCCGGTCCGGATCACGACGCGGGGCGGTGTCCGGCACCTGCGGGTCGTCGCCGAGGCGGTGCCGGACGCCCACGGCACCCCGGTCGAAGTACACGGTTTCGTTCAGGACCTCACAGCGCAGCGCACCGCCGAACTGGCCCTGACGGAGACCCGGCAGGCCGTCCTGGCCCAGCGCAACGTCCTCCAGGCGGAACGGACGGTCGCCGCCCGCCTGCAGCACGCCCTCCTGCCGCTGCCCGGACAGTCGCTGAACCTGGGCGGTCTGCGCGTCGACGTCGCCTACCTCCCCTCCCACGACGACCTCAACGTGGGCGGCGACTGGTACAGCGCCCTCGAAATGCCCGGCGACGGCGTGCTCTTCGCAGTCGGCGACGTGGCCGGACACGGCATCGACGCGGTGGCCACGATGGCCCAGCTGCGCTTCACGGCCAAGGGCATGGTCGTCACCGGCTCGTCGCTCACCGGTGCGCTGCACCGGCTCAACGCCCTGCTCCTGCACACCCGTGACCACCACGCCACCGCCACCCTCGTGCTCGGCCGCTACGATCCCGCCGACCGCTGCCTGACCTGGGTCCAGGCGGGCCATCCACCGCCCCTGCTCGTGCGCCACGGGAAGGCGCAGTTCCTCTCCCCGCCCGAGGGCATACTGCTCGGCGCCACACTGCGACCCTCCTTCGGCGAGGCCGTGTGCCGGATCGCACCCGGCGACCACCTGCTGCTGTACACCGACGGCCTGGTCGAACGCCCCGGGGAACACTTGGACGAGGGACTCGACCGCCTCGCCCGCGCCGCCGAGACCGAACTGTCCGTGGACGGCCCCGGCTCGCTCGACACCCTGCTGTCCCGCCTCCTCCCGGACGAACAGCGCGACGACGTGTGCCTCCTGGACATCCACCTGCCCGCATGAACGCCATCCTCTACGTTCACTATCGGCGCCTTGTCGGGTTATTCCTGGGTTGGTTCACTCGATCCGGTCGGGAGGCGGGTTGCTGAGCATGCGGGTTCCGTCCGATGACCATGCTCCGGGTGACTTCTGCTGATGCAGGTGAATACCGGGGCACGGGTGGTTCGTGACCGGCCCGGAGGGGTGGTTCGATGGCAAGGTCAGATCTGCAAGACGGGCAGAGCGGACCCGGCAGGCTCGTTGCACGACGGGGGGTGCTGGCAGCCGCCGCTGCCGCTCTCGCTCCCGTCGTCGCTGCGGCTCCTTCTTCCGTCGCAGCCTCTCCGGAGCCCGGCCACCACCACGTTCTTCACCCCGTGCGGACCACCATCGGCGACTGGAGGGACGTCGGCAAGGAGTTGCTGACGGAAGGCATCATGTGGGGAGAAACCTTCCGCGCCGGCTTCCCGCGCCGTGACCTGCGGGTGGCCTCCCGGGATGTCGAGGTGGCCACCAACCTGGCGTTGCGCAGCTATGTCGCCTTCACCCGCTATGGCGACGGGCGCACCATGGTCATGGGTGACCTGGCGGTCACCGAGGAGGAGCTGGGGCGCGTGACCGATGTGATCCAGGCGGCCGGGCTGGAGCTGACGTCGGTCCACAAGCACTTGCTCGCCCACTCTCCGGCTCTGCTGTGGTGCCATGTCCACACCCTTACCGAAGCCCCGGAAGTCGCCGCCCGCCACATTCGTGCCGCGTTGGAGACGACGGGCACTCCCCTGCCTCCGCGGCTTGCGACCCCGACGACCGCGGATCTGGACACCGGCCGTCTCGATGCGGTGTTGCGCGGCCGGGGTACGGATTACGCGGGGACCTACAAGTTCACGTTCGCCAGGCGCGAGATGGTCGTCGACCACCACCGGGTCATCCCCTGGGGAATGGGCGCGGTCACCGGCGTCAACTTCCAGCCGCTGGGCGGAGAAAGGGCCGCAGTCAACGGCGCCCTGGCCCTGACCGCCGCCGAGGTGCAGCCCGCGATCAGGGCCTTGCGCCATGGCGGTGTCGACATCGTCGAGCTGCACAACCACACGCTCACCGAGGAACCGCGCCTCTTCTTCGCCCACTACTGGGCCGTCGGCGACGCAGCCGGCCTGGCCCACTGCCTGAGCGAGGCCGTGGCAACGACAAACGTGACCTGGCAGGCCACCCCCGGCGTCGACCGCACACGTTCCTGAAGGCCGCCGCCTCAAACTCTGGGCAGTCACGTCAGCACGCCGGAGATTCCGGTCGGCTGCCGCGGCATCCCATCACACCGTTCACCCATGTGGGTGATTCGATAGTGTAAATATCTCGATATCCTTAGAACAGCTTTTTGCGTATCTTGCGCGAGATGGGGGAGCTATGGGGGAAATCGTCGCAGACGTTACGGCAGTGGTAGATACAGACGACCCGTTCGACATCGATCTTCGGGTGCTGCATCCCGATGACGGGCTCGATGTGTGGTTGTCCCGCTGGCCGTCGCAGGGGTGCCCCACCAGGCCGTTGTGCGGGCCGACCGAGTCGCCCACGTGGGCGTCGACGTGCGGTGGGGGTCCGCAGTCCGGGAATCCCTGCAAGTGCTTCTGAGCTCCGGCTCACCTGGCGTGGTAGTAGGGGGGGAAGACCAATGAGGAAGCCAATGAGGAAGGTGCTCGGGGTGCTCGCCGTACTGGGGGCGGTCGGCTGGGCATGGCTGTGCGGACCCGGTGACGTTGTGCCGGCCACGGTGTGCGTCGGCAACGTGAACTGCCAGGAGATCAACTGATCGGGGCGGGGCCGCCTTTGTACGTGCCCGGCGCAGTGGCCATGGTGCGGCTGCCCCTCCTGCCCGCCGCCCACCTGTCCAAGACCTGGTCGGGGGCCTCGTCGGCAGGACCCGGCCGCGTGGGGGACGGACAAGAGCAGCCGGAAGAGCAGCCGGAGGAGTGGCCTGAAGACTGGCCCCGTGTCCTGGCCGGGCGGCTATGGAATGACGTGCGTCTGCGTGAGGCCGTGCGGATCTCCAGCCCGGCTCTGGCCACCTCCGCCGACCGGCTGCTGTCCGGCCGGATCACCGGGGCTGCTCGCCGTCGGCGCGTGGCACTGGCACTGACCCGCTACGCGGTACGGGCCGCCGGACGGCCCACGCCGTTCGGGCTCCTGGCCGGCGTGTGTGCCGCACGCTTCGG
The DNA here is from genome assembly GCF_024519335.1 of Streptomyces telluris. Taxonomy (NCBI): domain Bacteria; kingdom Bacillati; phylum Actinomycetota; class Actinomycetes; order Kitasatosporales; family Streptomycetaceae; genus Streptomyces; species Streptomyces telluris. The sequence continues at coordinate 37,054 of NZ_JANIID010000032.1, forward strand.
TGACACAGCGGACGTACGGGTCGGGGAAAACCACCGCCGGGCCGTCCAGCCGGACGGCGCGTGGCTGGCTGCACTCCTCAGCAGCCTGGAACAGGACCCCGACATCCTGTGCCACTTGCGGCTGGTGGTCAACGACCAGTGCCGCGTACGGGGAAACCGGCTGGTCCTGCCCACCGGGCGCCGGACTCCGGCCGACGCCGACGCCGATGCCGGCTCCGAAGCCGGGCCGCTGCCCGGAGGGCCGTCGGGCTTCCGTGAAAAGTCGGTCCGCCTGACCAAGGCTGTGGAGGAGGTGCTTCGGACCGCCGTCACACCGGTTACCGGCGGAGCGCTGCTGGATGCGCTGGTGCGCTCCTTCGGGGAGCAGCACCGTGGCGCGGCCTCGACCGTGATCTGTTCGCTGACGGCCCAGGAGTTCCTCGTGTCCGGGCTGCGCCCGGCCCTTCTGGCACCTGATCCGCTGTCCCGCCTGGAGGAGATGCTCTCGGCCACGGGCGATGCCGCCGCCCGGCAGCGCGAGGACCTGGAGCGCGTACGGGAGCGCCTGACTTCCTACCGGCTCGGCATACCGGGCAGCGGCGGGGAGGGAAGGCTGGCGGCGCTGCTCACGACGCTGCAGGCGGTGCAGGAAGCTCCGGCGCGCGGCCGTCCCCCCGTCCAGGTGGACATGTTCCTCGATGCCGACATCACGCTGCCCGCAGAGGTCGGCCACGAGGCGGCCCAGGCACTGGAGGTGCTGTGGCACGTAGCCGCTCGCCATCCCCAAGCGGTCGGCGCGACGTACCACGCCGCTTTCGTCGAACGGTACGGCACGCAACGCCTCGTACCCCTGGAAGAACTACTCGACCCCGAGCGCGGGCTGGGGCCTCCGGAGCACTTCGCACCAGCAGGCCACCGTCCGGGCTCCGCCCGGACACCTGCTGAGGGGCCGGAGGACAGAGCCGGGCGGGAGATGCTGCTGGGCGAGCTCGTGCAGAGCGCCGGCGTGGATCCGCACCAGGAAGTGGTCCTGACCGATGCCCAGGTCGAGCGGCTGGCATCGTTCGGACAAGGCCGTCCGGTGCCCCCGGCGGCACCGACGGCCGAGATGTGCGCCCGCCTGCTCGCGGCCTCTGTGCCCGACCTGACGGCAGGCCGCTTCCTCCTCGTGCTGTCGGGCACGGGAGGCAGCGCGCAAGCCGGGGCCCACTTCGGGCGCTTCGCCGGTCAGGTGCCGGAGTTCGCCGCGGAACTGGGCCGCATGCTGCCGGCCGGCCGGGAAGACCGTGGCGCAGTGCCCGCGCAGCTGATGTACGTGCCGTCCGACGCACGGCTCACCAACGTCTGCCGCGTTCCCCAGGTGCTGGCCCACACCGTGGTCACCGGGAGCCACACCGATCCTGCCGACCCCGGCGTGATCCGCCCCGACGACCTGTTGATCGGCGCCGACGAGCACAGGATGTACGCGGTCTCCCGTCGCCTCGAACGTGAAGTGACGGTCCTGGTCCCCCACATGCTCAACCCGCACGGCACCGCGCCGCACCAGGCGCGGTTCCTCCAGGAGCTGGCCTTCCAAGGGCGCCGCGTGCACTGGGCCTGGTCATGGGGAGGGCTCGAGGTCCTGCCGTTCCTGCCGCGTGTACGACGCCACCGCACTGTCCTCGCCCCCGCCCGCTGGCGGCCGAACGCGGCGCTGTGCGATGCCTCCGGCCCCCATCGCCGCTGGGCAGCGACCCTCGACGAATGGCGGGCGACGTGGCACGTCCCCGATCACGTCGTACTGGTGCGAGGTGACCACCGGCTGGCTGTGCACCTGGGGGACGCCTGGCACCGCAGCCTCATCCGCGACGAGCTGCGCAAGCACCCCGACACGGTGATCGAGGAAGTCCCGGTGGTCGACGGTGACCTCGGCAGCGGCTGGTCGGCCGGCTTCGCCGCAGAGGTCGTCATCCCCCTGCTCCCGTCACCATCACCATCACCATCGCCACCCACCGCGTCACCGTCACCGCGCGCCGCCCGGTACCGGCCCCGCACGCCCGTACGGCCCGTACGGCCCGTGCGGCCTGCCACGGCACCGCGCCACCTCCCCGGCGGGGAGTGGCTGTCGGCCAAGCTCTACGCCTCCGCGAACCGGCACGACGACATCCTCGTCGATCAGCTGCGGTCCTTCGTCCGTATGCTGCCCGAGGCAGTGGACCGGTGGTTCTTCCTGCGCTACGCGGACCCGGCGCCGCACCTGCGTCTCCGCTTCCACGCACCACCCGCGGTGCTCGGCACCACCATGCTGCCTGCACTGCACGACTGGGCGAGAAGGCTCCGGGAGACCGGCCTGCTTCAGGACCTGACCCTGTGCGCCTACGAGCCGGAGCTTGAGCGCTACGGCGGCACCGAGGCGATGGCGTCGGCCGAGCAGGTGTTCCACGCCGACAGCCTCGCCGTCCTGGAGACCCTGCACGCAAGGGCGGCCGACCGGTGGCAGGTGTCCGGGCCGGAGCTCGCCGCGGCCGGCATCATGGACCTGGCGCGGCAGTTCGCCGGCGTCCTGGGAGACGGCTATGCCCTCGCCCTTGCCGCGGGGCAGGGCTACCAGCACACGAGTGCGCGCCAGCGGACCCGAGCACGCTCCTTCCTCAACCCTGCAGGCGGCCAGGGAGATCCGGACGGGCGTGGGCCGGACGGGCCTACAGGGCGTACATCAAGCGACTCCCTACGCCTCCTGCTCGCCCCGCGGCGCCCGGCCGTCAGCGCGTACGGGCGACTCCTGAGGTGCGCGGGACCGCAACAGGGCTCGTCAGCGACCATCCTGCGCAGCCTCGGGCACATGACAGCCAACCGGCTGGGTCTCACGCCCGACGAAGAACTGGCCGCCCACGAGCTGATCCGTGCCACGCTGCTGGCCGACCGCGCCCGTCACCGCGACCACCGTGGCCGGCGCGCGAGAGGGTCGGCGTGACCGCCCGGAACGGCATGTGCCGCCGGGCCGCCTCCGCGACGCGCGAGCGCGCGGCCGAGGTGGTGGCACACGTGGCTGCCCGGCTCGCCGACCCGGCGGAGGTGGCGGCCAGCTGTTCAGGAGCGGAAGAGCAGCTGTGGCAGCCGCTTTCCTTGTCCGACGGCCACCCGGGCGTGGCCCTGCTCTTCGCCGAGCTGGCGGCCCACGACCCGGCGTTCCTCCGCACGGCTCACGGGCACCTGGCGGCAGCGGCGCGTGGCGCACTGCCTGACGGCGGTCTGTTCAACGGCGTGACGGCCCTGGCCTTCGCGGCGACGGCCTCAGCCGCCGCCCACGCGGGCCGCCCTGCCTACCGGACGCTGCTGCAGCAGCTCGACGAGCGCACCGCCAGGTACTGTGCGCTGTTGTCGGACAACGAACGCGAACGGCGCGCCGGGGGCCCTGCCGCCGGGCCGACAGCCTGGAACGTGTACGACGTGATCACCGGATTGTCGGGGGTCGGGCGGTACTTGCTGCTGCGCGGCGACGCGGCTGCTGCGGGCCGGGCGACTCGTACCCTGGTCTCGGTGTGCGCACCGGTCCAGGGCGACCGGGGGCCGGTGCCGGGGTGGTGGGCGAGCCACGGGCCCGGCTCGGACGCCGACACCTACCCCGAGGGTCACCTCAATCTGGGCCTGGCCCACGGAGCACCGGGGATTCTCGCCTTCCTCGCCCTGGCGTGGCGGCAGGGCTGCCGCGTGGACGGGCAGCGGCGGGTGATGGGCGCCATCGTGGACTGGCTGCTGGAGCGGGCCGGGACCGACAGCGCCGGCCCTTACTGGGCGTACGCCGTGCCGCCGTGCAACGGTGTACCGCCAGGCAACGGCGTATCGACGAGCGACGCTGTACCGTCGGGCGACGCTGTACCGTCGGGCGACGCCGTACCGGGCGGTGCGAGCGGTACGGCCGGCCTCCCGGCACGGACCGCCTGGTGCTACGGCAGCCCTGGGATCGCCCGCGCCCTGTGGCTCGCCGGCCACGCCCTGGAGGAACCCTCCTGGCAGCAACAGGGCCTTGCAGCGCTGCTCGCAGCACTAGAACGTCCGGGCGCCGATTGGGGCGTCCACGACGCGTCCTTGTGCCACGGATGGGCGGGGCTGCTGCAGATCGTCACCCGCATGGCACACAGCTGCCCGGATGCGGGGCTCGAACCAGCGGTCGACCACCTGGCCGCACAAGCCCTGAACGCTTTCGACACGGCCGCGCCCTTCGGCTTCCGTCAGCACCTTCCCAGTGGTGGGCCCGTCAGTCGCCCCGGCTTCCTGGAAGGGGCTTCGGGCACCGCTCTCGCGCTGCACGGGTACGCGCGGGCTGCGCTTCCCCGCACGCCGTGGGATGCAGCACTCCTGCTGAACTGAGGGGTTCTCAGGCAGCTTCGCACGCCACCCCTCGCTGGTGGGGCGGTCACAGCAGTCGCTCCGCGAGGTAGCGCTGGAACTGCCACAACGGGCGCTCCAGATGGGAGAACCGTCCGTTGGACGGAGCCGGATGGGAGGCCAGGCCACGCTGGACTCCCCGGATGGCCACCAGATCCTCTTCCTGGATCCGGGCGATCTGAGCACGTATCCCGACCAGTTGCTCTGCGAAGCCGGGTGTCTCCGGCACTCCGGGCGGGACCATGGCCGTGATCCGGGTGTCGTGGGTGGCGGGACCGGTGGGCAGCCACCGGATACTGACCGCGCTGTCGGGCAGGACCGCCAGGACGAACTGCGGGAAGATCCCGGCGATGAGCATCCCTGGCCGCGATCCTTGATCGGATCCCGCATGGCTCCCCAGGCCGGTGCCGCCCTGCTCGGGGTCCGACAGCGGCGTGAACATGGTGAACCAGCGACCGTCGCACTCGTGAACTTCTGTGTCCCGGCCCGGCAGCACCGGATCCAGGGTTGCCGCATGCGTACCCATGTGGTGGTAGTTCTCCGAACCGTTCTCCACCGCCACTTTCCAGTTCGCGGGCACGCCCTCCCAGGTCCGGGTGTGGACACTCACCCAGTCGGCGATGCCGTAGCTGCTCAGCTGCAGGTCGAGCTCGTGCAGTCCGGGCGCCGCCGGTGCCGCACCGGGGTCGAGGTTGAGCATGACGAAGCCGTTCCAGACCTCGACGCGGTGCGCCGGGAGCCGGCAGCCGGCCCGGTCGAAGTCCACCCGCTGCATCAAGGGAGCACCGGCGAGCTGCCCCGCGTACTGACCGTTCAGCCGGTAGGTCCAGGTGTGATACGGGCAGGTCAGCCGTTTCAGGCAGCCGCGCTCGGGGGCGGTCTCCGGCGGCAGGAGGTCCATGAACCGGTGACGGCACACCCGGGACAGGGCGTGCAGCTCGCCCTCCTCGTCCCGGGTGATCACCAGCGGCGTGCCGAGCACGTCCAGCCGCAGATAGCTCCCCGGCTGCGGAATCTCCTCGGCCCGCGCCACACACAGCCACTCCCGCCGGAAGATCCGTTCGACCTCCCATTCGTACAGCTCAGGAGAGGTGTAGGCCTGGGGTGGCAGCGTCTGGCCTCGTTCGAGCGGGAGCGCGGCCAGACGCTGCAGCTCCGCGAGCATCTCGCGCAGCGCCTCGGGGGCGGAGGACGCGAGGGCGGAGGACTCGGGGGCGGAGGACTCGGGGGCGGAGGACTCGGGGGCGGAGGATTCTGGGGCCGCGGACCCCTTGGCCTTGGCCTTGGCCTGGGTCTGGGCCTGGGTCTGGGCCTTGGCCTGAGCCTTGGCCTTGGCCTGGTCGAGAGTCATGGTGATCAGCCTTCCCTTGTGGTGATCAGGGGTGCCGAACCGAAGAGGGACAGTGCGTGCCGCCGCCCGTAGCGGCGGCTGTAAGAGACGGTGATGAGGGCGACAGCGCACAGCAGCGCCAGCCCCTTCGCGCGGTTGAGCGCCGGAACCGCCTCCACCGGAAGCAGCAGGGCGACGAGCACTCCGGCACCGCAGTCCAGCAGCTGGGCGCAGCCCCACAGGACCGTCAGCCGGGTCAGTCCGCTGCGCAGCGCCGGCGAGACGCCCCAGGCCGCTTCGCGGGTGCGCGCCGCGGTGGGCAATTGCCAGTACTGGCCGACCTGGAACGCGAAGGGTTTGGCCGCGAACAGCGAGCCCAGGATCCAGAGCCCGGCAGCCGCTGCGAGTCCGGCGTCCTTGACGAGGATGGCCCGTGGGCTGCCGGTGAGAAGCGATGTCACGATGCGCACCGCAAGCATGCCGATCATGAACGCCTCGAAGCTGTGCACACGACGCCGTGTGACCACCTCGACAGCCATACGCACCGCCGGGACCGCCCCGCTGAGCGTCAGTGCCAGCCATTGGCTGATCCCCTGCGACCGCAGAACATAGAACACGGCGAGCGGAAGAACCACGGCGAACAGGATCGGAGTGGCCGCTGTCCGCCACGCCGGCATGTCTGGTGTTCCGGTCCGACCGTTCGGTGATGCCATACCAAAACCGTAGGCACCGGTGAAGATCACCTGATCGACGTGAGGGACGACCCGGTTGGTACATCCTTTGATGTACCGGTTCATCCCGATTGCCGATGGTGGGCGGCGGACCGAGGTCCGGGTGTCACGCCGGTCCGCCGTGCGGCGGAGTCGGGTGGTCCGCGCGGGGGATGTGTCCCGGCCCGTCTGTCGCAGAGCCTTTTGTCTGAAAGCGCAGCGGACATACGGAGGTTGTGGTGGCTCTTTCCACCAACTCGCAGACACGCGTCGGTGCCGGGCTACCGCCCGATGCCGGGGCAGCGACGACGTGGTGGCGGCGATGGCCTGAGTGGGCGCCCCGCGCCGCTCCTGTGTGGGGCGTGGTGTACGCCGGCCTCCAGACCGTCTGGGCTGCAATGGGGACCAGCGTGCCAGTAAAGCCGCACGAGACCTACACCCCGGCGGTCCAGCTCGCGCTCGCCGCCCTCGCCGTCCTGGGGAGCGCCGCGGCCTGGGCCACCACCCGGCCGCTCGGCAAGCCCGGCCATGCGGTGGTGTCGGCGGCACTCGCCGTCGCCATCCTCGTCTTCGGACTGGGCGCGCTCGGCGTGACGGTGATCATCGTGGCACTCGTGACGCTCTTGGGGATCGAGAGCGCCACCGGGGCGGTCCACACCTTGCTGAACGCAGCCGGCGCCGCTCTCCTGCTGATGGCCGCGGTGGCGTATCGCCGCAGGCGGCGGGACGGCTGTCCGCGGTGTGGGCACAGGCATGCCGGGGTCGACGGCGCCGCGCTGGTGCACCCAGCCACTTCCACAGCCTCGAAACAAACCCAGGTGGCGGCGTACATCCTCATGTGCGGCCTGCTGCCCTGGGCGGGCCTCAAGACCATCTGGACGCTGGGCGGCGACGCGTTGGGCGTGACAGCGGAGGGCTGGCGGAAACTGAACGAGGACGCGGGGGCCGCCAAGGCACTCGCGTCGGTCGGGCTCGACGTGTCAGTGATGGCCGCACTGCTCGGTGTCTTCCTCCTGACAGGGCTGATGTACCGGTGGGGCATGGTCTTCCCCCGCTGGACCCTGTTCCTGTCCGGGCGCCGGGTCCCGCGCCTGCTGCCGCTGGTCCCGGCCTGGCTGACCGGCGGCGCTCTGTCGCTGTACGGGGTGGTCCTCAACGTCATGGTCCTGCTCAGCGTCACCGGGGTGACATCGCCTGTCGAGCCGAGGCCGCCCTTCCACACCAGCGCGTCCCTGACCTGGATGGTGTGGTTCGGCGGCCTGGCCTTCGGAGGCTTGGGGTTCGCCCTCATCGTGGCGGCCCGCTCCTACGCGGCTCGCACCCGTTACGTCTGCGCGGGAGCGGAGGCGGCGCCCTGAGGGCCGCGCGAACCGGTCCCGGGTCGGCCGGCCTGCCGTAGCCGGCTCGGCCCTGCCCAAGTCCACCGCCTCCGGCAGGCTCCGCTGATCCGGCCCGGGGCTCAAGCGCACGGCCGAAGTGCCCGCCCCGTGAGAGGCGGGGCACTGTCGTACGCCGTGGCGGCGTCAGGGCCTGCGGGACTCGCCCTTCGCGGACACGGCCTCGAAGTTGCACTCATCGCTGATCGTCTTGGAGCTGCGGGCACCCAGCGACTCCCACGCCGTGGTGTGCCGCACGACCCTCCCGAAGACCCGGCATTCATAGACCATGCGGATCTGGCTGGCGGATCCCTTGCCCTTGCAGTTGACCCATACGGCGGTGTTGGCCCGGTGACCCTGGCAGCTCGGCGGGGTCCATGCCTTCTCCGAACCACTCGTTCCGGCTTGTGCGGCGGGGGCGAGGGCGAACCCGGCCGCGCCGAGGGAGAGGGCGGCGACGGCGGTGGCTACGCGTTTGAACACGATGGCTCCTTGTGCCTCAAATGGAAGGTGAGCTTCGGCCCCGGTGGTCCTCGGGGTGGCCCGGGACGAGCTTGTGAGCATCGGCGAAACCGGGTCAATGCCGTGGCCCGTCCCGGACGCGGAAACCCTGTCCGGCCTGGTGTCCGGGCCTTGTCCGGGCTGTGTCCGGGCCTCGTCCGGACAGGTTGGCCGGTTCGCGGATTGCAGCCCCGGGCGACGCCCGGAACCATTCCGGCATGAGGGGGACGGGCATACAGCTGCGCAGAGCACGCGACGCGGGTGAATTCACGGACCGCATGCGGCGGCTCAAGGAGCGATCGGGCCTGACCTACCGGGAGCTGGAACAGCGGGCGCAGGACCGCGGCGAGGCCCTGCCCCGCAGCACCCTCTCGGACGTGCTGCAACGCCAGTCCCTCCCCCGGCCGGAGCTGCTCGTCGCGTTCCTCCACGTATGCGGGGTGGAGGACGAGCGCGAGATCGAGGCCTGGCTGGAGACGCGGAGCCGTATAGAGGGCGCATCGGGCAGCAGGCGACGTCTCCGGTCCAAGTCAATGGCCGGCGCCGTAGCCGTGATCGCAGTCCTCCTGCTGGCGGCGGGCGTGTGGGCGCTGCTGCCCGACGACGACGAAGGGGAGGCGCGCACTCCGGCCGCCTCGGCGGTACGGGGCTGGGTGGAGATCCGCCCGGCCCGGGCCCCGCAGCTGTGCCTGACGGAGGGGCGCGACCGCAGTGGGACGTACACCAGCCCGATCGCCGCCCAACGCCCTTGCAAGGAGGCCGAGCCGCCGCGCACCTACCTCAAGGCGGTGCACGACGGCCCCGATGCCCCGCACTACATCGAGTGGCACCACCCGCAACACGGCAGGGGTTGTCTGACGATCCGGCGCATCGCCCCGGCGAAGGGCATGCTCGAACCGTGGGAGGCGTGCACCCGCTCCAACAAGAACCAGCTGTTCCGCGTGGAGCCTGCCGGCACCGAGGCGCGCTACCGCCTGCGCGTGGAAGCCACGTCCCAGTGCATCGGCATCAACGCCGACGACACCCGCCCGGAGGCAGAAGCCGTCGAGGAACGGTGCACCGACGGACCGGAACAGCAATTCCTGATCAAGAACGTGGCCTGACCGGCAGCTCGGGGACTACACGAAACGGCCGCTGCTGCCGACGTTGTCCTTCGCAGCGGCCACGCACCGGCCACGCATCGGCCGAGTGATGGCGCCGCAATCGCTCCCAGAGCCTGGATGGTCAGCCGAGAACGGCTTGGGCCCGGTAGTACGGCTCCAGCGCCGCCCGCGCGCCGTCGCCCATGGCCACCGCGATCCTTTGCATCCGGGCCCCCTTCAGGTCACCGGCGACCAGAACCCGCGGGTGCTGCGCGTCCGGCGGGCAGTATCCGTCCGCCCCGACGACCAGTCCCGGCACGACGGCCGGCTTCGAGCCCATGTTGCTCAGCACGGCGTCGGCGACGAGAGTGCGCGCGCCGCCGCCCCGGCGCCAAGCGGTGACCCTGAAGCCCTCCGGGACCGGGGCGACGGTGACGCGTTCGACGAGGTCCAGGCCGAGGCGCGCGTCGTCGGCGACCTCGGCGGTCTTGTACCGGTCGGCTTCAGGGAACAGCACGTCGAAGTGCACCTTCGCCTGCGGATGCGCGCGCAGCCAGGTGCCCAGCGGCCTGTCCCCTCCCAGCACCACCACCCGGCGACCCTCCAGGTCACCGGCCGCCGCCCGCCACAGCGGCGGCAGCCACCTGACCTCCCGCGCCTCGACCCAGGGGGCGTCCTCGGGTTCGAGCGCCGTCACCCCGGTCGCCACCACCGCAGCCGACGCCGCCAGGACGCGGCCGTCCTCGAGAGCGGCCTCAGCACGGTCGTCATGGCCGGCCACCCGTACGACGCGGCCGGACATCACGCTGACACGCCCCGACTCCTGGTGCCGGGCCAGGTCGCCCACGAGCGCCTTGGCGAGCGCCGCACCGGTCGCCCAGCCACCCGGCACGTTCTCCAGCGCCCCGATCGCCCGCAGCTTCGCCCCCACCTCCTCGGCCTCAACGACCACGCACGTCATCCGCAGGCTCGCAGCCATCACCGCAGCGGCCACACCGGCCGGTCCGGCGCCGACCACCAGCAGGTCCGCGTCCCTGGTCGGGCTCATGCGCAGGCTCCTTCCGAAACGGGAGAGCACCTGTTCGCTCCCACTCAGAGAGCATCTGATCAATATTCGCGCCGATACGACTGGAGTTTTCGCTTTGAGCGCCCGATTTCGCCCCGCCGAGCAAGGGCTCCCCGGCAGGGCGAAACCCTGTGAAGTGGCGGATCGAGGCTCATTGGCTTGATCAGGGCGGGTATCGGCGACGCGCTACGGGTTCAGCTCACAAATTCTTCGTCGCCGTAGCGCACCTCGGCCCTGTTCCAGTCGACACCGAGGGCCTTCGTGAACTTCCGGGCCAGTCGTAGATCGGCGAGCGGGGCGACCAGGATGAGGCGTCCGTCGAGGGTGACCGAGCCGCCGCCGAGCTTCTCGCGGGCCTCGGGGTTCGCGATCAGTGCGTCGTGGACCTTGGTCGCCGAGACGCCGGGGGCCTGGATCTCGACGGCGTCGGTCTCCGGCGAAGTGCGCGGCAGGCAGCGGAAGGTCAGCACCGACTCCTGGTGGTACTGCTTGGCGATGACGCCGGCGATGTGGTGCAGCCCGTCCCGGCCGACCTTGTTGACGTCGAACTCGCGCGTGCGCTCGTAGGTGGCCTGCTTGAGGTCGCCGGACCAGAAGACGCCGTCGAGCAGCTTCGAGTCGCCGGGCCTCGCGCCGTTCGCGCGGATGATCTTGCGCACCTCGTGGTCGAAGCGCGTCAGGCGGGTTTTGAGCCGGGAGTCGGCCGGATCCGTGATGATCGCGGTGTTGTTGGTAGCGAAGATTTCCCCCGCCGGGCAACCCTGTCGTGCCGTGCTCGCCTGGACGCTTCCCGCGCCCGCAACCCCCAGCGTCAAGACTGAGACCATGACCAGAATACGCAGCTGCCGCCGCGCGATGGCATTCTCCATACCGTGGTCAACGAGCCCTGGCGGAGTTCGTTGCGTCTGCCACAGGGTCAGTTGAACGCCCGCGCCCGAACCGGGCCCCTGGCAGCACTTTCGCCCATCCGCACACTGACGGGGTGAAGCAATCAGGCCCGAATTGACCGGCATAATCGAGATGTTGAGCCACGGGTCACAGCCACCAGTGGCGCCCAGCAGCCGTTACCTGTCCGGTTGCTGCACCGCCTCGACCCGGCCGGCCTCGGGTTTCCGCTGATCGGCGACTTGGTTGGACAACAGGCGGAGCGCGTCGGCCGAAGCGGTGTCGTTGGGTGTGTAGACCTCCAGCCGGTGGTCGGGGCTCTCGGGCTGGAGCCACACTTGGTAGTCGACGTCGATGTCGCCGACGGTCGGGTGCTGCAGGTGCATGGTGCCCACGGTGCAGTCTGCGACGTCGCCCTTGGCCCACAGCCTGGCGAAGTCTCGGCTGCGCATGGCCAGTTCGCCGATCAGCTCGGCCAGCCGGGCGTCGGTGGGATAGCGGCCCGCAGTAAGCCTCAGATAGGCGACGTGAATCAGGGCTAGTTCGTCCCAGTTCCGGTGAAGGTCTTGGGTGAGGGGGTCGAGGAAGAACATCCGGGGGATGGACGGCCGTCGCGCGGGATCTTGGGGCGCCTGGAAGTCGACGTGTTCCGCGACCAGGGCATGCCCGGTGCGGTTCCAGGCGAGCACGTCGCCGCGGCGGCCGAGCACGACGGCCGGCGTGCTGTCTCCCAGGGACGCCAGGAGTGAGAGCACCCGTTGATGCGGCCGTTCCGGGCGGGGACGGACCAGGTGTGAGGTGGTGGGCTGGCGGGAGAGGTTGTGCAGGTGGGCCGTCTCCGACGGATCGAGTCGGAGCGCGTTGGCGAGCGCGTCGAGGACCTGCCGGGAGGCAGTACCGGCTTGGCCCTGCTCCAGCCGCGTGTAGTAGCCGACGCTCACACCGGCGAGCTGGGCGAGCTCCTCGCGGCGCAGACCCGGTACCCGGCGAGCGGTGCCGTAGGTGCGCAGTCCGACGTCGGCGGGCGTGACCCGGTCGCGGCGGGTCTTGAGATATGCCCCGAGGCTCTCCAGTTCCATGACTCCGAGCGTAAGTGCCGTGGTCCGTGTCCGGGTGACCCTGTGAGGTGTACCCATGGCGCGGGGATGGTTGCCGGGCGGACGGCATCGCATCGTCGGACGCATGAATACACAGTCTGTTTCTCACTCACCCGGTCTGCGGGCGTGGCTCGGCCTGCTGGTGGTGCTCGGCCCGGTACTGCTCGTCGCGATGGACGGCTCGGTCCTGTTCCTGGCGATGCCCAAGATCTCCGAGGCGCTGTCGCCGACCGCCGATCAGGCGTTGTGGATCCTGGATGTCTACGGATTCGCCGTCGGGTCCTTGCTCGTCGCGTTCGGGAACATCGGCGACCGGTACGGGCGGCTCAAGCTTCTGATGACCGGCACGGCACTGTTCGGCGTGGCCTCGACGGGAGCGGCCTTCGCTCCTGGGCCGGAACTACTGATCGCCTTCAGGGCGCTCATGGGTGTGGCCGGTGCCACGCTGCTGCCGTCGGCGCTGGCGGTACTCAGCGAACTGTTCACAGACCCTCGTCGGCGGGCGAGGGCGATCGGGGTCTTCGCAGCCGCCTTTGCCGCCGGCTTCGCGATCGGCCCGGTCGTCGGCGGGCAGTTGCTGAGCCGCTTCTGGTGGGGGTCGGTCTTCCTGATCAATCTCCCGGTCGTCGTGCTCTTCCTGGTCCTGGCCCCGGTCCTGCTCCGCGAGGTACGTGCCACACGTACCGGCCGCATCGACGTCCTGAGCGTCCTGCTGTCCGCCGCAGGCATCTTGCTGACCGTCTACGCGATCAAGCGCGCCGCCGCGGAGGGGCTGACCACGACCCCGGTGGCCACGGGGATCGCCGGCATCGTCACCCTGGTGTGGTTCGCCCGGCGGCAGCTCCGCCTCGAGCACCCGCTGATCGACTTCAGCCTCTTCCGTGACCGGGTGTTCACGATCGCGGCCATCACCGGGCTGCTGCCACTGGCCGCGTGGTCGGCAACGGCCTACCTCGGCGGCATCTACCTCCAGTCCGTCCTGGGACTGACGGTCCTGGACTCGGCTCTCGTCGCGCTCCCGGGCGCGGTGGTGCTCACCGTCACCTGCATCGTCACACCGGTACTGGTCGCGCGCACCGGCACACGGGCAGCACTCGTCGCCTGCCATTTCCTCATCGCCGCAGGTCTGCTCCTGCTGCCGGCCACGAGCGTCTCCAGCGGTATCGGCTGGTACGTGGCGTCCACCGTCATCGCCGGCCTCGGCTACGGCATCTCCTTCAGCGTGGTCGCCGATACCGCCGTGGCCGCGGTGCCCGCGGAACGTGCCGGCTCCGCGGCAGCAATCGCCGAGACCAGCAACGAGATCGGCAACGCCCTCGGCATCGCGCTCCTCGGCTCGCTGGCCGCCCTGATCTTCCGGCTCCAGGGACCCGGCGTCGCCGGTACGCTCAACGAAACATTGGACGTCCCCGGACTCACGGCCGCGGTCATCGACGATGCGAAGTCGGCCTTCGTCACCGGTCTGCACATCGCCGCCGTCATCGCCGGCATCCTCCACGCAGCACTCGGCGTCTTCGCCCTGCGGCCGACTCCTGCCGCCCGGCCCCTACGGCCAGGTCGAGAGGATGTCGAGTATCCCGTCCGCAGCTGAGCCGCCGCTGCCGCTGCCTCCCGATCGCTTGCCTCCCGTGCCGAGACCCACTGCCAACGCGTAGCCGAGAGCCGCCTCGGTCGGCAGAACCTTGGAGGAGCCGCGCCATATGGCCGGGGTGACGTGGCCGCCTCCGGGAGAGACACGGAGCTTGCCCCTCACCATCGAGGGTGCCCATGAGTACTCCTACGCGTGCGGTGCGGCTGCCCCGAAGGGCCGGTCGCTCTCAAATGATCATGGGCATTCTCTCGGATGGAACATTCCCTGCGGACAGGGCAGCACACGCCTCCCCGCCTGACCTGCCCGCCCCCGCTTTCACAGCCACAGCTACAGCTACAGCTACAAGGGCGGACTTACCTGATCAGGCCCACGCGCTGCACTTCACCACCTTGTGGCTGCTGTTCACGGTGCAGGCCCGTACCTTCAAGCCCTTGACATTCACTCCGGCCCTGGAGTGCGCGCTGCTGGACTTGGAGTCCCCATTGCCGCCCTCGGCCTTGCCGAGGATGCGGGTGGTCCACTCCCAGGAAGCACCGTTCTGCCAGTTGTAGCCGACCTCCATACGTACGGTGTAGCCATCAGCGGCACGGTCCCAGACCGTACCTGACAGGCTCACCTTGTAGCCCTCCCATTCCACGCCGACCGCAGCGACGGCGCCAAGTGTGGTGTCCGTCTGGGCCAAACGGCTGTTGGTGTACGGGACGTATCCGTTGTCCCAGTGATTCGGGCGCTCCTCCGCCGAGGCCGGGGAGGTGGCCAGCGCGAGGGAGAGTGCCGCGCCGAGGGCGGTGCCGGTGATCGTCTTGGCTAAACGGAGTGTCATGGGGCATTCCTTTCGCAAGGGACCGTCATTTCGCAGGGGACCGTGATGAGGAGTCCGCATCGGCAGCTCTCAGATGTCGAGGAGGCGGGCCTTGTAGATCCACTTGTCCTTCGTCTCCCCGGACACCCTCTCGGCCGTGACGGGGTCCGTCATGGAGGACCACAGGAACCTGACCTTGTCATCGCCGTACGCGTTCCCCTTCGTGTCCGAGGTCCAGATGGCGCTGCCCGAGCGGTCACGGGAGAAGGACTTCGCCGACCTCGCAGGGATCGACCACTGGATCCGCGGGTATCCTCCGGCTTTGTTGATCTGGATGATCTCTTTGGAGCTCGTCGCCCACAAGTACTGTGGTTCCAGCGGGTCGGGCTGAAGGTCGTGGCCGTTTTCGAAAAGGCTGCTGACGAGCTCGATGTCCTTGCCTTCCTTGTCCTTGGCCCTTTTGAGACGCGTATGCTCCCGCTTCCCGGTCACCGTGTACGCACGGATCTTGTTTCCGCCGAAGATCCACAAGAACTGTTTGGTTTCGTCCCAGACCACACCGTGCGCCTGCCTGAAGGCTCGATCCTCGTCCTGGACAGGGATCTTTTGGAGCGGGCCGGCACTCCCCCTGGTGGGAGCCAGGTACAGCTCGTAGCACCCGCCCGACCTGCCGGCCTCCGGGGGCTTCGGGTCCAGTGAGTCCAGCCCCTGTGTGCCCACCACTATGATCACGTCCGGCGTCGAGAGGTATTCCAGGGAGTGCGGGAAGTTCGTCAGCCCGCTCACCCAGCCGAGCGGTGTGCCGTCGCTGTTGCGGTGGATCGTCATGTGCCCCTCGGTGCGGTCTCCACCGCAGATGAGGAAGGCGCTCTCCCCGCTCTGGAGTTTGCGGAACTTGAGTTCCAGAGGATCCCAGGCCTTAGATCCCTGGCCTGTGCGGAACGTCGCCCAAGGTTTTCCGAATTTTCCGTTCCGGATATCCCTGGTGTGGTGATTCGTAATGATCTGATTGTTCGCGTCCAGCAGGGCCAGACTGAAGCCCGTCCGCGGAGCCTGCGCCTGTGGTTCCCGTACGATGCCGTGCGCCGGGGCGGCCAGTGCCCCGAAGGGCACGGCTGCGGCACCGATCGCAAGCGACCCGCGAAGTAACTGCCTTCGGTCCAAGCTCATGATGTGCCTCCTCAACGAAATGTTGTGCCTGGTGGGAGTCTCGTGTTCCAGGAACATTCCGCTTGTCTCAGCCTGTCGGTGAGTGGGCCCCGGCTGACCGGGCATAGCGCAGAGGCATCGATGACGAGGAAGCCCCTGCGCGGTGCCCGAGGCGGTAACCAAGGCCGGGCCCGCAAGGAAGCGCTCCCTCATCGGCCCTCCAGAACCTGGTCGCCGCCCGTCACAGCCGAGTACTGCGGAGCACCGTAACGAGAGAACCTTGGCGGAGCATCAGGGCAGACCCTGACAGCTACAGGCAGGCTGAAAATCATCCACCGCGCCAAGCGGGTCACGTGATGCTCGGACAGCCTCTGGTGCGCGCACTGGGAGCGCCGCGGACTCATCACGCCCCGCCGATGCTCCGGCCCTCGCTACCACGACGCAGACCGGATCTACAGCGCAGCAGCACGCACCCATCAACTACCGCCGACGCGCTTCGACAACGCGGACGACAGCGATTATGATCCACGGCGACATCGCGTGTCGGTCACCGGCTGGGTGAGGCATGGAGGTGTCAGGAGATGCCCTCGGAGGCATTCCTTGACAGTTGAGTTGAACCACACGATCGTCCACGCCCGGGACAACCGGGAATCCGCAGAGTTCTTCACGGACCTGCTGGGCCTTGAGATCACCGACGAGTGGGGCCCGTTCATCGCGGTCGGCCTGAGCAACGGCGTCACGCTGGACTTCGCCACGATTCCCGCGGACAAGATCACTCCCCAGCACTACGCCTTCTTGGTTTCTGAAGAGGAGTTCGACGCGGCGTACGCGCAGATCAGGCAGCGCGGCATCGAGCACTACGCCGATCCGCGCCGGCAGGAGCCCGGCACGATCAATCACAACGACGGCGGCCGCGGCGTGTACTTCATGGACCCGGCGGGTCACGCCATGGAACTCATCACCGTTCCGTACGGCGGCTGGACCTCGAAAGCGCATGCACATGCACATGCGCTGAGGGCCGCACCCCGCGCGGGGTGCGGCCCTCAACCGCTGCCCGCGCCCGACCAGCACCAGCACCAGCACCAGCACCAGCACCAGCACCAGCACCAGCACCAGCACCAGCGGAAACGGTGTTTTAGGGTACGGCGATGGATATCTTCCATCTGCGCTACTTCGTGGCGGTCGCCGAGAACCTCAGCTTCTCCCGGGCCGCGCGGCAACTGCACATGGCCACCTCGCCGTTGAGTCAGCGAATACGGGACCTGGAACGCGAGCTCGGCCAGCGGCTGTTCGACCGGGATTCGCACCACGTGGCGCTGACCAGCGCCGGCACGGCGCTGCTGCCCGTCGCGAAGGACGTTCTCGGCCGGTTCGACGACATCCCCTGGCAGCTGCGCCGGGCCCTGGGGCCCGAGCGGCAGACGGTGTACGTGGGGGTGGTGCCGGCCCTGCACCCGCGGCTGCGGGAGCAACTGGAGCGGGTCGAGGAGCGCTGCGCCGAGAAGTTCGACGTGAAGCGCTGGCCCGGCAACAGCGCCAACCTCGTGAGCGCGGTGCAGCGCGGCGACCTGGCCATGGCGCTGGTGCACCTGCCGGTGCACGCCGAGGGGATCGAGGTGCTGGAGCTGCTGCGCGAGCCGCTGGGCGCGCTGCTCCCGGCCGCCGAGTTCGGCTCACGGAGCTCGGTGTCGCTGAGCGAGCTCACCGAGCACACTTACGTGACGTCGGCTCCCGGGACGCTCCCGACGTATTTCGATCAGCTCCGGGTACGCCTGAAAGCCGCGGGCATCCGCAAGGAAATCACTCTCAATATCGGGGATTATGCGAGTGTCCGCGAGATCGTGGCGAACGGCTCGGTATTCGGAATCACCCTGCTGAGCGCGAAGAGCGGCGACAACGAAAGGGGAACGAGCATCGTTCTGCCTTTTCAGGACTTCTCCCCCGCCCTCGCGACGGGGCTGATCTGGCGCCGGGACCGGGCCGAACCGGACGGCGACCTGCACGGACTGGTGGCGGAGGCCGGGGCCGTGTTCACCGAACCCTCCTGAAAGTCCCACCCCGGGAAACGGCGTGACCGCTGTGGTCACGCCGTTTTTCGCGCTTTGGTGTCACTGATCGCTTGGGTTTCGACACGTCACCGGACTAGCGTTTTCTCAGGACGCGGGAACACCCCGCAGAGGGGGGACGAATCTCCAAATCCCCCTTCCCCGTCCCGTTTTCCGTAGTGGAGTGGTGATGGAATCCGCAGAATCCATAGAATTCGCAGAACCCAAGCCCGAGCCCAAGCCCGAGCCCGAGCCCGAGCCCGAGCCCGCAACAGGAACAGGAACAGATGCGACTGCCGGCCCCCTCGCCGGAGTCCGCGTCATCGACATGGCCACCGTGGTGATGGGGCCCTACGCCGCGCAGATCCTCGGCGACCTCGGCGCCGACGTCATCAAGATCGAATCACCGAACGACACCGTCCGCGTCGGCGCGCTGCATCGCACGCCCGGCATGACGCCGCTGAACCTCAACGTCAACCGCAACAAGCGCAGCGTCAAGCTCAACCTCAAGGACAAGGGCGAACGCGCCAGGGCGCTGGAGCTGATCGGCACCGCCGACATCCTGATCAGCAACATGCGCATCGACGCCCTGCGCCGCCTCGGCATGGATTACGACAGCCTCGCCGCGGCCAATCCCCGCCTCGTCCACGTCCACGCCCAGGGGTTCCGCCCGGACTCCGACCGGGCCCGGCTGGCCGCGTACGACGAGACGGTGCAGGCCGCCTCCGGGCTGCTGGACCTGGCGCAGCGCGCGGGCGACGTGGGGGCGCCGGTGGTGCTGCCGAGCATCATCGCCGACAAGGTCGCCGCGCTGACGATCGTCTACGCGGCGCTGGCCGCCCTCGTCCACCAGCGGGCGAGCGGCCGGGGGCAGCGGGTGGAGGTGCCCATGGTGGACACTCTGCTGGCGTTCAATCTGGTCGAGCACCTGCAGGGGCGGACCTTCGAGCCGCCGATGGGCCCGACCGGTTTCCCGCTGTCCATGAACAAAGGGCACCGGGCGCGCCCGACCAAGGACGGCCTGGCCATGATCATCCCGTACGGCCCGCAGAACTTCCGCGACCTGTTCGCCGCCGCGGGCCGTCCCGATCTGGCCGACGATCCGCGTGTGAACGGCGAGTTCATCGACGCGCAGCGGGACGGGGAGGCCCTTGCCGAACTACTGGAGACGGTGACGCCGCTGCTGACCACGGAGGAGTGGACGGAGGTGTGCACCAAGCACAGCATCCCCGTCGGCCCCGTGCTGCGGCTCGACGAGGCCGCCGAGGACCCCTACGTCCGCGAGGGGCATCTGCTGGACGTCGCGGAGCACCCCAACGAGGGCGCGTACCGGGTGGTCGGCATACCGCTGGCGTTCTCCGCCACGCCGGCCTCGGTACGTCGGCACGCGCCGCTGCCCGGCCAGCACACAGAGGAAGTGCTCGCCGAGCTCGACCGCGGTGAGGTGCGGCGATGAGCGACATCCGCACCGAGACCGTCGGCGGCACCCTCGTCGTCACCATCGACCGGCCGCGGGCCCGTAACGCGGTGAACGCCGAGGTGGCCCTGGGCATCGCCGCCGCCGTCGACCGGCTGGAGTCCGACTCCGGGCTGCGGGTGGGCGTCCTCACCGGCGCGGACGGTACGTTCTGCGCGGGCATGGACCTCAAGGCCGCCGCCCGCGGCGAACAGGTGACCGTCCCCGGCAAGGGCTTCGCCGGACTCGTCGAGGCTCCGACGACCAAGCCGCTGATCGCGGCCGTCGAGGGCCACGCCCTGGGTGGCGGCTTCGAACTGGCCCTGGCCTGCGACCTGGTGGTCGCCGCCGAGGGCGCCCGATTCGCCCTCCCCGAGGTCAGGCGCGGGCTGATCGCCGGTGGCGGCGGAGTCGTACGGCTCCCCCGGCGCGTCCCCCACCACCTGGCGATGGAGCTGCTGCTGACCGGCCGTACGGTCACCGCCGGCCGCGCCCGCGAGCTGGGCGTCGTCAACCACGTCACCCCGGACGGCGGGGCGCTGCCGGCCGCGCTGGAGCTCGCCGAGGAGATCGCGGCCAACGCGCCGCTGGCCCTGGCCGCGGTGAAGAGGACCGTCCGGCTGGCCGACGGCGCACCGGAGCCGGAGGTGTTCGCCGCGCAGGCCGCCGAGGTGGGAGCGCTGCTGCGCTCGGCCGACTTCGCCGAGGGGGTGCGTGCCTTCACCGAGAAGCGCGCCCCGCAGTGGAGCGGACGATGAACCGCGCGCGCATCCTGGGGACCCTCAACACCCCCGTCACGGCGCCCGCGTACGCCCCCGTAGCGGCCCGTTTCACCGATCGCGAGTACCTCAGCATCGTCTACCGAACCGACCCCGAGGCGCTGCGGGCCGTGGTGCCCGAGCCGCTGCGGGTCGAGGAGCCGCTGGTGCGGTTCGAGGTGATGAAGATGACGGACGTCACGGCCTACGGCCCGTACGTCGAGGCGGGGCAGGCGATCCCGGTGCGGTTCGGGGACGAGCGCGGCGAGTACCTGCACGCCATGTACCTGGACAGCTTCGCCGCCACCGCCGCGGGCCGCGAGGTGAGCGCCTATCCGAAGGCGATGGGCACGCCGGCCCTGTTCGCCGACCACTCCGCGCTGGTCGGGACGCTGGACTACGGCAGCGTGCGGGTGGCGACCGCGACGATGGGCTACAAGCACCGGCCGCTCGCCCCGGAGCTCGCGCGCGAGCAGATCGCCGTGCCCACGTACATGCTCAAGGTCGTCCCCGGCTACGACGGCACCCCGCGCGTCTGCGAGCTGGTCCGCACGCGGATCACCGATCTCGTGGTCAAGGAGGCCTACACCGGCCCGGCACGGCTGCAGCTCTTCGAGCACGTGCTGGCGCCGCTGGCGGACCTGCCGGTGCGCGAGATCGTCTCGGCCAGCCACATCGTCACGGATCTCACGCTGGACAAGGCCATTCCCGTCCACGACTACCTGACCGAGGAGGACGCGTCATGACCCCCGAGTGGAAGACCGTCACCGTCGTCGGCGCCGGCACCATCGGCCTCGCGTGGGCCGCGCTGTTCGCCTCGCACGGAATCGAAGTGACCGTCACCGATCCGCGCGAGGACCTGGACGAGGCCATCGACGACGCACTGCCGATGCTCGCCGCCGGACTGCCCGGCAGCGACGCGGCCGGACTGCGCGGCCGAATCCGCGCCACCCACGACCTGGCCGAGGCCGTGGCCGGAGCGCGACTCGTCCAGGAGAACGGCCCGGAGAACCTGCCGTTCAAGCAGCAGCTGTTCGCCGACATCGCCCGGCACGCCCCGGCCGCCGCGGTGCTGGCCACCTCCAGCTCCGGGATCGTCGCCTCCCGGATCGCCGACGGACTGCCGGACGGAGTCGCCGCGCGGCTGCTGGTCGCGCACCCCTTCAATCCGCCGCACCTCGTGCCACTGGTGGAGATCGTGCCGGGCGAGCGCACTGCGGAGGACGTCGTCGAGGCGGCCGTCGCCTTCTACCGCGCCCTGGGCAAGACCCCCGTGCGGCTGCGCAAGGAGGTCCCCGGATTCGCGGCGAACCGGCTGCAGAGCGCGGTGCTCCAGGAGGCGATCCACCTCGTTGTCAGCGGGGTGGTGGACGCCGCGGAGCTCGACACCGTGATGAAGGCGTCGCTGGGCGGTCGCTACGCGGCCGTCGGCCCCTTCGAGAGCTTCCACCTCGGCGGCGGCCCCGGCGGCATCCGCCACATGATGCGGCACCTGGGCCCCGGCCTCGCCGAGGGCTGGCGGCGCCTGGGCCGCCCGGAGCTGGACGACGACGCCGTCGCCACGGTCGTCCACCAGACCGAGGCCGCGTACGGACACGGCCCCGAGGCGTACCGGGAACGCGCCCTGCTCCGCGACCGCAAACAGCTCGCCCTGACCGACGCGCTGCGCCACGCCGACCACGGCTGAACCTCTGACGAAGACGAAGGAGCCATCGATGCCCAAGCCCGCCAACGCCAGCCCCGATTTCTTCGGCTTCGCCGGCCTGCTCAGCGATGCCGAGCAGGCCGAGCTGGCCGCCATTCGCGACTACTTGGAAAGCGAGATCAAGCCGCTGACCCAGGACGCCTGGGACCGGGCGGAATTCCCCTTCGCGGCGGTCGGGAAGATCGCCAAGCTTCGACTGGCCGGATACACCTACCCCGAGCTCGGCGACGGCCGCCCGCGCAGCGAGCTCTTCTCCGGCTTCCTCACCATGGAACTCAACCGCGTCGACCCGTCGATGGCGGTCTTCTCCGGGGTCCACACCGGTCTGGCGATGGGCAGCATCCGCGGTGGCGGAAGCCCTGAGCAGCGCGAGCGCTGGCTGCCGGACATGGCCGCGATGAACAAGATCGGCGCCTTCGCCCTGACCGAGCCCGAGGGCGGCTCCGACGTCGCGGGCGGCATGCGCACCACCGCCCGGCGCGAGGGAGACACCTGGGTCCTCGACGGCGCCAAGCGGTGGATCGGCAACGGCACCTTCGCCGATCTCGTCGTGGTCTGGGCGCGCGACGTCGCCGACGGCAACGTCAAGGGCTTCGTGGTGGAGAAGGGCACCCCCGGCTTCACCGCCACGAAGATCGAGGGCAAGATCGCGCTGCGGACCGTACAGAACGCCGACATCGTCCTCGACGGGGTACGGGTCCCCGAGGCCGACCGCCTGCAGCGCATCGACAGCTTCCGCGACACGGCCGCCGTCCTGGCGCACACCCGGGGCGGCGTGGCCTGGCAGGCGCTGGGGATCGCGGTGCGCGCCTACGAACTGGCCCGCGAGTACGCCGTCACGCGCGTGCAGTTCGGCAGGCCTATCGGATCCTTCCAGCTGATCCAGGACCTCCTGGTGAAGATGCTCGGCAACATCACCGCGATGTTCGGCATAGTCGTCCGCCTGAACCAGCTGGTCGCCGCCGGCCGGAGCAGCGCCGAGCAGGCCGCGCTCGCCAAGGCGTTCACCACCACCCGCATGCGCGAATGCGTCGCCTGGGCCCGTGAACTCTTCGGCGGGAACGGCATCGTCCTCGACTACGAGATCGCCAAGTTCTTCGCGGACGCCGAGGCCGTCTACTCGTTCGAGGGCTCCCGCGAGATGAACACCCTCATCGTCGGCAAGGCCGTTACCGGGCACAGTGCCTTCGTGTGACGCGCGGGCGCGGGTGAGTGGGTGAGTGGGTGAGTGTGAGGCTGGGCCGGGCCGTTCCGGAAGGGACCGACCCGACCCGGCTCGGTGTGCATACCGGCGCACCTCACGGACATCCCGGGTAACCGAGGGCCGCGTTCCGCAAGATGACTGGTATTACTGGTGCATGCAGGAAGAGACCGCGCAGAGTGCGATCGATACGTTCATCTCCGCATTCAACGCCTCGGACGACACCTATGTGACGACTCTGCTGGCCCAGGCCCTCACCTCGGACGTGATCCTCTGGGGACCGCTGGGGCGCAGCGAGGGGATCGAGGCAGTCGAGCGCTTCGTACGGGACATCCGGCGCCATCCGGCAGGAACCGGCACGATGACCCGTTGCTCAGGAGTGGACATGCCGGACGAGTGGGCCCGGTATCAGTGGGTTTTCACTACACCTGACGAGGGCCCCCGCCTGACGGGAACGGACGTCGTCCACCTGCGGCGAAACCTCATCGATCAGATCATCGTCTTCGCAGGGGACACCCGGCCTCTCCCCTGAGCACGCCACGCGGCTCCTTCTTCGTTGCCATCGGCCCGGGCCGGAAGCCCGTCGCCGTACCAATGGCCGGTTTCTTCGTGGTGGGACGGTTCGGACTCGGGTGGGATGTGAGCCGTACCGGGGTTCGACATGGGCCCCTGTCATGTGCGCTGACCGTTCAGTCACCGTCGAAGCGACTATCGAGGAGTGCCCGTGGGCCGCTCGTCCGTGCTACGTCTGCGTTCCACCGCCGTGGCCCTAGCCGCCTCGGCGTGTCTCGTCGGAGGTGTCGCGTCCGCCCAGGCGGCCCAGGCCGGCGCCGAAGCCGTGCCCCTGGAGTCCGTCTCGCCTGAGGTGCGGACGTTCACCGGCAACGGGACCGGCACCTCACCGTCCCAGGCAGTGAACGGCGCGGTCCGCATTGCTTACACGATCGCCCAGTCGGCCGGATGGCAGGCGAACCAGTGTCACGTCCGCGCCACCGACGTCAAGGCGGTCGGTGGCGGCGTGTACGCCGCGGTCGCCAGCCTGTTCTGCCAGCGCTGAATCACAACGTTTTCCACCAAGAGGGGGATACCGACATGACCTCGATGCTCATCCGGGGTGGGGTTGCCATAGCTCTCGCGGGCCTCGCCGTGCTCACGCCGACCGTCGCGCACGCCGACGCCGCCGGCACGCAGGAGACGCAGGTCTTCACGGGCTCCGCATACGAGAACAGCCCCAAGGAAGCGAAGCGGGAAGCCGAGAAGACGGCTCGCCGGAGCGCTCTGATCAGTGGCTTCCGCAATGAGCAGTGCGTGCTGCTCTACGCCGACTCCTACCGGCTCGCACCCGGCTACTACGGGGCCAACGCCGCGATCAACTGCACCCGCTGATCCGCCGTTCAGCTTGGACAGCTGGACAGCTGGACAGCTGGACAGCTGAACGCCGCGATCAGCTGAACATCTTGCTGGGGGCGAACCGGTTCGCCCCCAGCGGGGCCACCGTCCTGCGCGCATCGGGCCCGAAGGCCACCGAGCGCTTCAGCCGGCCACTGAGTACAGGAGTTGGCCAGTTCGGCAACACGCTGGCCGGACGTACGACCCTGGCTTCGCATCAGACGCCCGCATAGTGGTCATGTGTCACTTTTCAGATGTGTCTTTCAGATGCGTCTCCTGGCGAAAGGTGTGTCATGAAGTTCGCGGTCATCGGCGGTACCGGGCTGATCGGGTCGCAGGTCGTCAAGAATCTGAACGCGGCCGGGCACGAGGCGGTACCCCACTCTCAGTCCACTGGAACCGACGTCATCAGCGGCCTGGGGCTGGACGAGGCGGTGGCTGGGGCCGACGTCCTCGTCAACCTGACGAACTCCCCGACCTTCGACGAAGCCTCCGCGGCCTTTTTCCAGACCTCCATGGACAATCTTCTGGCCGCGGGCCGGAAGGGTGGTATCCGGCACTTCGTCATTCTCTCGATCGTCGGCGTGGACCAGGTACCCGAGCTGGACTACTACCGGGCCAAGGCGCTCCAGGAGGACATCCTCACCGCCGGGCCCATCCCCTACTCGATCGTCCGCGCGACGCAGTTCATGGAATTCATCGACGCGATCCTGGCCTGGACCGCCGACAGCGACACCGTCCGGCTACCCGCCACACCGATCCAGCCGATCGCCGCCAAAGACGTGGCCGACGCCGTGGCGGAAGTCGCCGCAGGCGCCCCGCTCGGAGGCATTCGCAACATCGCCGGACCCGAAATCTTCGCCCTGGACGAGCTGGGCCGGTTCACCCTGTCCCACAAGTCCGACACCCGCACCGTCGTCACCGACCCCACCGCCGGCATGTTCGCCGCCGTCAAGGGCGACGTCCTCACCGACAAGAACGCCCACCTCGCCCCCACCCACTACGCCGACTGGCTCTCCTGACACCGCATCCTTCTGCCCTGACTTCGCATAGACAGACACGACAGGCTGGACAACTTCACTTCAGGCCACTGTCCAGAGGCACGTCGATCACTGTCCGGCGCAGCTGCCGACGACCGGCTACATCTCGGCGACGAGGAACTGCTCGGCCCTGGGCAGGCGCAGGCCGTCGTGACGGTCGGCGAAGTACCGGGCGGCCAGATCGTCGGGCGATACGTGCACGGCCTTCGTGAACCCCGCTTCCAAGGCTGCTGTCTGCATCTCCTCGGGTGAGTAGAGGCTGATGAACGGGGTGCCCGAGGCGGCGGCGTTGCGCATCGAGAACTCCTGGACCCGGCGCTGGTCCGGGTCGAGCATGTCGAGCGGCAGCAGGAACGTCGTGGCGAGTACGGAGCCGGGTGCGAGGGCGGCGGCCTGGCGCAGCGTCGCGGTGTTGGCTTCGTGTGTGAGGTACATGCTGACGCCGGTCGACGCGACGATCGTCGGCTTCTGCGGATCGAACCCGGCGGCGGTCAGCCGCTCCCACCACGAGTCGCCGGCCTCGAAGTCGACGGGCACGAAGGTCAGCCAGGGCGGGATGTCGTAGCCGAGTTCGTCGAGGCGCTGCCGCTTCCACGCCTGTGTGCCCGGCTGGTCGACCTCGAAAACGCCGAGGCGGGAGCCGAGTTCGGGGCGCCGCTGGGCGAAGGTGTCCAGGCCTGCGCCGAGGATGACGTACTGGGTCGCGCCGGCGTCGGCGCGCTCGGCGACGAGGTCCTCGACGAAGCGGGCGCGGGCGACCATGGACGCGCGGACGCCGCTGACGCCCGGCATGGTCATGTCGCCCCGCTCCCGCCAGTGCTGCCCGGGGTCGGCGAGCTTCAGCCCGATCTCGTCCTCCAGCACGTGGGGCGGGGTGTCGGCCTGGACGTGAAGGGCGCGCCACAGGGCGACGCGCACGGCGGTGTGGTCGGGTTCGTGCAGGTGGGGGCGGCGTGGTTCGTCAGCCATGGTGATGCCCTTCCGTACCGTCGTTGCCGTCGTTTCCGTCGTTGCCGTCGTTTGTTCCGTTGCTCCTATTGCTGTCGCTGCCGTCACGGAGCGGGGATTCGAGTGCGACGATCCGTCCGTCGGGGTCCCGGACCAGTGCCTGTTCGACGCCCCAGTGCGTCGGCGTGAACTGCTGGGCGAACTCCGGTGCGCGGGCGGGCGCGAAGGCCTCGGCATCGGCGACCTTGAGCACCGGGTGGGTGGCGAGCTCGCGTTCGTGCTGCTCGACGATGAACACGTAGGGCCCGCCGGCCGGGTGAGACCAGTGCCCGGAGCCATGATCGGTCTCCAGGACGCTCTCGAAGCCGAGCGACTTCCAGAACGCGGCGGTTGCACCATAGTTACGGGTCTCGACGAGGAACCCCTCGATGCCGTCAGTCGTCATGCGTGCTCTCCTTCCCGGCGCTTGCGACGCGCTGGAGGTACTCGGTCAGGGCTGCCTCGACGATCGAGGAGAGGGATCGCTCGGTGTCGACAGCGTGATGTTTGACCTCGCGGATGAGGTCGACGGGCAGGTAGACGTTGAACTGCTTTACCTGTCTCTCGGCGGCCATGTTTAG
The DNA here is from genome assembly GCF_024519335.1 of Streptomyces telluris. Classification (NCBI taxonomy): domain Bacteria; kingdom Bacillati; phylum Actinomycetota; class Actinomycetes; order Kitasatosporales; family Streptomycetaceae; genus Streptomyces; species Streptomyces telluris. The sequence goes on from NZ_JANIID010000032.1 coordinate 64,152, forward strand.
GATGCTAGCAATCTAGAAATGGTGGCGCGGTGACTGGCGTCACATGGCCGGGCCCGGCCCGGCCCGGCCCGGCCCGGCCCGGCCCGGCAACATGGTGTAGTGTGGTCGGTTTTCGGACCGTCTCAGATGGCGCGCAAGCCCGCGATGCCGAGCGTGATCAGTGCCGCGACCTTCAGCAACTCAAGGCCGAGGTAGAGGTGGTGGGCCCGTGAGCGTGGAGGGTTCTGTCCTGCGAGCACGCGTGCACTGCGCCGGTTCAGTACCGGCCGGACGGCCGCGAGCTGTACGACCAGTAGAGCTACGACCGCTGCAGCGGACACGGCAACGAACACGGTGGGAGACCCGACCGCGACCACCACTACGATCACTGCGGCCAACGCGACCTCGGCGATGTTGAGCGCCCGGAACACCACCCGCCCGATACTCACGCCCAGGCGGGTGACATCTGCCGGGGCTTCGCCGGCCGCACGAAGGGCGCGGAACTTCAGGGGAGCCTCAAGGCAGGAAACACCCAGCACCATGCCCAACCAGGTGAAGGAAGCCGCGATGGTCAGGGCAGCTGCTATGTGGCTCATCACGTGTTCTCCGTGGGGACCGGCCGACGTCTACGGGACTTACCACGCCCATCCTCTGCTCCGCCCACCTGAACGTAGGCCACATTAGGAGCTGGGCATAGGCCGCATCTGGATTCCGTGCCGCTTGCCGATCTCGATGAGGCGATCAACGTCCGGCGGCGTCTCCGACCGGGGCGGCAGCTCACGTCGTTGGGCCGGTTCGCCTGCCTCGGCGAAGAATTGGTCGATGTCGCCCGGAGTGTAGACGACCAGGAGCCGTACCGTGCTGGTGGGCTCGAACCGTTCCAACGTGCCCTCGGGGATGTGAAAGAAGGACCCGGGGCCGCCTTCGACCGTTTCGTCACCGATGTGGTAGCGGAGCGTCCCCTCGATGACATAGACGCTCTCGGTTCCGGGGTGGGTGTGGGGCGGTGGGCCCATTCCTTCCGGGATGGTCATCTCCATGACGGTCATCACACCGTTGGTCTCGTCACTGGATGCCTTGACCTCGTAGAGGCCGTTCAGCATCCAGATTGCCTTCCCGTCACCGCTGTGGCGCACATGGGCGTTCTTCGCCATGGGCCCGCTCCCTTCTGTCGCTGACCTCCTCAGGTGTTCCCAGCGGCGGGGAGACGGAAGGCGACCATCCGGGTGTCTCCCGGAGGTCGCGACTGCACCATGAAGGGCCGGACAGGGCCCAGCCCGCCACCAGCTGCTACTTGGAGACGGACCTCGACGTGATCAAAAACCGTGGAATAGTCGTAGAGGGCGGCCTGGCCTGACAGGAACCCTGCTCGGCCCGCCAAGTGTGCACCCCTACCTTGAGCGATTCACGCCGGAGAAAACATGGAAGGGAGTACAGAAGTGAGCGAAGGACCGCCGGCCTTCTATATCTTCCTGGCGCCGGGGGACAACACGCGCGCCCGGATGCGCGTCGCCCTGGCGGAGGTCTTCGACTTGCCGGCCCATGACGTCGAGCTGTACGACGGCGACGACGTGACCGGCACGTACGACTGCCGGTGGGACGCCCCCGTGCTCTGCGGTTTTCAGCGGCGCAGGGGGGATCTGGACTGGGCCTTCGACGTCGGTCTCGCGGCGGAGCGGTCCTACCGTCCGGCGGAGCGGGATCTGGCCGTGCTCCTCGCCCGCGCCATGAGTACTTCCCTCCTCTTCCCCGGCGACGTGCACCTGCCCTGGATCTGGGAGGTCGCGACACCGAAGGGCGAGGTGGGCTACGTACGTCTCGACGAGCCCGAGGAGGAGGGCGGCGAGCTGACGGTTCCCGCGGTGGAGATCGCGGTTCCGGAATTCCCGAACGCCGACATCCTTGCCTTCCCGGAACTCGACGGCAGGCGACCAGCCGGAGAAGGTTCCGCATCAGTCCGCTGACGTGGTCCGTGGCCACCCGTCTGCCTCGTAGCGCTCGGCACTGCCCGTCCCAGGGATGCAAAATCACCTCAGGTAGATCAGATAGATCAGGTAGATCAGGTAGGTAGACCAGAAGGCGTCACGTTCGGAAAGAAGCAACGATGCACGAGGCCGGGCAGTACGAACGCTACGCCGGTGGGTCCCCCGAGGCTGAGCGAGTTCTCGTCGAGCGGCTCGTCCGCGACCTGATGCGGGTGCAGATCAAGGTCAACAAGCGCAGCGGAGCCGTCGACATCGCGCGAGCCTTCCATGCCAAGGCGGCCCTCGGTGTCGAGAACGCCCGGCTGACGATCCGCGACGACCTCCCCGCGGACCTCCGGACCGGATTCGTACGGCCCGGAGCCGAGTACCCCGTCACCGTCCGCCTGTCCAACGCGAGCGCCGCCCGGCAGCCCGATCACGCCCCTGACCTGCGAGGGGTCGCGCTGCGGATCCGGACCGGCCCGGACGAGGCCCACGACCTCCTCATGACGAGTTTCCCGGTCTCCCACGCCCGCAACGCACACGAGTTCGTCGCGTTCGCGAAGGCCATGGCCGGTGCCGATTCGACGCCCCGCAAGGCGTTGGCGCTGTTCGTCAAACTTCCCCTGGCCGTGGGGCGGCCCACGGCCAGGCGCATGCGCCGCAACGTCCGTGCCGGGAGCCGGCAGACCGTGCGCAGTCTCGCGCTCGCGACGTACTGGAGCCGTGGCGCCGTCCTCTGGGGCGACGCGGGGCCCGTGCGCTATCAGCTCCGCCCCGCCCCGGACGCGCCCTCGGCCCCTCCCCCGTCCCGCACCGACCCCGACCACCTGCGCCACGAGCTCGCCCAGCGCCTGCGCACGGCGGACGTCGTCTTCGAGCTGTGCGTGCAGCGCTACGTGGACAGCGGGCGCACGCCCATCGAGGACGGCGCAGCCGAGTGGAAGGTGGCGGACACGCCGGTGATCCCCGTGGCGACTCTGGTCGTCCCGCGCCAGGACCTGGACGCCGCCCCGGCGCGTGCCACCGCCTCCCGGGTCGAGCGGCTCGCCTTCAACCCGTGGAACACGACGGAGGACTTCCGCCCCCTGGGCAACCTCAACCGAGCCCGCAAAGCCGCCTACGAGGCCAGCAGCGCCCTGCGCCTGGGGCATCGCTTCGTCACCGAGGAGCCCCGCCGCAACGCCGTGCTCGGCGTCCCGCTGCGTGCGGGGTTCGGCGCCCTCAACCGGTTCGTCCCCTGGCACCGGCTGCCGACACGGCTGGGCCTGCTCAACCTCGTGGCCCTGCGCCAGACGCTGCGCCGCGAGAACCTGATCGACACGGAGATCCACGAGGCGCCTCCGAAGGCGCAGCCGGTGCCTCCGCCCGTCGAGGAACAGCTACGGGTGGAGCGCAGCTACGACGGTTCGTACAACGACCTGTCCGCTCCGAAGATGGGCGCCGTCGGCGCCACGTTCGGCCGCAACCTCGCGCCGGTCTACCGACCCGACCTGTTCGACAGCCCCAACCCGGTCACCGTGAGCAGGCAACTGCTCCACCGTGACGCCTTCCTTCCCGCCCGTTCGCTGAACATCCTCGCCGCCGCGTGGATCCAGTTCCAGGTGCACGACTGGGTCAACCACCAGCGCTACCCGACCGGCACGCGGAGCGTGGAAGTCCCGCTCCCGCCCGGCATGACCTGGCGCAACTCCCCCGGCGGGCCGCCCGAGAACGTCATGCGCTTCGCCGAGAACAAGGGCGTACAGCCGCCCGGCGGCGTCGCGCCGCCCGCCCTCTTCGGCAATATCGCCTCCCACTGGTGGGACGGTTCGGAGGTCTACGGCGGCGACCAGCAGACCGCGATGTCGCTGCGCGAGCCGGACGGCGGCGCGGCACTGCGCCTGGAGGACGGGCACCTGCCGATCGGCCCCGACGGCATCCCGCTGACCGGGTTCAGGGAGAGCTGGTGGCTCGGCCTCAGCGCGATGCACACCGTCTTCGCGCGCGAACACAACGTCATCTGTGAAGCACTGCGGCGGGAATACCCCCACCTGGATCAGAACCGCGTGTACCACACGGCGCGCCTCATCGTCTCCGCTCTCATCGCCAAGATCCACACCGTCGAGTGGACCCCCGCGATCCTGGCGACGGAGACGATCGACATCTCCTTGAAGACCAACTGGCAGGGACCCCCGAAGAACTGGCTCACAGAGCTGGGCCTCTGGCTGTTCGAGGCGCACTCGCTCACCGGCATCCCCAAGACCCTGCCGGACCACCATGCCGCGCCGTACTCCCTCACCGAGGACTTCGTCACCGTCTACCGGATGCACCCGCTGATCCCGGACGACTTCGAGATCGTCGACCACAGGTTCGGCCACCGGATCGACACCTTGGGCTTCAACGCCGTGCAGGGCGCCGCCGCGGAGCCCCTCATGCGCAAGACCGGGCTGGCGAACGCCCTGTACTCACTCGGAATCGCCCACCCCGGGGCGATCACCCTGCACAACTTCCCCCGCGCCCTGCAGGCCTTCGAACGGGACGGCGAGGTGATCGACCTGTCCGTGGTCGACCTGGTCCGCGCCCGGCGCCGTGGTGTTCCCCGCTACAACGACTTCCGGGCGGGCCTGCACAAGCCGCGCATCAAGCGGTTCGAGGAGCTGACCACCGAGCCGGAGACCCTCTCCCGGCTGAAGGACGTGTACCGCACCGTCGACGACATCGACACGATGGTCGGCCTCTTCGCCGAGAATCCGCCCGAAGGCTTCGGTTTCAGCGACACGGCCTTCCGCATCTTCATCGTGATGGCCAGCAGGCGGTTGCAGAGCGACCGCTTCCTCACCGTCGACTTCCGTCCCGAGGTGTACACGCCGCTCGGCATGGACTGGATCGAACGCAACGGCATGACGAGCCTTCTGCTGCGGCACTGTCCCGAGCTTGCGAGCTTCCTGCCCCGCTCGGCCAACGCGTTCGCGCCCTGGCGCCCGGTCGAACCGGCACGGAACAATTCCGGGCCCGGCAGCCTCTGAGGAAGGCCCGGCCACGGTCACGGCCACTGGCGTCCGCGGTCCCGGCTACGTGACTTCACCCGGTCATCGGTCCTCCAGTCACTCGGCCGTGTGCCACCGCTCATCGTGCAGCTGGTGGGCCTCCGTCAGCCCGTTGCGGAAGAAGCGCTCGTAGTAGTCGTTCTCTACGTGGTGCGCCTGCAGCCAGACCCCTGGTGCGTGAATGGTGTCGCAGTGTGCGGGAAACCGCCCGTGGGTCTCGTGGATGTAGGTGCAGATGTCGCGTGTGCACGCGATGACGTCGGCGGAGTAGTTGCTGGCCTGGCGCAGGTACTGGGCGCCGAACTCACCCTGGTAGATCCGGGCGAACAGGCCCTCGTCGGAGTAGATGCCCTTCGGCCCGAACTTGTCCGCCACGACCTCGTCGACCGCATCGGCCATCGACGCGTAGTTCGGCGGGCACATCGCTTTGATCAGGTGTTCCCCGTCGTGGCGCAACCCGACGGTGGTCGCTCGCAGGTCCGCGAAGCGGGGCAGCGGCACCTGCCAGCGCAGCAGGTCCGCGGGCTTCCAGCGAGGGGTGGCCCAGTCGAAGCCGAGCATCGCGCCGTAGGTCTTACGGAACTTCGGGTCGCCGAGCATGATCGGTGGAGCGAGCGAGGCGTGGATCCATGCCCCCAGTCCCATGGCGTCGGCGGTGAGCATGAGGTTCTGCAGCAGCAGATCCGCCTCGATCTGTGTGCGCATCGCCCAGATGGCGCCGAGGGGGAGCTTGATGTCCTTGTTCAGGAATCCCGACTTCACCCACTTCTTCACACCCGCGGGGCGGTAGAAGTTACGGTCGTCGACGATGGTCGGCCGCGCCCCCTCGGGCTGGGTCAGCAGGTACATCATCCCGTTGATGTACTGCCGGGAGAGATCCACCACCGGGAACAGGATGGTGGTGCCCGGCAGGTTCGACAAGAACCGGTTGGAGTCGAGGTAGGCCGGGAAGTCGCGGTTCCCGTTCGGTACGTCGATGCGGTGGTCGAGCAGCCGCACCTTCGCCTCGGCCGCCCGCGCGCACAGGGTCTCGGCGTCGAACGCCGCCGGCGATCCGTCGGCTGGAGGTGGGAGCCTGCGCAGGAAGTAGGTGCCGGTGTCGTTGATCAGGAAGAAGTACGTGCCCTGGGCGTTGTCGGGACTGCCCGCGGTCCGCCCGGTCATGTTGAGGTTCGGCTTGGCCATGATCGGCTTGCCGTCGCGGGGGTCGGCGAACGGGCGGTCCGGCATGGTGAGGCCGGTACATCCCGTCATGGCGATCAGGACGGCCTCTTCAAGTTCTGTCAGGGGTGCCCGCGGCTGGGTGGACGTCCAGCTCATGGAGCCGGCCTCGACGGAGCTGCCGCGGCTGACCCGGTGGGTGCGGCGATGCCAGACCGATGTGAGCAGCGGGCGGGCCATGAGGGCGTCGAGGCCGACATGGTCGTGTGTGTGCATGGGGCCGGGTCTCCCTGGTACGGACGGCGCATTGCGAGGCGCGGGACTGGGGGGTCGGACGTCGATGACGGGCGGGCGGGGACCGGGAGACGTCAGCCGGGCAGGAACCGGGAGACGTCGACCCGCTACCGGTCGCGGAAGCGTGCTTCGACGGTCTCGACGAGACCGTCGATCACACCGTCGGGTGAGGGGCTGTAGTGCGGGACCGCCCATCGCGTGATCCTGGCGTCGATGAGGGTGGGCCGGCCTGTGGACAATGCGGCGCGGAATGCCTCCTCGAACTCCTCGAGCGTCTCCACCCGGTAGCCGTCGGCACCGCATGCCCGCGCGTAGGCGGCGAAGTCCGGGTTCCGGAACTCGACCAGCGCCGTCTCCGCATACGTCACGAGCTGGAAGAGCTTGATCAGCTTGAATTCCTGGTCGTCGAAGATGACCCAGATGACCGGGATCTCGTGCTCGACGGCGGTCATCAGCTCGAAACCGGACAGCGAATAGCATCCGTCGCCGCAGCCGACGACGACCGTCCGCTCCGGGTGCGCCATTTTCAGACCGATGGCGCCGTTGACGTGGCCGGCCATCGGACCGAACGAACCGGCTTTACGGAAGTTCTGTCCCTCTTCGAGCTCCACGTAGTACCCGAGCCATGCGAGGTGAGCACCCGCGTCGGCGAGCAGAACGCCGTTCGGCGGCAGCAATCGTCCGATGGTCTGCGCGAGCTGCCCGGGATGGATCTGCCCGGTCAGGTGGGTGATCTGCCGGGCCTCGTAGTCCCGGCCGTCGACCTCGGCCGGCGGTACGTCGCCGGCTTTCTGCTCCAGCGCTTCCACCAGGGCCGCCACGGCCGGGCGCGCGTCGGACAGGAGGGCGTAGTCGGGCTGGTAAGCCTTGCGGAACTCCGTCTCGGAAATGTTCACGTGGATGAGCAGTTTGTTCTTGAACAGGTCCTCGCGATAATTGAACGTGGCGTGCTGATTGAGGGAGTTCCCCACGCACAGCACGATCTCGGCTTCGCGGAACGCCTTCCAGGCGCTCGCGTGGCCGCTGTCTGCGAAGACCCCCACCGCCAGCGGATGCCCCTCGGACACGATGCCCTTGCCGTCCAGCGTGGTGAGCAGCGGGATCTGGAACCGCTCGATCAAGCGCTTGATCTCCGGCCCGGCGCCGCTCCGCACGGCGCCGAAACCGACGAGCGCCACGACCTTCTGCCGCCTCGCCAGGGCATCCGCCAGGACCGCCGCGATCTCCTCCACCTGTGCCGGGTCGGGCAGGACGGGCGCGACGTCGAGCCGGATGTCCCGGAAGTTCGTGACCTCGACGCCTCGGTGCGTCAGGTCTTCGGGAACGTGGATGTGAACGGGTCCGGGCCTGCCCTCGAAGGCGATGTTGACCGCTTCCTCCAGCACGTCGCACGTGTCGGCGGCATTCTCGAGCAGGAAGGACTTCTTCGTCGTGGCGGCGAACATGGCCCGGGAGTCGGGCGTACGGTTCAGGCCCGAAGTCTCGTTGAGCGATCCCCATCCTTGCCACTGTCTCGACGCGTACCCCGAAACGGCGAGGACCGGGTAGGAGTCGGACATCGCGACGGCCAGCCCGGAGAACAAATTGAAGGCACCGGGCCCTGCCGTGGCGAAACAGAAACCGAGCCGGTTGGTGTACATGGCGTAGCCACAGGCCATGAAGGACGCGGCCTGCTCGTGCCGTGTGATGACCGGCCGGATCCGCTCCGAGTGTTTGAGCGCCATCATCAGGCCGGCGGCGTTCTCTCCGGCACCACCGAATGCGGCATCTACGCCGATGCCTTCCAGCCCCCTGACGATGGCCTCGTAAACCCTCATCGGCGCTCCTTGCGCATGTTCTGGAGGCCCTGCCGGTCGCGCATCGAGCCTTGCCTTAACCCATTGGGGCGATTTCGACCACATGGGCCGCTTTTGCGCGGAACTCTATGCGATACGCAGGATGATGTCGCCGGAACACGTCGGCCCGGACTGCATCCGACGCAACGCAATCAAGCGTCTTCCCTGTCGGCCGACGACCTGAGTTCCGGTACGGACGGTTGAATTCCCCTTGGTGCTGTTGATCCACTTCGTGGTTGTCTCTCCCTCAGGCCCTTTAGGAGAGAAGGAACGACCATGAGACGGTTTGTCCGCACCCTTGCCCTGACCGGAGCGACCGCTGCTGCCGGCGCCCTGACTCTGCTGACCGCTCCCGCCGCCCAGGCCGCGCCGGCCGATGGATCGGCGTGCGTCACGGCCGCCGGGACGAAGTCCTTCGGGCGCGGCGAGATATCGATGTGTCCGCAGAGCGACGGCACCACACGCGTCACCGGCTGGGTCGAGGACCTCCTGCCGGGCAAGGGCTGGGGAGGCGCGCCGGACGGGCGCTGCGCGGGCTGGTGGATCGAGATGGGCGCGAAGGGCGGAATGGTCGGCCCGCTGGTGTGCCCGCACTTCACGAGCTCCCACGAGACGACGTACAAGTTCGACTACACGTTCAAGCCGCAGGCTCCGGTGACCGGTGCGAAGCTGAACGCTTTCACGGCCTGACGCGCACGACGAGGTACTGAACGGCGCAAGCCCTCGTCGAGTCACAGTGGTAAGTGGTGCCGCGGGGCCGTTCCCGCCGCCGCACCACTTACCACTGGTGTCACCGAGTCAGTGATCCGTCCGTGTCGTGAGCCGCGCAACGGCCGCGTTGTACCGTGCCTGGAGTCCCGCGTGCGCCGAGACCCGCAGCGGCACGACGAGCGCCCGTACCGCCCCGTCGTCGTAGCCCGTGTCCTCCGCCTCCTGCGCTGCCATGTCGAGCCGCCGGACGCCCTCGGGCTCGTACCCGAGCCCCAGCAGCGCCTCTCCCGTCGTCGTGAGCAGCAGCACCCGGGACGCGACCACGGTGCCGAGGATGTCCTCGAGGGCGAGGGCCACGGTCGCCGTGTCGAGAGCCGCCCACGCACGCCCGCGCCTCGTCGCTGCGCCCTTCCTCGGTCAGCACCCGGCCGAGCAGGGCCCGCATCCGCGACTCGGCGGCCGGGTCGGCCTCGGCCCGTGCCGCTTCCAGCGCGGTCTCCAGGAGCGGGGTCCAGCCGTCCAGTACCCACCGCGCCATGAGCGGCCCCAGCAGCATGACGAACCGCCAGGTCCTGCCGTACAGCCCGGCCGCGTGCGCGGCGGTCGCCGTCGGCACGAGGTCGTCCCGCTCTGCCGTGTACCAGGCCATGGCGTCGCCCTGGTCCGTGAACGTCCTCACGGCCCCGGGCGCGAGGAAGTCCGGGGGCAGCGGGACGCATGCCTCGTTGCCGTCCTCGATCATTACCTCGCCGCCGCTGGGGCGGTGGCGAGGTAATGATCGAGGACGCGCGTGAGGGCATCGGGGGGCCGGGCGTCGAGAGTCCGCGCGTAGAGCCGTACGACATCGTGCAGTATCCAGCGTCCCGGCGCGGTTTCCGTGACGAGGTGCGAAGCGACAAGGCGCTCCATCACATATCGTTCAACGTCCAGCCCGGCCGGTCCACCGGCCTGGCGGCCGCCACCCGCAGTGCGAGCGGCAGCCCGCCGCACAGCTCGGCCGGCCGCCGCGCGGCCGCCGGCTCCGCGAGCACCCGCTCGTGGCCGAGCATCCCGGCGAGGAGCGCCGTGCCGTCCTCCGGCGTGAGGACGTCCACGGGGACGGACCGGGTAGCGTCGGTGACGATCAGTCCCGACAGCCGGTGCCGGCTGGTCACGACGGTGACGCAGCGGGGACCGCCCGGCAGGAGCGACCTGACCTGTTCGGAGTCGCGCGCGTTATCCAGGACGACCAGGAGCTCCCGGTCGGCGGCCAGCAATCGGAACGGCGCGGCCGCGCCGTTCACCGACTCCGGCATCCGGTGCGGCGCGCCCCCCAGGGCCAGCAGGAACTCGCGCAGCACTTCGGCGGGGGTCGGCTCGCCTGTATCGCCGAAGCCACGCAGGTCGGCGTAGAGCCGGCCGCCGGGAAAGCCGGCGCGATTGCGGCGGGCCCACTGCACCACGAGCGCGGTCCTGCCGACTCCCGCGGTACCGGTGACCAGGCAGACGGGCGCCTCGCCCTCGGCTGTCCTGGACAGGGCAGCAAGTTCCTGTGCCCGTCCGTGAAAGCCGCGCGGCGCCCCTGGATGACGCCGCGGGCGCGCAGTGGGGTTCCCGTTCCCACAGAGCAGCCGTCAGCTGGTCGACCAGCACCGAGGAATTGGGGCGCGACAGCAGGGCGGCCAGCAGGCTACGCCGTTGGGGGCCGCTGGCGCCGCCCCCTCGTCAAGGCGTGCGGCACTGGCCCTGCGGTGGTGGCGAGTTGACCGAAAGTGTCATGGAAGCGCATCAATCAATTCGCACAATGGTGAGGTTGATGCGCATCGGTACGTAGGGGCCTTGTGTGTTGCAACCTGAGGGGAGATCCCGTGCCGAGAGGGGACGAGGCAAAGCGGGGCAAGCCTCGGCTAGGACGGCCGGAGCGGCCGGTGGATCCTGAGGCGGGACCGGTGGAGCGGCTGGCATGGGAGTTGCGGCAGCTGCGGGATCGGGCGGGAATAACGAGCTACCGGGCTCTCGCGAAGGCAGCCAACTACTCCCCCAGCACCTTGTCAGAGGCGGCGAAGGGCGAACGACTGCCGCAGCTGGGGGTCGTGCTCGCATACGCGCAAGCGTGCGGCGGTGACCGCGGCGAGTGGGAAGCGCGCTGGCGGGCGGCATCCAAGGCCTGCGAAACGCCGGAGGAGGCCGCGCCGTGTCCGTACCCCGGACTGGCCGCCTTTGACGAGACGGAAGCCGGATGGTTCTTCGGGCGCGGCGACCTGGTCAAAACGCTGTCGCGGTGCGTGGAATGCGAGCCGTTAACCTTTGTGGTCGGGGCATCGGGAAGCGGCAAGTCCTCGCTGCTGCGGGCCGGACTCCTGCCCAGGCTCGGGCAGCGGTGGCGGGCGGTGCTGCTGACACCGGGCACCAGGCCCCTGTCGGAGCTGGCTGCCGCCGTGTCCGTTCTGGGCGACACCGGTACCGGCGCCGAGAGCCTGCGGCAGCAGCTGGCCGGTGACCCGGCGGCGTTGGACCTTGCCCTGAGCACCTGGCTGGCCGGGCAACACGAGGACACCCGGGTGCTGCTCGTAATCGACCAGTTCGAGGAGGTCTTCACCCTGTGTTCGGATGCTGCCGAACGCTCTGCGTTTCTCGATGCGGTGGCCGAGACGGCGGCAGGCCGACCGGGCGTAGGGGTGGCAATCGGTGTCCGAGCCGATTTCACCGCGCGGTGCTTCGCCCACAGCGGGCTGGTCGCTGCCATTCGAGCTGGCGTGCAAGTCCCGGTAGGGCCGCCGACCAGAGATGAGTTACGGGAGATCATTGCCGAGCCTGCGGCCCGCGTGGGGGTAGCCGTGGACGCGGGTCTCATCGAGGCGGTGCTGGGCGAGGCGGCCGATCAGCCCGGTGCACTGCCGCTGGTCGCCCATGCCATGAGAGAGACCTGGAACCAGCGCCCGGGGGCCGTCCTGAGGCTGGAGGACTATCGCGCCACCGGCGGTATGCGGAGCGCTGTCGCGCAGACCGCCGAGCGCGTGTACGGCGCGGCAGACCGCGCCCAACAGGACGTCATCCGAGCGGTGTTCCTGCGACTGACCGCGCTCGGCGAAGGCACCGAAGACACTCGCCGCCGCCTCGCCCGTGCGGAACTGGACGGGCTCGCGGAAACACAAGCCGTCGACGTAGTGCTACGGCGACTCACTGCGGCCCGTCTGGTCGTGCTCTCGCACGGCACTGTCGAGGTGGCTCACGAGGCCGTGATCCAGGCATGGCCACGCCTGCAGCGCTGGCTCCACGACGACCGCGATGCGCTGCGCACCCACCACCGGCTCACCACTGCTGCCTGCACATGGCACGAGCTGGGACGTGATGCGGGTGCACTGTACCGCGGCGTGCAGCTGGCAGCGGCCCGGGAATGGGCTGAAAGCCACCCGAAGGCACTCAACAACCACGAGGCGGAGTTCCTCCGCACCAGCACCACGGCTACGCATCGGAGCATTCGGCGCACACATCAGCTCGTGACAGCCCTCAGCGTCCTGCTGATCCTGGCCCTGGCAGCGACAGCCGTAGCTGTTCGGAAGACCGCCGCTGCCGACACTCAGCGCCGCCTGGCCGTGTCCCGCGAACTCGCCGCCCGCGCCGACCAGCTGAGCGAACAGCGCCCTGAGGCGGCCATGATTCTCGCTCTTGAGGCATACCAGCACGCCGCCACTGCCGAAGCGCGTGGCAGCCTTCTGAGCGCTCACGCTCGTTTTTACGCCAACCAGTTCACCGGACACGCCAAGCCGGTGACCGACGCAGCCTTTGCACCGGACGGCCGCACCCTGGCCACGGCAAGCTTCGATCACAGCGTCAAGCTCTGGGACACGCACTCCCATCGCCTCCTGGCGACACTGACCGGCCACACCGATGTCGTCAACACGGTCGCGTACTCCCCCGACGGCCACACCCTGGCCACCGCCGGCAACGACCGCAGCATCAAACTGTGGGACGCCCCTTCCCACCGCCTCCTCGCTACCCTCACCGGCCACACGAACATGGCCGAAAGCGTCGCATTCTCACCCGACGGCCGCACCCTGGCCAGCGCCGGCAGCGATCGCACCGTGCGCCTGTGGGATGTCCGCACGCACCGGGAACTCGCCACCCTGACCGGCCACACCGATGCGGTGGTGCGCCTGTCGTTCTCGCCGGACGGCCGCATGCTGGCCAGCGCGGACAACGGACGCACGACCCGCCTGTGGGACGTCTCCACTCACAAGACCCTCGCCGTCCTGGCCGGCAGCGCCGGTGCCGTCAAAACGGTGGCGTTCTCCCCCGACGGCGGCACCCTGGCCACCGCAGGTGGCGACAGGAGCGTGAAGCTGTGGGACGTAAGTTCCCGCCGCCTGCTCACGACACTGACCGGCCACACCCGCGACGTGCGGGATGTGGCGTTCTCGCCCGACGGCCGCACCCTGGCCAGCGCGAGCATCGACGGCACTGTTCGTCTGTGGAGCCCGCAGGAGCGCGAGGCTCTGGCCACACTGACCGTGAAGGAGCCCGTCTACGCAGTCGCGTTCTCACCCGACGGCCGCACCCTCGCCTCCACGGGCAAAGACTCCACCGCCGTCCTGTGGGATGTGGCCTCACACCGCCCGGAAGCCACACTGACCGGACGCAGCGGCGCCGTCACGCCACAGGCGTCCTTCGCAGACCCGCACGCCTTCTTCACGGTCGACTACGACAACCTGGTGGCCCGCTGGTCCACGACGACTCAGCGTTCGCGCCCGGCACCCATCGATCCCCCGAAACCCGTCACCGCATCGGTGGCCAGCGATGATGGCCGGATACTGGCCACGACCGGTCACGACGACGCCATACGCGTATGGAACCTTGGGACAGGCAAACCTGCCGCTGTCCTTCGGGGAACCACCGGCACCGCGCGGCAGCTGGCGATCACTCCTGACGGGAGCACCGTGGCTGTCGGCAGCAACGACGGCACCATCCGTCTGTGGGACGTCGCCACCGGCGATACCACCGCCGTCCTGCGCGAAACGCACACGGTGACCGGACTGGCCCTGAGTCCCGACGGCCGCGCTCTGGCCTCCGCCGGCACCGACGGCCGCGTCCGGCTGTGGACCATCGGTCCGGGGCGGACGGGCACGCCCCTGCCCGGCCCCGAAGACGCCAACATGGCCCTGGCCTTCAGTCCCGACGGCCGCACCCTGGCCGTCGGCAACACCGGCAACAGCCTCCGTCTGTGGGACATCGCCACCCGCCGCACCACCGCAACGCTCACCGCCAACTCCGGTTTCGTCCGCGCGATCGCCTTCAGCCCCGACGGCCGCGTTCTGGCCTCCGCCGGCACCGACGGCAGCGTCAGGCTGTGGAGCACCAGCACCTCTCGCCTGCTCGCCACACTCACCGGCCCCGCCATAGAGGGCATACCCACCCTCCGCTTCTCCCCTGACGGCAATGCCCTGGCAGCCTTCGGCCCCCGCAACGCCCCCCGTGTCTGGAGCACCGACGCCAACTACGCCGGCACCTGGAGCAGCGGCGCCGACTATGCGGCCCGCGTCTGGAGCGCCGATGCCGGCCACACCGCAACGCATGTCTGCCGGCTCAGCACGGACCATCGATGGGCGCAGCTCCTCCCGGATCAGCCGGTGAAGGAACTGTGTCCGTGAGGAGCGGCCGCCGGGCCTGACGATTGCCGGCCCTCTGCTCTGGCGAGGCCGCGAAGAGGCCCCTCTTCGCAGGGTCCGGGCCCTGCGCCCCAGCTCCGCCACTGGTTCTGCCTCCGCGGATTGCGCCCAGGTACAGCGCCAAGCCGCACACCGTTGTCCGAATTGATTGACGTGCTCAAGCTGCGCTTTCGGTCAACTCGCCTCCGTCGCAGAGTCGTTTGCGCCCGGCCTACGGGGGAGCCGGGCTCCAGCCGAACGACGACAAGGACGGATCACATGAAGCGCAAGCTCGCCCTCACCGTTGGGACCGCGGCAATCGCGGGTGGCAGCCTCCTCGGCTTCACGCCCGCCGCCGGTGCCACCACCACCGCCGCCGCCCAGTCACCGAGCGGCACCGCCGTCGTCACCTCCGCATCCGCGGAGGCGCCTCTGGCCGCCTGCAAGGCCCAGGCCAAGGAACAGGTCCTCATACGCGCGAAGGCCACGACAGATTCGGGCATTAACGGCACGATCCCCCAGGGCAAGACGGTCTCGTGCGGGGAGACGAAGAAGGGGGGAAGTTACGACGCGTGCCACAAGAAGGACAACCACTGGCTCTACGTCACGTACAACGGGCACAAGGGCTGGTCCCCCAAGGCATGCATGGTGAAGCGGTGACCGCATAGTCGACGTGTACACCACGCCACTGGCCACAGCCCTTCCGGAGTCGTGGCCAGTGGCGTGACTCCCGGACGTCCCGGTCGGTCAGGCCGCCGAGCGAATCGGCGATCGGCCGGCCTGCGTGGTCTTCGTCGACTCGGGGGGACAGGACGAACCCATGGTCGAGAATCGGTGGTCAGCCGGTAGCAGCCTTCGCCATGCGGTCCATGACCGGTGCCGACGGGACCGTGCCGCCGGGGCCGGAGCCGTCCGCCCGTACCGCCGCTCCCAGCAGGCCGCCGTTCGCCGTGCGCAGGAGGGCCACGGACCACGACTCCTTGTCCGAGTCCGTACGGGTCGCCAGTTGACCGGACGCCAGCGCCGAGCGCAGCTGAGCCGCCGTCTCCTGCTTGATCACCTGCCGGCCTGCCGCCGCGTAGGCCTTCGGCTTCTGGACGCTGCCGTCACCGTGCGCTATCCGGTCCACCAGCCGCGGGCCGATCTGCTTGCCGCCGTTTCCGATGACCGCCATCACCCTCGCCATCTGCAGCGGTGTCGCCTCCGCCTCCTCGTCGCCGAAGGTGCTTTCCACGGCCCGTACCGGCACGTCCAACTCCTTCTCGTTGAAGCCGAACGCCTCCGCCGTCGAACGCACGGCTTCCCGGCCGACCTCCGCCGCCATGGCGGTGAAGACGTCGTCGCACCCGTCCCGCAGCGCATGGCTGATCGAGGCGTTCTCGCAGCCGCCGGTGCCGCCCGGTGCGCGTGTCGGCGTGTCCATCGAGGCGTACAACCCCTTCTCCAGCGCGGCTGCTGCCACCACCACGTGGAACGTCCTGCCTGCCGGAACCGCTTGTCTCAGGGCGCGGTTGAGCAGAGGATGGTCCTCCTTTGCGTTCAGTTCCTTCCACGCACCGGCGTCCGCGCGCGTGTTCCCGCTGAACGTCGAGGGGTCGTACGACGGTGCGCTCACGAGCGCCCGGATGCGGCCCGTCTCCGCGTCCAGGGCCACCGCCGCTCCCGTGTGACCGCGCAGGCCCTCCGCCGCCGCGCGCTGCAGGGCCGGGTCGATGGTGGTCTCCACCGTGCCTCGAACGTCCCGGTAGATGCTCTCGAGCCCCGACGCCCCGTACACCAGTGACCGGTATCCCGTCACCGCCGAGTACAGCTCGCCGTCCGTATACGTGCGCTGGTAGGGGGCTCTGTCGATCCCGGACGGTTTCGTGCCGGTGACCGATCGCCCCGCCACCAGGATGCCGACCAGGCCTTCCTCCGCCTTCCGCTGCGGGGACGCCTGTGCCTTCGGCGCCTCCTCCGACGCCCCTCCACCGGACGCACAACCTGCCGTACCCGCACCGAACAGCGTCATCAAGGCCGCCGCGGCCACGGCGGCCCGGCGTCGGTTTGTCGTAGACATGATCAACATCGTACGGGGGTTGCCACTCTCCGACTGCAGCCCCGACGGGAACGCACAGAGCGGCCCCTCCCCCACCGGCCCGGCATGCCGCCCTTGACCCTCCGCCCCTCACGCGCACCCAAGCATTTGACCGGCAGGCAAGACAGGCAAGGCCGGATTTGATCGTTTATTACATGATCCGTACGGGGCAGGCTCCCCTCGCAAGATCCGAATCCTCTGTCGAATGTCGAATAGGGAAGGCTCTTCCATGAAGCTCCTCGTTCGGACCGGGCTCGCCGCGGCAGTTGCGGCCGGAGCCATCGCCACCGCCGTTGCCCCCGCTTCCGCCGCCGTCGGCGTCGGCGACGCTCATGTCGTGGCCGGCGCACATGCAGTGGTACCGAACCCGAAGACGGTCAAGGCTGCCGCGTACAACCAGGCGCGCAGCATCCTGGCCAACGCCGGCAGCCAGACGGCGGCCAAGTCGCACCCCATCCACGGAAAGGACGACGTGCCCGTCAGCTACGGCACCAGCCTGCTGGCCGCGGCCCGCGACGAATTCCGGCAGACCGACCGCAAGCTGCCGCCGAAGGACAAGAAGTCCGACATGTCGATCCCGCATTACAACGCCATTCACAGTGCGGCGAAGACCATGGGCATCGACAAGTGGTGAGGCAGTAAAACAACGCCCCGGGCCGGCCTTTGACCGGCTCGGGGCGTCGTCACGGGCCGATAGGCACTTATTGTTGCCGTTGCAGCACAGATCAGCCGCTGCCTCCGCCTCGGGCCTTCAGGGCCATGGTGACGAGCGGTCGGCCTTCCCGCCGAATGCCTTGCCCGCCAAGGACCTTGGCGCGTTCGCGTCGCCTGCACGGCATTAGAGTGAGACGGTGACTTCTCTGCCGGAAGACCCGCCACCACGGTTCAGCGAAGACGACCGCGACACGGCCGTACAGCGCGTGCAGCAGGCGTACGCCGAAGGGCACATCTCGCACGAGGAGATGGACGAGCGCCTCCATCAGGCGCTCACCGCGAAGACGCACAGCGAGCTTGTGCCCGCTCTGGCCTCGCTCCCGGAGGAGCGTACAGGCACATCGTCCACGATTGCCGCCGCCGGCGGACGGATCAAGCGGCGCGGCGCATGGCGAGTACCTCGGGCTCTGAAGGTCGCGTCCGCGTTCGGAAAGGTGCACCTCGACCTCTCGCAGGCGGTCATCGAGCATCCGGTAGTCGACATCGAGTTGCAACTCGGCACCGGCAGGGCCAGGATCACAGTGCCTCGGGACGCGATCGTCGACCTCGACGATCTGCACACCGGATGGAAGGACACGCTCTACAAGCCCCGGCAGCCCTCCCTGCCCGGCGGGCCGAAGATCCGCATTTCCGGGAGCATGGGGTTCGGACGGTTAAGAATCCGCCACGCGCGGCGTTGAGGCTCCGGCCGGCATCAGGGCCGGCTGCCTTCCGCCGAAGAACGAGCTAGCCCAATTCGGGGTAGTAGCCCCGCTGGTACGGCGACAGCTCAGAGATCGCGAGCTGCGCCGCTCCCCGGCAGATCAGGCAGACGCGGTCACGGTGGCATGCGGAGCAGTTCTTCCGCCCGCGGGCCTCGTCGCGCACCCAGCCGCGTCCCTCGCATCCGGGGCACCACCCCAGACCGTCGCACTCGTAGCACAGCACATATCCGGGCGTGACGGTCGCGGCCGTGCGCGCCGGCTCCGGCCATGGAAACTCCTCCGTCTCGTACAAGGCCATCGCCGGTGTCCGGCCGCCGAAGTACACGAGGGATCCGTGGTCGCCCACGCGGATCTCGATGCTGCAGCCGTCACGGCGGCCGGTGACCACCGACCGGTTCCTGCCACCGGCGTCCTCCTGCGATGTCGCGGCCTCCCAGCCCGCAGAGCCGAGCAGGGCTGCCGCGCGCGATGCGATGTCGGCGGCACTGGCGTGCGCGGGACGCTCGCCGCTGAAGGAGCTGGTCCAGTACTGGTAGCGGAGCGGTTCATGCCAGTCGACGACCCCGGGCTCGTCGAGAAACAGCAGGCGCAGGTCGCTGCCGGGGGTCAGGTCGTCGATCAGCTCGACCAGTTTCGTGCGCAGGGCCCGTCCCAGCCGGTCCAGCTCCTCGCGTGCACCCGGTATGCCGCCCATGCCGCCGCCCCCTTCTCGCCGGGCCCGTTCACCACCCGGTCAATAGCACCCTAGGTGCCGTTCACGCCGAGTCGGGCGGTCCAGCGGGCGCCGCGCGCCCGCTTCGTTGTGGCACAGCCTGTCAGGCTCTTCCGGATACGAGGCACCCCCGGCCCGGAACAGCGCACTGTGACCTCCACGGCTCAAAGGCGTACGCCGGGGGCGCACACTGCCCCCGCTACGCCAATTACCTTCCCTAGGCCATTACTTGACCCGCCCATTGCCTGCAGCCATCAGGTAATCTCTTGGTAAAGGGGTGGCCGAAAACGTCTGAGACAGCCCAGCTGTTGGCGCGTCCGCCCTGAGGCGGCGCTACGCACACGGCAGGAGGGGCCACTCGCCGCCACCGTGCTTCCTGTGTCGGCCCTCTCACGGGCCGCCCCGGCCCCCGCTTTCCGTCGCGCGAGGAGCCTCATCATGCTGCCTGTTCTCCAAGACCCCGTAGGCCTGAGGCGTGACGTCCTGGCCTCGCTCGTCGTGTTCCTGGTGGCCCTGCCCTTGTGCGTGGGCGTAGCCGTCGCCTCGGGCGTGCCGGCCGAACTCGGGCTGATCACGGGCATCGTCGGAGGCCTTGTCGTCGGCGCCATGCCCGGCAGCAGCCTCCAAGTCAGCGGCCCCGCCGCCGGGCTGACCGTCCTGGTCTTCGAAGCCGTCCAGGAATTCGGCCTCGGCGTCCTCGGAGCGATCGTCCTGGCCACCGGCCTGGCCCAGATAGCCCTGGGCGCCGTGCGCTTCGGCCGCTGGTTCCGGGCGATCTCCGTGGCCGTCGTGCAGGGCATGCTCGCCGGCATCGGACTCGTCCTCATCTTCGGCCAGCTCTACACCATGGCGGGCATCAAGCAACCCCGCTCCGGCGTGGACAAGATCGTCGGTATCCCGGGTCTGATCGCAGACATCGCCACGGACCGCACCGCCCTGACCGCCTTCGCGGTCGGCGCGGGCACCATGGTCGTCCTGGTTCTGTGGAAGAAGGCCCCGGCGAAGGCCCGGGTGCTCCCCGGCCCGCTGGTGGCCGTGGCCCTGGCCACGGCGGTCACCGCCCTGGGCGGCCTCGACATCGCCAACGTGGAGGTAAACGGCCTGATCGACGCCATCCAGCCACCGGCCCTGAACGACCTCAGCGCTCTCGGCGGCATCAGCGTCCTCGGCACGGTCCTGGCCTTCACCCTCATCGCCTCGGCGGAATCCCTCTTCAGCGCCGCCGCGGTCGACCGCATGCACGACGGCCCGCGCACCCACTACGACAAAGAGCTCATGGCGCAGGGCGTCGGCAACACCATCTGCGGCATCCTGGGCGCCTTGCCCATGACCGCCGTCATCGTCCGCAGTTCCGCCAACGTCCAGGCCGGCGCGAAGACCAAGCGCTCCCGCATCCTGCACGGTGCGTGGCTGCTGCTGTTCGCCGTGCTGCTGCCTGCGGCGATCGGGATCATCCCGCTGGCGGCGCTGGCGGGCGTTCTGGTCCACGCCGGCTGCAAGCTCGTACCGTTCAAGGAGCTCGCCCCGCTGTGGCGCGAGCACCGCGGCGAGGCGATCGTTCTGGGCATCACGGCCGTCGCCATCGTCACCACCAGCATGTTCGAAGGCGTGGTGCTGGGCTTGTTCCTCGCCGTCGCCAAGTCGGCCTGGGACACCTCCGCCCTCCATCTCGACATCCGGGAGTCCGCCAATGGAGGCATCGTCGTCGCCGTCGCGGGCCACGCCACCTTCCTGCGTCTGCCGCGCCTCCTGGAAACCCTGGAAGCCCTGCCCCAGGACCGCCCGATCGAACTCGACCTGTCGCAGGTCCGTCACCTCGACCATGCCTGCCGCGCCGCCCTGGAAACCTGGGCGGCGCGCCACAACGAACAGGGAACGGAAGCGGTGCGGGTCAGGCACCCGGAGGCGGTCACCGCAGCGTGAGCAGAAGAGCCCGCAATGTGTTCGCCCGCATGCCGATGAGGCCAAGATCCGCATTCCCGGGTCGCCCGGTGGCGCAAAATACCGCAGACTCCTTATGAGGTCCGCGCGCGAGTGCGGGCCACCAGGGAAGTGACCAGCGTGCTTGAGGTTCCGTTCTGGCTCTGGGGGGCGTTCGCCGCGACGGTGGTCGTGTCGCTGGCGGTGGACCTCCTGGCCCACCGTTCGGCGCACGTCATCGGCTTCAAGGAGGCCGCGGCCTGGAGCGGCCTGTGGGTGGGCCTCGCCCTGGCCTTCGGCGCCGTCGTCTTCCTCGTCCTCGGCACGACGGCCGGGACGGAGTACACCACCGCGTGGCTGCTGGAGAAGAGCCTGTCGGTGGACAACCTGTTCGTCTTCGCCGTGATCTTCGCCTATTTCAAGGTGCCCCGCGCCTACCAGCACCGCGTGCTGTTCTTCGGCGTCATCGGCGCCCTGGTCTTCCGCGCGGTCTTCCTGGCTCTCGGCGTCGCCGTGGTCACCCGCTTCACCGCGGTGTTGTACGTCTTCGCCGCCATCCTCTTCTACAGCACCTACAAACTCCTCAAGGACGAGGAGGAGAGCTTCGACCCGGGCAAGAGCTTCGCCGTGCGGCTGCTCCGCAAAATCATGCCGGTCAAGGACGAGTACGCCGGCATGAAGTTCTTCGTCAAGGAAGCCGGCAAGCGCGTGGCCACCCCGCTGCTCGCGGTGGTCGCCGCGATCGAGGCCGCCGACCTGATCTTCGCCGTCGACAGCGTCCCCGCCGTCCTCGCCGTCAGCGACGACGCCTTCATCGTCTACACCAGCAACGCCTTCGCCATCCTCGGCCTGCGAGCCCTGTACTTCATGCTCGCCGGCCTCCTGGACCGCTTCCACTACCTGAGCAAGGGCCTGGCAATCATCCTGGCCTTCATCGGCGTCAAGCTCATCCTCCAGGCGTCCCACAAGATGATCAGCCCGAGCATCCCGGAAATCCCCTCACCCGTCAGCCTCGCGGTCATCGTCGTCGTCCTGGCCGGATCCGTCGTCCTCAGTCTGCGCCGCCCCGCCACACCTAAAGTCACTGCGGCGCCGAACGAGGAGGCGGCCTCCCCGCCCGATGCGGCTCCCCCCGACGCACCCCGGGCCGAGAACAGCGCGCGCGTACGGCAGGACCAGGGTCCGGGCGATCCGCCCCGCCCGGCGCCCTGACGCGACGCCTGCCGCTCCCCCGGCCTGCCCCGCCCTGCCCGACCTGCCCTGCTCCGATCACAGGATCCATGGTTGAAGAATGAGTAAAGTCCAGCATGAGACCGGCCCTCAGGGAGAAATCCTCTGCCCGGTCTGCAAACAGCCCCTGACCATGAGGATCAAAAGGCGGCACAAGACCTTCGGCATCTTCGTACCTGTGTGGACTCCCCGCCGCTGCCACAACCCCGACTGCCGCGAATCCCTGGAGGCCCCGGAACCGAAGGACCCGGAAGACGACCAGCCCCGGTCCCGGGACCGCTGACACCACCCCGCCCCGGGACGGGCTCCTCCACGACGAAACGCGAGCCCGCCCGGTACCGACTCTCCGGATGGGGCGGTCCAAGCGGGCCGAGCGGGGTGGGGGGACGAGCGGCCTGCGATACGACGTCACCGACCGGGCCGGGGCCCGTGAGGCGCCGCCGATCCCGTCTCAGCGGACGGACACGCGGTACGTGACGGTGCGCGGCAGAGTGGCCGAGTAGCAGCCGCGAGCCGGGTCCGTCCCGCAACGGTTGGCCAGCACGATCGTGGTGGTCCCGGGGCCGGCCGCTTCGAAGGTGAAGTACTTGGTGTATCCGGCACCGGCGGCTTCCTTCTCCCTGGCCGTCTGATGAGTGCTCGTCCCCTGGGGACGCACGACAGCCTCGTCCGGGCCCGAACCGGAGACGTTCCAGGTCTGCCGGGCCGAGATGTTCTCACGCATCGCTATCGAGAAGCGCCCGCCGCGCAGGACTTCGAGGGGGCCCTCGACGCGGTCCAGCGGCTTCGGGCGCCCGCGTTCGTAGGCCGGAGGGCGGTCCTGGTAAACGGTGCCCAGCGGCGACCTGTCCGTCCCACCGCCACAGCCGGCGGCAAGGGGCACGAGGACAGCCAGCCCGGCAATGCGGGCCAGGGCAAGGCTGGTTTTCTTCTTGACTCGGATCACGAGGCCATATTCTGCGGTGCCGCACTCCGGGGGTCGGACTCGGCCCCGGCCGCGAGCCCCGACCCGCCTACGCGGTAATCCGTTCGGGTGGCAATAGCTCCCGACCCTTCAAGGAATGGTCGGAATATACGACTCTTGTCGTGATCGGGGGGATCTATGCCCGCAGGCAACCATGGGGGAACTGTCATGCAGTCCATGCAGTCCATGCAGTCCATGCAGTCCATGCAGTCACTGAGGAACGTCGTACGGGCGGCCGTGACCATCGGCGCCGCTCTCGCACTGTTCACCGGGTTGTCCACCAGCGCCCAGGCCGCCGCCGGGGACTTCACCTACGTCAATGTGAACGGGGACGACTTCACTCTGCACAACCCAAAGAACGGCGAATGCTTCCTGCTGGTCAGCGGAGCCAAGAGCGCCACCAACCGCACGACCGCCAAAGCGACCGTGTTCGCCGAACACGGCTGTGAGGGATCGCGCCAGACGATGCAGCCGAACACTTCGGTGACCTTCAGCGGCACCAACCCGCACAGCGTGATGTTCGGCTGAGCGACCGGCCGGCCCGTCGGCGCGTACGGCACGAGGAGGGCGTGCGGGTGCCCGGCGGTGCACCTTCGCCACCCCGGAAGAGAGCCCCGGGGGCCGCGGGGTAGGGCCCCCGCGACCCCCGGGCTGCTGTTTACCAGCTCCAGTAACCGTGCGAGATCCAGCCGGACACGCCGGTGTTCACGTCGTAGACCTTGTCCCACTGACCGTCGCCCGAGACGTCACGGTGCGCCAGGCGGTGGTCGCTGTAGCAGAGGCCGACGACCGAGCTGGATGTGCTCGCGGCGGCGCGGATGCGCACGCCCTCGCCCTTGCAGTGACCGTAGACGTCGTCGGCATAAGCCGGCGCCGCCAGAGCCCCGCCGCCGAGCGTGGCCGCGACCAGCAGGCCTGCCACGGCCGCGGCACGCTTGCCCGCGCTCTTCCCCCGAATTGCAGAATTCACTTTTTGCTCCTCAAAAATGGTCGAGCCGAGTGCCGATGATCTTGGACTCGGCAAGACGGGAACCTATCAGCAGATGATCTTGAAAACGGGGCCCTGAAACGGTCCCACGACATGCCCATGACCAAGCAGTGACACTGTCACTGCGGGAGGCTCAAAGGCCCGGCCGACCCGACCAACTCGACCATCTCGACCCGCTCGACCCACTCGGCCCACTCGGCCGGCTCAGCTTTTCCGGGATGGTGATCCCGGTACTGCCGCGTCCTGTCTCCACCCGCAGGGTGTGATCACCGGCCGTGTTCACACTGAGCCTGTACTGGCCGATGCGGGGACGCCCGAGCGTCTCCCAGCGGGTGTATCCGGCGGTGATCTCGTCCCAGAGCAGCCTCGGGCCCGCCTGGATCACAGCGAACCGGTCGGCGCAGCGGCCGTCGTAGTCCACAGCCGCCCAGGACGGGCCTTCGTCGTCGGCGATGTGCAGGCGGGTAGGGGCGTGCTCGCCGGTGATGTCCCAGGCGAAGGACGCGCCGGGGACGGCCAGGCCGAGGTGGAACTCGGCGTCGAGATCCCCGCCCGCGACCAGCCAGGGGGACAGGCTCGTCACCCCCTTGTGCTGGGCGGGCGCTGCTGCAGGGCCCGCGGTGTCCTGGCAGGGGCGCCTCATGGGCATGAAGGAGGCGAAGGCGTGGAACCGGCCGTGCGCGGTGCCGTCCCGGCCGGCCGTCAGCGCAAGGGTCCCGTAGCGGCACCAAGCCGAGGTCCACGGCGTGACGATGCGTCCGCCGGGCACGGTCTGCTCCACCCAGGCCGACGGAACCCGGTCGACGGAGAACGTCGCGACCACCCGTTCGTACGGCGCTCCGGAGGGCCACCCGGCGGCCGCGTCACCGCAGGAGAGCGCCGGTGCGAAGCCCGCGGCTTCCAGGTTCCCCTCTCCCCGTGCGGCGAGCACCGGGTCCAGTTCGACCGTGCTGACCGCGTCGTCGCCCAGGATGGTGCACAGGAGGGCGGCGTTGAAACCGGTTCCGGTGCCCAGTTCCAGCACCCTTGGCGGCCGGGCTTCACGTCCGGCGTCGCCGATTCCGGCCAGCAGCAGGGTGCGCAGCACCATGGAGGGCATGGATGCCGACGACGAGGGGAGTCCGTCGGTGAACTGGGTGACCAGCGGGGTGTCAGTGTAGGCCGCGGTGAGCCACCCGTCGGGGTCCGCCGACCGGTCGCAGGCCCGGTAGCCCCCTTCGCCGTCGCGCAGCCACAGCCGATCGGGCAGGAACAGGTGCCGTGGAACCGTACGCAGCGCGCGCTCGTACTCGGGCGGCAGCGGCCGTCCCAGGAGCTGGATGACGTCGGCCAGCAGCCGGTCGACGTGAGCAGCAGGTGCGGCCGGGGAGGTCTTCACGACGGTGGCTACTTCTTCTCCGGGGCCGGCGCGGGCGGCGGGGGCGGAGGCGGAGGGACGGGCCGGTTGGGCTGATGCCCGTCATCTCCGATGGGCGATCGGTGCTTGGCCTGCACGACGTCCACGTCTGCCTCCTGGGTCTCCCGCCCACCGTAGAGGAGTACGGCGAGCCCTTGCAGAGATTCCGGCCCACCGCAGAGTCCGGGTTCCGGCCAGGTCGCCATCACCCAGGGGCCGTCCGCTACGCGACGTGTGTCGCGTAGCGGACGGCCCCTGGCCCTTCTCCTCAGGAATCATCCGGAAGAGGCCGGAATCAGCCGGACTCGGCCGAGGAGGCCCTGCTCAGTCATGAAAGCCGGGGTTGGTCCACCGGGTCGGATTGGCCTGGATGTCGTTCCACATCTCGTTCCACCACTGGCGGCCGCCCTTACCCGTGATCGTGGTCAGCACGCGGTCGCCATCGGCGCCGAAGCCCTGCTGCCGCACCTCGTTGTTGATCCTCTGGATGACGTTCTCGCCCGCCGGGTGCTTGTGAGCGATGTAGTTCAGCAGGAAGGCGGTGGAGTCGTAGCCGCGGTTGTAGTCCGTGCCGCGGATCCGGTCGACGCCCGGCTTCTCCTTCACGTTGTAGACGTACTTGCGGTAGTAGTCCGCCTGGCCCTCGTTCAGCCACCCCCCGTTGGCCGCGTCCTGCACCTGGTGGGTGAGTTCATGGATGAGCGACCCGATGTCGCCCGGGTTGTTCATCACGTAGTCGGGGCGAAGGACGATCGACTTCTCGTTGTTGTACTTGGGCTTCGGGTTCGGATCGAAGACGGCCGCCACGCCGGGGTTCCTGAAGCTCTCGTGCCCGGCGTCGAAGACGACGTTGATGCCGGGCTTCACCTCGTACGCGCCGCCGGTCATGAATTGCTTGATCTTCCCGTACTGGTCCTGGAGGAGACCTCTGCTCCTGTCGAACCAGGAGCGCAGGGCGTTCGGGTCGTAGCCGCCGGAGTCGACCATCTGCAGCGTGACAGGGACTGCAGGCGTGGGCGGTTGGGCGGTGACCTTGTCGAGGTTCCACTGCTGGGCCTTGTCGCCGGCGTTGCAGGGGCGGGCCGCGGTGCCCAGGTCGGGGAGGCGGGTCAGGCAGGTGTCGCCGCCGGTGCGGTCACTGCTGTGCAGGAGCCAGGCACGGCTGTCGGGGAGGTTCTGCAGCCACCACCGCTGGTTGGGCCTGCCGATGTCGTTCCAGGCGGCGACGGAGTTGTTGCCCAGGTCGCGGTCGACGGCGTAGTTGGTGCGGGGGATTCTGACGCTCCAGTTCCCGGTGCCGTCGTCGGTGACGGTCCAGTTCTGTTCGGTCAGGTTCTCGTTCCAGTCTTTGACGCGCACGCCCGCGCCATTGCGGGGGCCGTCCCACTGCAGGGCTCCGCCCGCATGGCTGGATATCCGGTAGGTGCCGCCGGATTCCGGCAGCGGTTCGGCGGCGGCATGGGCCGCCGTGGCGGTGAGGCCACCGGTGAGACCGGCGACGGCGGCCAGCACGGCGGCCGGGATCGTGAGGTTGCGCATGCGCATGAACGAGCCTTTCGGCGAGAGTGGCGAGGATGAGGAGAGAACGCCTACGCGGGCGAAGGGCGTTGGCGGAGGCGGGTCGAGTCGCGTCGGGTCAGGTCAGGTCAGGTCAGGTCGCTACCGGACCCGCACGTGTGCGGCCAAGGGCGTAACACTCCGCTACTGGAGCTTTCACTGCTGGGAGTCGAGGCCGTCCGCGGTGGCGCAGGAGGCGACCGTCAGCGGCCCTCACCGGCGGGGGCGCCCAGGCACTGGTCGCCCTGCTTGCTGCGGATCGTGTATCAGCCGGGGCGGCCGGTGGTGGGCGCGGAAGCGCCAGAGGTGGTTATCGGAGCCGCCGATGCCGTTCACCTGGTGGGACCAGGCGGTGCCGTTGGAGGGGCGTAGAGGTCGGCCAGGTTGTTGTTCGCGTTCGTCAAGGTCGTGACCTTGACGTGGCCCGGCCGGCCGCCGTCCGTACCCTGTACGAAGCGGAAGACGGCGAGAGCCGCCTCGCGCCAGACCGCGGAGGCCGTGTCGCCCAGTGGACGCTGCCGGAGAAGTTGACGGCTCGGCCTCCGGCTTCCAGCCCGTCAGCTTCCCCGCGAACCGGCGTAAGGAGCCGTTCTTCTCGTGCTCGGTCCAGAAGGCGCGCTGCTGGACATCGGTGGCCGCGGCCCGGGCGTGGACGCCGCCGTCCGCCGTGCCCGGCGCGGAAGCGGCGGGGCTGCCGGCCGGGGTGGCGGCGGACACCTGGGCCATGGGGAGAGCAGCGGCCAGGCCGGCGGTGGCGAGCGCCGGCGTGACGACATGTCTGCGCAACGGATTCTCCGTCCATCTACGCGTGCGGGTGGTGATGCCCGGACCGTAGGTGGATCGGTTCAACACTTGATGGACAGCCCGCCGGCGGCCGACCCGCGGCCGCGCGCTGCTCGCGCGCGCCCGACGAAGTGGGCCTCGATCGCCCCCGGCACCCCCCTACCCCACGAGGCGCTTGCGCCAGTCCAAGGGCGTGACGGTGATGGCCTGGCCCGGGTCACCGTCCCACGCCACCGGGAGTCCGGCAGCCGTCAGCGCAGCGGAGACCTCGCGGCCGATCGCCGCCGTGGTCTCCGCGGAGTCGTCGAATCCGCCGTACAGAAGCGTCAGTCCGTAGCCGGCGGCCGCCGCATCCGTGCACTGGGTGTGAAAGTAGACGAAGCCACGGGCGTCCGGCGGGCCCTCCGCGCCGATCTCCGTGTTCCCGCAGGTGCGGCAGCAGGTGAAGTGCTCGCGGGCCGTGATGCCCGCGGCCGACAGCGCCGTGAAGGCCCGCTGGAGACGCTCCGGGTCAGTTTCGCCCTGCCAGGAGGACTGCTCTTCCACTCGCTCGACCCACATGCGGTCGGCGAGCTGCCGGGCCTGCGCGGGTGAGACGGGCCGGTCGTCTCCGTCGATCAGGTAGTCCTCGGCGGTCTCGGTCAGCTCGGCCCGGGTGGTGTAGCCGCCGATCAGGATTTCGCGGAGCCGCCCCTCCAGCAGGGCGCGGTCCTCGTCGCCGAGTTCCAGCGGGGGAACGGGCGGCTGTGCGTCGAAGGCCAGGGAAACCCACTCCAGGCCGGCGCCCCAGCCGTCCTCTCGGCGAGCCCAGCCGGTCATGGCAGCGATCACGGGCTCCGGAGCGTCGAGCGTCGCCCGGAAGTGCCGGTCGGGTGCGCCGTCACGGTGTTCCAGGGTGTAGATGTCACCAGCCTCGTGCCACACCTGGATGAACACGTCGGGCAGGTCGGGAACCCGCTGGACGACGAGGAACCTGTCGCCGTCCCCGCCGATGCGGCGTACGAGCCCGTCGAGTTCCCGGTCGGTCGCCCTGAGGTGCCGCTGCCCGGTTTCCGTATCCACTGCGATCTCAAGCATGACGGCACCTTCGCACGGCCCACTGACAAGGCTGGAGGCCGGAAGTGTCAGTGCCCCCTGCGAAGGTCGTCCTGCGCGGCACATGCCGTTCGATCGCATGGGAGGGAAACACCATGGCAGTTCAGGTGCACAATGAGGAGACCGAGGGGCAGGGGCAGGGGCAGGGGCAGGGGCAGGAACGGCGATACGAGGAGACCTGCCCGTGCCGGGACAAGGAGAGGGAAGCCGTCGGCGACAGCGGGCCCCGGCCCGCGACGACGGTGTCCGCCTCACCGCCGCTCGGCGACGCGGCAATGCCCGTATTCCTGGTGGAGGAGTACGAGCCGGAGGACGGCATGCCGCCCTTGTGGGAGGTCCTCATGGATGATCAGCCCGAGTTCGTCGAAGAGCTCGTAGCTGCGGGTGAGGACCCTTGGGAGCCGGTGCTCGGGGGATGGTCGCCAGGGCGGCTCAGCCTGGCCGGACCCACGCCCGGCCTGTTCGTGGTGCCGGAGAGTGAGCCCGGGCTGAGCCCTGCTGAACGCGCGCTCGTACTCGAGGCCGAGCGACTCCGCGCCGCCCTGGCAGACTGCCGCCACCCCATCGGCCTGGGCCTGGCCTGTGTGGCCGGCATCGACGCCGAGGAAGCCATACGCCGCCTGGACGCCACTCCCCTGCAGGGCAGCAGACTGCACGCGCTGCAAGAGAACCACCTGGCTGGATGCACCATTGATCGCGACATGCGGATCGTCGGCGTCACCACCGTACCCGGCGGCTGCATCGTTACTCAGCCCTGGGGCTTCACACCGGACAGCACCGAGCTGCAGAAACAGCTATCCGCCGGCACGGCCTTCTACGGCCTGTACGCCAACGCCAAGAGCGGCAACCAGGGCAGCGTCGTCCGCGACGGCGTCGTCGAAGGAGGGGACCTCCACCCGGGCGGCGGCCCGGACCCCTACGACACCCTCACGTCCGAAGAGGTCCTGCTCGCCTACCTCTACCGCGGCCACCCCATCGCTCACGCCTGTGCATGGGTGGGGCTCCGCCCCACCGACGCACGCGCCGTCACCGGACAGCCGGACGTCTGGGTGGAATTGCCGGGGCGCGGCTACTGAACGACCCACGCGCGCCTCTCCGGCCGGCCACGGCCTCCCGATCTGCCGGGCCGCGAGCAAGCAGCGGCAGGCTCGGCCGCAACGCCGCTCGGCCACTCGGCCAGAGAATCGTCAGTCGCCGTCTGTGGTGTGCTGCCGGGTGGTGGTCAGTCCGCGGGCCGCGGTGGCCGTGAGGGCTGTCACAAGCAGTCCGACGAGTACCGACTGCGTCATCACGGCGTGCGCCACGTCGGCCGGCGCCGCCTCCCTCACCTGCGGCAGTGTGCCCAGGCGCAAGGTCAGGACGACAGCGCCCAGCAACACGAGGGCCGCGGCGGCCGTCGCCTCTCCTCGCCCGCGGGTGGCGGCCAGCCACGCTGCGGTCCCTGCGCCGAAGGCCGTGGCCACGGCCCAGACGGAATCGGCTGCTCCAGGGAACGCTACGAGGGAGGCTCCGGTCAGTACGCAGCAAGTGGCGAAAACGAGTCCTGGTGGGTCGGCAGGACGGCAGCAGGCGCAGCTGGGCGCGGTAGCGCTGTTCGAGGAGGGTGGTCACGTGACGCCTCCCGCCGGGCGGGCCGTGCCAGGCCGCAGCCGTCGCGGCCCGCGGCGATCCGATGCACCGCGGCCTGCGTACCGACGGCCATGCGCTGCGCCTCGGCGGTCAGGGCCTGCTCCCCGGCGCTGG
The DNA here is from genome assembly GCF_024519335.1 of Streptomyces telluris. Classification (NCBI taxonomy): domain Bacteria; kingdom Bacillati; phylum Actinomycetota; class Actinomycetes; order Kitasatosporales; family Streptomycetaceae; genus Streptomyces; species Streptomyces telluris. The sequence continues at coordinate 94,632 of NZ_JANIID010000032.1, forward strand.
TGAGGCGGTAGTAAGGCCGCAGGCGGCCCCCCTGCTGTACTTCCTCCCGGTCAAGCTCGATGAGCTCGTCCTTCGCCAGCCGGTCCAGCACGCCGTAGAGGGTGCCCACGCGAAGCTGGACGCTTCCTTCGGACAGCTGGGGGTGGCCGGCGGTGTCACCGCCGGCCACCCCATGGTCCCGCGTTACTCGCCTTGTTCTGCGGGGATCGGCCCCAGGTACTCCAAGGTCCAGGTCTCCTGGAACTCGGGCTTGGGCGGTACGAGTTGGATCTGAGCACCACGGTGCCCGGCACGCAGGGCGAGCCCCTTGTCCGACAGGATCTTGATTCCGCCGATGACCCGCTCGAAGGTGAACTTCTCCCACTCGGCCCGCGGAACGCTGTTGACGTAGAGCTTGTCCTCGGGAACGACGAGGCCCGCGGCGGGGTGGTACGCGAGGTGGATCACGTACGGCGACCCCACGATCTCGTGATCGGCGGCGTCGATGATCCACTCCTGCTCGATCGGGAGCGGGTTCAAGCGGTCGGTGATGACGGGGGCACCGTACTTGACGGCGTACTCGGTGGCCGTCAGCAAGCTGGTGGGACCGATGATGTGGGCGTGGATCTTGTACTTACCGGGCTTGACCGGAACGGGAGCCATGTACGGGACTTCCTCTCTCACGGAACGCGTCGAGGCAGGACCGGATGCCAACCAGCACAGGCCTCCCACCATCGCGGCGGAACCGCCCACCGCACAGGGCCGGATGTAGCCAAGCCCATTACGGCGCGGACCATTCGGTCACAGTTGCGAACACAGGGACACGGAGCCGGTGGGTGCCCGTACGCAGGGGCCTCGCTTACGCCGTCGGCTCCGCCGTCTTCGCGCGGGCAAGCCCGCGAGTGGTCGCGGCAGCCGCCGTCACTGCCAGTTGCACGCGGCTGTGGCGCGGCGTCTCCATCTCGTCCAGCACGGCGATCGCGAGATCTGCGTGCGAGATCCGGCCCGGACCGTCCAGGACCGTTCCGACCGCCGTCCGGTAGCCGCCGGTGGATTCGGCATCCGCGTTCAGGTCCAGCGGCGGCACGACCATCAGCCAGTCCAGGTCCGGGCCGGCCGTGGAGAGGAGTTCGTATTCCGCCACATGTCCCTGTGCAAAAGCCCGCCATACTTCGGGGAATTCCGGCCCGTCCATGACCCGTACGCCCGGGGCCGTCTCCAGTGTGGTCGCGATGCCCATGGTCAGCAGCCTCCGCACCCCTGCCTCCGCCAACCCCGCGATCAGTGCGTTCGCCGCCGCGGTGAAGTACTCCTCCGAACCGATGTCGAGGCGCACCGATGCGTTGAGCACCGCGCCGTGGCCTGCGGCCAGGGCCGCCACCGACCGCGGGTCGGTCACGTCGCCCTGTACGACGGCGACGCCGTCGCCGCCCAGGTCCTGGTGCTTCGCGGGGTCACGCACCACCGCTGTCACCCGGTGGCCGCGGGCCACCGCCTCCGCCACGGCCGCTCGGCCGACCCGTCCGCCTGCTCCGAAAATGATGATGTCGTTGCTCATGACGGTGACGGTAGGACGGGGGTGCCTGGTTACTGCAAAGGTACTGGGCTAGCGTCGGGCCGGTGAGCACACCATTGACCGCAGAGATGTTCGACGATCCCGATTGCTCGGACCGGGCGCAGCCGTTCCGTGTCGGCGAGAAGTGGACGGGGGTGGTGTTGCGCTGCCTTGAGGGCGGCCCGCGCCGGTTCTCCGAGCTGCGTGTCCCGCTGCACTGGATCACCCCCAAGGTGCTCACCGAGACCCTCCGCTCGATGGAGCGCAACGGCTTCCTGACCCGGACCGTCCACGACGAGAACCCGCCGCGCGTGGAGTACGAACTGACCGCGCTCGGCCGCTCGCTGCTGGGTCCGCTGGATGCCGCGTGCGACTGGGCCCGCGTGCACCTGCCCGAGGTCGTCGAGGCCAGGACCGCATACGAGACGGGCTGAGGGTAGGCAGCCGCTACCGGCGTTCTCTTCCGGGCGAGGAGCCGGCGGACCCAGCCATGCTTTCGCGCTTGGCGGTCAGGAAGACTGGACCTCGTCGAAGAGGGCGAGGGCTTCGGAGGGGTCCGGGCTCACGAGGCGTTCCAGACCAGCCGCCGTGAAGTGCGCCCACCTGCCGGCCCGTGCCCACATCTGTTCCTCGAAGGCGCGGACGGCCTCGTCCAGATCTCCCGGGCCGGGGCCGGGGCCGGGGCCGGGAACGGCGGCGATGGACTCGGCGAGTTCGGCGCCTTCCAGCATCGCGAGGTTCGCGCCGACCCCCAACGGGGGCATCAGGTGGGCGGCGTCGCCCAGTAGCGTCACCCCGGGGACGTGGGCCCAGGTGTGGGACACGGGAAGGACGTAGAGGGGGCGGTGGACGAAAGCCGTGCCGTGGCGGATGAGGTCGAGGACGGGAGCGGCCCAGCCGTCGAACATGGCCAGCAGGCACGATCGCACGGCCTCGGCGTCGGCCAGGTCCAGGCCCGCGCGCCGGTCCGGGCCCGCATACCGGTCCGGGTTCGTGTGCCGGTCCAGGTTTGTGTGCCGGTCCAGGTTCGTGTGCCGGTCCGGGTTCGTGTGCCAGTCCAGCGGCACGCGGAACTGGGCGTATATCTTGACGTGGCCGCCGCTGTTGCGCTGGGCGACGAGCGCGCGGTTCACGCCGTACGCGGCCAAGGAACCGTCGCCGATCAGCCGGGCGAGGTCGGGGTGACGGGTGTCGACGTCGTCCAGGGAGGTCTCGACCATGGTGACGCCGGTGTACTGCGGCATCGCGGACGAGACCGCCGGGCGGACCCGCGACCAGGCGCCGTCCGCGCCGATCACGAGGTCGAACGTCTCCTGCCGCCCGTCCGCGAATCGGACCAGCACGCCATCCGGGCTCTTCGGCACCACCTCCGTCACGGCCCGCCCCCACTGAACGTCCAGAGGCCCGAGCAGCAGGTCACGGAGTTGCCCGCGGTCGATCTCGGGGTTGGCCTGGTCGTCCGGGCGAGGTTGCCAGTCGCGGAGGACGGTCCCGTCCGTGTCCAGGATGCGCATGGCCTGCCCCTCGGGGCGGGACAGGGCCTGGAACTCCGCCATCACCCCCGCCTTCTCCAGTGCCAGTTGGCCCAGCCCCTCGTGCAGGTCCAGCGTGCCGCCCGCGGGGCGGGCGTCGCGGGCGGGATCGCGTTCGAGGACGGTGACGGGGTGACCATGGCGGTGCAGGACGCGGGCGAAGGTCAGGCCGGCGGGGCCGCTGCCGATAACGGCGATACGAGGTCTCATATCGATACAACGTACGACCCCTCACCGAGCCCGCCCCACCCTGTCACCGAACTGAAACGACGGCATGAGCCGGCGAAGGATCCGGGCGCCGCCCCGACCGGCCGATACCGCGCGAGCCCGCTCATCCGCGGCGGAACGGGCCGGTCGGCGGGCCCGGGGCCGTCGACGTCACGCGGGCTTCCCTACCGGTGAGATGTGCGACCGGTGTCGTCGCGAAGGAGGAGCACTGTTCCACCGTGCGGCGGAGGGGAAGCCGTCCGGGAGATGACGCGCTTGAGGTGCGAGAGGCGGCAGCCTGGAGGTGAGCGGCCGGGAGGCCTCGCCGGACGCGGGCCCCACGGACCCGGCCGCTCGCCCTTACCCATCAGGAGGATCAATGCCCCGGATACGCCGTCGCTCCCTCGCCACCGTTGCCGTCTCCCTGGGAGTGTGCGCTGCCGTCGTAGCCGGTGTCGCGACGACCAGCGGGACGGCCGCAGCGCAGACCAAGGACGAGCCCTCCGTCGTCGGCTCGGCCAAGCTGCAGCGGAAGCCCGGTGACGACGTCCACTTCGCCATCGACGCGCACGGCTTCGCGGACAAGGCCCGGGGCACCTTCGACGTCAGCCACCGGTTCGGCAAGGAATTCGACGTGCGGTTCAAGGGGCGCATCGATTGCCTGCTGACGGGCGGACCGGTCGCCGTGGCGACCGGAGTCGTCACCGAAGCCCAGGTCAAGGTCGCGCCGGGCATACCGATGCCCTCTGCTGCAGAGTTGAAGGGCAAGCGATTCGGCTTCACCGTCCTCGACGGCGGCAAGGGCGGGAAGAAGGACCGGCTCGGCTACAGCTGGGCCATGGACGGCCTCCCGGTCAACAGCGTCGGCAAGTGCGTGAGCAGCGCACCCTTCGAAACCCTGGAGAAGGGCGACTTCACCGCCCACCACTGGATGCCGCCCCGCACCGGCGCATAGGAGCCCGATGGGGGCAGGGTGCCGCACGGGGGTCGGCGCCTTCCCACCCCGGTTACCTGAGGACAGCCCTCTGAGCGGCGACGCCGAGGGGGCGGCAGCGTCGGGTTCACGGGCACGCGTCGTGAGCTGCGGCCCGGGCGCCCGGAAGGGCCCCGGGCCGCACGAAGCCCGCCCGTGTTACTTGCCGATGGCGAAATTACTTGCTGATGGCGAAGCGCATCAGGGCGTGCTCGTCGCCCTGCTTGATCTTCCCCGTCACGTTGATCACCTCAAGCTTCCAGCTGCCGCCGACGCGCACCGCCTTGGCCACGGCGCAGCCGTTGTCGCTGCTGAGCAGGCTCGGCCAGATGTCGGCGACCTGCTGGGAGCTGCCGCCGCTCGCGTCGTACACCTTGAAGCTGATGTTGCGCGCCTTCTGGAAGGAGCTGCCCTTCTTGTACGCGGCGGCGACGAAAACGATCGACGTGATGTTCTCCGGGACGCGGGCGAACTCGACCGTCACCGTCTCGTCGTCACCGTCACCGCGCCCGGTCTGGTTGTCGCCGCTGTGCACCACGGAGCCGTTACCCATCGGATCGAGGGAGTCCAGGCCCGCGAGGCGCACCGGGTCCGCGCCCTGCATCGCGATGGCTATCAGGTCGAGGTCGGTGCCGGTCTTGCGGCGGAGCACGCCCATCACGCCCCCGCTGCTTCCGCCGGTGGGGTCCCAGGACACCCCGATGGACAGGTGCGTCACGCCGTCCAGGTCGGCCGGGCCGTCTTCCTTCTTGAGCGTAATCATGGGTGGAACATCCTCTTGGTGTACGACACTGCAACACCAAGAGTGTGCCTGGCGCCTTCGACGCCCCTCACACCCGGTCCGCTAAAGTCCCTTTCGCCCCATATTGCTTTACGCGGGGGAGGCGACCGACGGCCCGCGCTTCCGTCAGTCCAGCGGCTTCATGAAGTGGAAGGCGGCGATGGCCATCCGCTCCCGCAGGTAGAAGCGGTGGGCGTCGGTGCGGTGCGTGGCCGAGTCCAGCACGAAGTGGTGGCAACCGGCTTCGCGAGCGCGCTCCTGCAGGTGAGCGAGGAGTTCGCGGCCGACGCCGGTCGAACGTGCGGTGGCGGCGGTCACCAGGTCGTCGACGTACAGCGAGCGCAGCGTGCTCGTATTGACCACGATGCGCCAGCCGGCCGCGCCGACGCACCTGCCCTCGTCGCTGTACGCGGCCGAGAAGCGCAGACCCTGGCCGTGCCCCTCCTCGTACACCTCCCGGAAGCTTTCCTCAGTGAGGTGGGGACGCAGTTCCTGGAGGACGGGGAGCAGATCGGATATGAGCCGCGGGTCGCCCGGCTCCAGCTCGATGATCTTCATACGTGGCACTCTAGGCCAGCGCCGACCGGAGAAAGGTGTGACGTTCGCCGACGTAGGCGCTGTCGACGCAACCTCGAGCACGGTATCCCTCGCTGCATGTGCCCGTAGGGTGCACGGCCACTGCCACTGCCACTGCGCCGGATCGCACGCAAACAGCCGTCATCTGGCATGCCCTGGCCACGCTCGGCGAACTGGTCCTGCTTCCGCTCGGGCTGAAGGCGCCCCTCGCCGCACTCGGCACCGAACAGGCCGCGAACGGCTCTGTGTATCTCGGCGACCTGCCCTGAACCTGACGTTCGGCCGGTTCGACAAGGACGCGGAAGGCAGGGCGGGCCGTGCGGCTTCGGCCGCACGGCGCCTGTGGTTGCGCGGGCGGTCAGCTCTGCCAGTTGGTCCAGCTGCCGCTGCTCAGGCGGTGGCGGTACCAGCGGTTGCCGTCGTCGCCGACGGCCGAGATGGTCGGAGTCCAGGTCTTGTTCCCGTCGACCCGGACGGCGCTGCGCAGCTTGCCGCCGAAGGAGGTCCACTCGCTCCAGCTGCCGCCCGCGTACTGCCAGCGGGTCCAGACCGCGAAGTCGGTGCCGATGACGAACACCTGCCGATTGCCTGCCGGATAGGTCAGCCAGGCCTCGCCGTACTCGCAAATGTAGTCGCCGCCGAGGCCCGACACGTGACAGGCGCTCGCCGCCGCCTTGGGCATCGCGGCATGTGCGGGGGCGGCCGAGGCCACGCCGCTGAAAGCGGCACCGGCCAGGACGAGGGTCGTGGCCGCGAGGGCCGATCTGCGGAGGAGCGAGATGGTCATGGGGACTCCTGATTCCGACTCGATGTCAGGGCGTGCGTCTGCCGGACATTGGCCTGCCGCTTTGCCCGTCCTGCGAAGTGGGGACGGACACTGCCGCGCACACCGCTTGGCACGGAAGAGACTCGCAGCGACCGCAAACGGCGCCCTAACGCACGGCTAACGGCGCTCCGACCGCCGGGAGCCGAATGGCCGGGAGCGTACTCATGATCCGAAATAGATCGACATATGCTCGACCGGAGGGACGTACTCCGGAGCGAAGAGCCGGAGTTGAAGAGCCAGAGCGAAAAGCCGAGTGCAGGGGGGAGCGCCCGCATGGACTTCCGCGTGCTGGGGACGGTCGCCGTGGTGACCGAGCACGGGAGGCACCTCCAGCTCGGCCCCGCCAAGCGCCGCAGCATGCTGGCCGTGCTGTTGCTGCGCCCCAATGCGGCCGCCACCATCGAGCGGCTGACCGAGGCGTTGTGGAACGACGATCCGCCCCGCCACTCCCGCACGGTGTTACAGGGCCACGTGTCCCGGCTGCGAGCGCTGCTCGCCGATCACGGGGCACCGGACCACGGCGTCGAACTCGTCACGCAAGGGCAGGCGTATGCGCTGCGGCTCCCCGAGACGCTGGTGGACGCGCACCGTTTCGAGGAACTGCTCCGGCTCTCCCGCGAACAGCGCGAACCGGCCGCGGCCGTGTCCCTGCTCCGTGAGGCACTCGCGCTGTGGGAGGGGCCCGCGCTCACCGGGACCGTACGCAGTCCGCTGCTGGAAGCGGCCGCGCACGCGCTGGACGAACTGCGCCTGGCCGCCGTGGAGGAACTGGCCTCCGCCCACGGACGCCTCGGTGAGCACGGAACGGCGGCGGCCGTCCTGCGTGCCGAAGCCGCCACGAACCCACTGAGGGAGCCGCTCATAGCGGCACTGATACTGGCTCTGGGCAAGGCCGGCCTGCAGTCGGACGCACTGGGCTGGTTTCACCGCACCCGACAGCTGCTCGCCGATCAGCTCGGCGTCGATCCCGGAGCGGTGCTCGCCGATGCGTACGCCACCATCCTGAGGTCCGGCGCTCGCCGACCTGCACCGGTTCCGGTGGCCGCCGGCTCGGCAACGGCCCCGATCACACCTGCCAGATGCGAGGGACCGAAGGACGGGATCGCGCCCTCCACGCCCCACCCGTCCGCTCCACACCTCACCATCCCTCAGACCGCCACCTCTCAGACCACCAACCCTCCGACCACCAACCCTCCGACCGCCATCCCTCACCCAGGCGCAGTCGAGCCGCAGCTCCTGCCCCGGCAAGCCCCGGGGCTTTACAGGGCGCGACGACGAACTGAAGGCCCTCGACCGGGCCGTGCACGGCGCCCCCGACGCCATCGTCGTGATCACGGGCAGCGCCGGAGTCGGCAAGACGGCGCTCGCCGTGCACTGGGCGCACCTGCAGCGCACCGAGTTCCCCGACGGCCGACTGTTCGTCGACCTCCACGGATACAGCCCCACGCCGGCCCCCGACACCACGGCTGTGCTCCGGGAGTTCCTGCTCGCCCTCGGTGTCCGAACCGATCGGATGCCGGGATCGCCCGAGGCACTGGGCGCCTGCTACCGCGAGCTGACGTCCGGACGCAGACTGCTGATCGTGCTGGACAACGCCCGCGACTCCCAGCAGGCCCGCCCCCTGCTGCCGGGCGGGGAGAACTGCGTCACCCTCGTCACCAGCCGCGACCGGCTCGACGGCCTCGTGGCATCGGACGCCGCTCGTCCCGTTGCGATCGGCGCACTCCCCGCCGCGCAGTCCGCCGAGCTGCTCGCCGCCGTCCTGAGCCCGGACCCGGTCGCGGCCGAGCCGGAGGCGGCTGTACGGCTCGCCGATCTGTGCGACGGTCTGCCCCTGGCCTTACGCGTCGCGGCCGCCCGTCTCGCCACCCGCCCCCACCGCGGCCTGGCCGCCTTCGCCGACGAACTCGCCGACGAGCAGAACAGACTGGACCTCCTGAACGCCGGGGACACCGGCGTCGCCGCCGCCCTGGGACTGAGTGTGCAGCACCTGCCCGAAGCGGCCCGGCAGATGTTCCACGGCCTCGGGCCGCACACCGGAGCCACCCTCGACGTCTGCACGGCCGCCGCACTGGCCGGCTGCCTGCCCAGCCGGGCGGCCGCCGCCCTGGACCAGCTGGCCGCCGCCCAACTGGTCATCGAGGCGAGCCCGCGCTCCTACGTGCTGCACGACCTGGTGCGGCTCTACGCCCGCAGCCTGTCCCCGGGCCACGACCCCGAGGCGCTGCTGCGGCTGCTCGACCACTGGCTGCACACGCTCCACGCGGCGTGCGCCGCCGCGGAACCCGGCAACGAACCGTGCTGCGCCCTGCCCGCCGGAGCCCGGCGACCGGTCGCGATCCGTACGTTCGCCGACCGCGAGGACGCGCTCGCCTGGTACTCCGCCGAGCGCGAGACGATGCGCGGCGCCGTCGAGGCCGCCGTCTCGGCGCGGATGCACGACCGCGCCTGGCGTCTGGTCCTCCTGCAGTGGCCCCTGATCCTGTGGCAGGTCCGCGACGGCTGGGTACCGCTGCTCGAACAGGGTCTGGCCTCCGCCGAACTCGACGACGACCCCGGCGCCCAGTCGCGGACCCGGGCACTGCTGGGCTGGGTGCTGGCCGAAGAGAACAGACCCGAAGAAGCCCTCGTACAGCTGGAGCGCGCCCCCGAACTCGCCTCTCTCGCCGGGGACACGGCCGGAGAGGCGATCGCCCGGATCAATCTCGCCGTCGCACTCATGCGCCACGGCGACAGGGAACGGCCCCGGGGCCTTCTCGTCCAAGCACTCGCCCTGGCCGAACAGGCCGGTCGCACGGACACGGCCGCCCTCGCCCATCAGCACCTCACCCAGCACCTCCTCGCCCTCGGCATCCCCGACGCGGCCGTCGACCACGCCGCCCGGGGCCTGGCCCTCGCCGCACCGCCCCTCGCGGCCCCGCGGCGCGTACTGCTGCGCACGCTGTACGGGGAGGCCCTCGCGGCGAAGGGCCGCACCCGCGAGGCCGTGCGCCAGCTCGGCGACGCCCTTCACGAGGCGCGGGCCCACGCGTACGAGGAGGGCGAGGCCGCGGCGCGCGCCGTGCTGGCGGCGCTGACGGAGTGCTAGAGGGCTGGGTGAGCGGATGGATGCCGAGCACCCCTTCGCATACGGAGGCGGCGAGGGGCACCTCCGTCGCGGTCACGCGTCGCGGTGCGAGACCAGGCGAGCGAGCCTAGGCTGACCAAGGACTTGTCCTCGTCCGCCAGGAGGCCTGACATGAGGTGCCTGCACACGCGGTGGCGCAGAACGTGCGCGGGTCTGACCGCCGCCGGGCTGCTGGCGGTACTCGGCCTTCCGGCGACCGCGCCCGACGCGATCGCCGCGGATTCCGCCTTGCCGCCTGTCTCCGCCGCCTCCTCCGCTTCCCTCGCTTCCCTCGCTTCACCATCGGACACCCACAACCGGTTCCCGAAGCTCAGCCCCGCCGTCGCCGCACGTCTGGACACGGCGATCCGGCAGGTGATGCACGAGACCTCCGTGCCCGGGGCCATCGTGGGCCTTTCGGCTCCCGGCAAGGGGAATTACGTACGGGCCTTCGGCATCGCCGACAAGGCGAACGGAACCCCCATGAGCCCCGGCCTCCACATGCGGATCGGCAGCGAGACCAAGACCTTCACCGTGACCGCCCTGCTCGAACTGGTCGACGACGGCAAGGTGAAGCTGGATGACCCGATCGGCCGGTACATCAAGGGCGTCCCCAACGGCCACCGCATCACCCTGCGCGACCTCGCCGACATGCGCAGCGGCCTGTTCAACTACTCGGAGGACCCGGGCTTCTTCGAGGCCCTCACCTCCGACCCGTACCGGCCCTTCTCTCCTCAGGAGTTGCTCGGCTACTCCTTCAAGCATCCGGTCCGGTTCCAGCCCGGTGAGAAGTTCGAGTACTCCAACACCAATCTGATCCTGCTGGGTCTCGTCGTGGAGAAGGCCGGCGGCCGTCCGCTCGACAAATTCATCCATGAGAGGGTCCTGAAGCCCGCCGGCCTGCGCAACACCCTGTTCCCGAAGGGCGCCGAGTTCCCCAGGCCCCACGCCCGCGGATACACCGACCAGACGGCCTCGGGCGCGGTCGAGGACGCCACGGACTGGAATCCGTCCTGGGCCTGGGCCGCCGGGGCGATGAGCTCCAACCTGAGGGACCTGCGGACCTGGGCGCGTGTCGTCGCCACCGGCTCCCTGCTGCGTCCCAAGACGCAGGCGGAGCGCTTGAAGACCCTTCCGACGCCCATTTCCGGCGTCGGGTACGGACTGGGAATCTTCAACGTCCAGGGCTGGATCGGTCACAACGGCTCGCTTCCCGGATACGAGTCGCTGACGATCTACCTGCCCGAGGAGAGGGCAACTCTGGTCGTCCTCCTCAATACGGACATCCTGCACGGCCGGACGGAGCCCAGCACCCTCTTCGGCCAGGCGATCACCAAGATCGTCACCCCGGACCATGTGTTCAACCTGCCCGTCCCCCAGGGGGTCCGGCCGACGTCCGGCGGCAGCCCCACGGGCTGACCGGTCGGCCCCGGCAGCAGGTGACCGACTCGGGCCGGGACCGCGCGGCCGGAGACGGGATACGGGGATCACGACCCGAACCTGCTGTTGCGCGAAGAGTCCGATTCGGTCAGCTCGCTCATACCAGTGTCTAACCGATCACCCGTATTAGATACTGCCGCTATCGAATCGACGGAGATGCTTCTCTAAGGGGGACTCGTGAGGCGAGCCGTCTTGCACATACCCAGATACGTCAGCGCCGTCTGTACCGCCGCCGCGGCGACGGTCTTGGCCACCTCCACCTCCGCGGCAGCGGAGACCGGCCCCGAGCAGGGCAATTTCCTTCCCGCCATGGTCCATTCCATCCTCCACCTCGACATCGATCCGCCGGGTGCCAACGACTGGAACTGCCGTCCCGGCGCCGCCCACCCGCGTCCGGTCGTCCTGGTCCACGGCACCTATGAGAACCGATACAACAACTGGGCCCGGACGTCCCCCGAGTTGAAGGCCCAGGGCTACTGCGTCTACGCCCTCGACTACGGCGACACCGACGACGCCGCAGTGGCTCTCGCTCCCACCGTCAAGGGCTACGGAGACATCAAGGAGTCCTCCAAGGAGCTGGCCGCCTTCGTGGACAAGGTGCTCGCTGCCAGCGGCTCCGCGCAGGTCGACCTGGTCGGCCATTCCCAGGGCGGAACCCTGGCCCGCTGGTATCTCAAGGCCGACGGCGGCGCGAACCCGGCCGACCCCTCGAAGAACAAGGTCAAGAAGGTCATCCAGCTCGGCGCGACCAACCACGGCACCACCATGAGTGGCATCTCGACTCTCGCCGACAAGCTCCGGATTCTGGAACCCGGGCAGATATCCGTGGGAAAGGCGGGCGTCCAGCAGTACGAGAAGTCCGACTTCATCAAGGAGCTCAACGCCGACGGCGACACCGTCCCCGGGGTCGACTACACCGTGATCGCCACAAAGTACGACGAGATCACCACCCCCTGGCGGAGCACGTTCATGACGGCGGGCCCCGGAGCAACGGTGCAGAACATCACCTTGCAGGAGGGCTGCCCGGTCGACCTCTCCGCCCATCTGAGCATGTCGTACAGTCCGCGCGCGATCGGTCTGGTCAAACGGGCCCTGGATCCCTCAGCCCCGGCAGCTCCCTGCACGCTGAGGGCGCCGGCCTTCTGATTCCGGCCCCAACGCCCCTCGGCGAAGCCTTCTCCCCCGACTGCGTCACCCTGCCCCTTCATGCTCGGCGCCGGCGAGGACCAGTACGTGCATGTCCACCCGCCGGCGCCCCCGCCACTGACCGGACAGCGCAACACAGCGGTGGACCCCGACGATGCGATCACCGGGGTCCTCCGCTGTAACCCAGCCCCTGAACACGCCGACCTGCTTGTCTAACGGCCGCTTCATAAGTGCAGCCGATATGAAGCGAAGTGTGAGATTGCGCAGCGAAATCTGGGACCTTACAGCAGTCGGCTGTCCGAAACCCCTAGGACGCGACCCAGGTGCCGGTGACGGCCACCGTGGTGACCCCGGGGCCGAAGGCGATGACCAGCCCCGCTCCCCCGTTGCGCGGCGGGGCGTCGAAGGTCTGCTCCAGGACGTCGAAGACGACGGCGCTCGCGGTGTTGCCGCGCAGGGCCAGGGAGTTCTCGCTGAGCCTGAACATGGCCGGCGGTATGCCCAGCCCCTTGCTGACCTCGTACATGATGCGCGGCCCGCCCGTGTGGCTGATGAGGAAGTCCGGCTGCGGCGCGAGCACGGGCGTCTCCTCCTCGAGCCAGCGTCTGAGTCCGGGCATCGCGTCCGCGACCACGCGGGATATCCGGGGGTTGGTGTCGAAGTGGAAGCCGAGCTCGTCGACGTCGTAGGAGATGTGCCCGAGGGTGTCCGGTGCGAGATCCTCGTACGCGGCGTCGAGGCGCAGACCGGGCCGGTCGTCCCGGACGACGCAGGCGGCGGCCGCGTCGCCGAAGAGTGCGGTCGAGACGAACGAGGCGATCCTGTCGTCGCCGGGCTGGTACGACAGTGAGCACAGTTCGACCGCGACGATCAGGGTGACGGACCCGGGGCGGACGGCGGACAGCTCGCGGGCACGGGCCAGCGCGTAGGCCCCGCCGGCGCAGCCCACCTGGCCGAATGACAGCCTGCGGACGTCCCGGCGCAGGCCCAGGCGGCCCGCGATGTGCGCGTCGAGCCCCGGCAGGAGGTACCCGGTGCACGAGACCAGCACGAGGTGGTCCACCTCCCCCACGGTGGTGTCGGCGGCCGCCAGGGCGTCCTCCGCGGCGCGGGCGCCTAATGCGGTACCGGCTTCGGCGTAGCGGCGCATGCGCTCGCCGAAGGTCCGGAACCGCGTGACCTCGGCGAAGGGGTCGACGAGCGATCTGGTGCCCACCGAGGTGTTGCGCATCAGGCGCAGGGCCGTGCCGATCCTCGGATGGCTTGCGTGCAGGTCCCCCATGTGGGAGACGGCTTCGTCGAGGGTCACGGTGTGATCAGGCAGGCAGAGCACGGGACGGCATGCTGTGGACACGGCGCTCCTTGAGGAAAGCATGACAGAACGGCGAGATGATCTTCAGACATCTCTGCGGCTCATGTCGAGGCCCGGGGCCCGGGGCCACGGGGCGCTCACCCCCGGGCCCCGACGCCGGCGCCCGGGGCGCATAGCCCGCCGGCGGTGGTACAGAGCGACGAAGGGCGGTGGCGCCCCGGTGCGGGGTGCCACCGCCCTTCGCGGTGTTAACGGTGCTGAATGCGACGGTCGTCAGCCGATCAGTAGGCGGAGTTGACGTTGTCCATCGAGCCGTACTTGTCGGCGGCGTAGTTGCAGGCGGCGGTGATGTTGGCGACCGGGTCGTAGATGTCCCAGGACGTGCCCTCGACGTGGTACGCCTTGAACGTCGGGTCGATCATCTGCAGCAGACCCTTCGAGGGGACGCCGTTCACAGCGTTGATGTCCCAGTCGTTGATCGCACGCGGGTTACCGGTCGACTCACGCAGCACATTGCGCTTGATGCCGTCATACGAAGCCGGAATGCCCTTCGCCCGCAGAATCTCCAGGGACTCACCGATCCAGCCCTCAAGATTGTCGGCATACGCCTTCTTCGCCGGGGCGGCCGGGGCGGCGGGCTTGGCCGGGGCAGCAGGCTTGGCAGCCGGCTTCGCGGCGGGCTTCGCCGGAGCGGCCGGCTTCGCGGCAATGGCCTTGCGCTCCATAGAACGATTAGCGGCCTGCTCA
>NZ_JANIID010000033.1:0-101054 GCF_024519335.1 Streptomyces telluris
ACGGCACGGGGTGGCCTGCCGACACCTGGTCATCTCCTGATACGCGGTCACCGGACCGGTCGGCCTTCCTGGCCGACCGGTCTTTTCCAGCCCAAGAGTCGGAAAAGGGCTGGCAATGAAAACCAACTAGATGGTTTTGTTTTGCTACACTTCTCACACGCTGAATACGGGTGACATGTCCCCGTCCACTTCCCACCTCCCCGCGTCGGGGCGCCGGGGTTCGAGTTCGTCGCGGGAGTCGTCCATGAGGAAGCAAGAGCGAGCAGAACGCACCCGCCGCGCACTGATCCACTCCGCCGCCGCCGCGTTCGACGAGTACGGGTACGCGAGTTCGCGGGTCTCGGGGATCAGCGCCAGGGCCGGGGTCAGTACCGGGGCGTTCCACTTCCACTTCGAGGACAAGGAGTCGCTGGCCGCGGCCGTCGAGTCCGAGGCGCGCGAGGCGCTCCTCACCATCACGCGCTGCGCGGACAGCAGCGACGAACCGGCCCTGCAGGTGCTCGCGGACGCCTCCCACGCGATGGTGAGCCGCCTCCGCAGCGACCTCGTCGTCCGCGCCGGATTCCGTCTGAGCTGCGACGTCGTCGATGCGACCAGGTCCGATCTGCGCAGCCAGTGGCAGGACTTCGTGCGTCGGCAGCTGATGCGGGCGGGGAGTGAAGGCGCGCTAGCCGAAGGGGTGGCGCCGCAGGACGCGGCCACGGTCATCACGGCGTCGACGACCGGGCTGGAGGTGCTCGGCCGGGGCGACCAGGAGTGGCTGTCCCGGGAGTCGGTGACGGCCTTCTGGCGGCTGCTGATGCCCCGGCTCGCCGCGTCGCACATGGTCGGCCGGCTGGACCCGGCGGGGTCGGACGTGACGGCGGGGGACGGCGACGCGTACGCGGCCCCGGCGGTGCCGCAGGTGGCCGAACGGGCCGCTTCCTGACCGTGGGTGCGAAGTCGGGGCCTTGCTGGAAGGGCGCTGGAAAAGCCCTGGAGGGACAGTCGAGTCCGGTCGCATAGCGTGACGAACTGTCCCGTACATCCTTGACATACAAACTGGTCGGTTTGCTACGTTCGCGCTATGCGTCGGGGGTGTTCCGCGTGTGCCCTGCCGCTCATCCGCGAGGGCGCCCGCAGCGGTGCCCGTGGCTTCGAGGAGGCGCCGGTGCGAGCGTCGAAGGAAGAGATGACGGGGTCCGGTCTGGGGTCCACGTTCGCGGCCGCGCTGCATGACGGCCTGGCCCGTTACGGCTCGCTGAGGTCCTGGCGCGAGACGCCTGTTGCTTCTGCTTCTGCTCCGGCTCCGGCTGCTTCTGCCGCGTCCGTGTCCGTGTCCGCGTCCGCATCCGCGTCCGTCTCCGCATCCGTGTCTGCGCCGGATGCGGTGTCCGTGGCCACGATGCTCGAAGAGGCCCTGCCGCCGTCCGCGCTGGCCGCGGTCGCCGGCGTGCTGCTGGAGTCCACCGCGCGGCAGATGCTGGGGGAGCCCGAAAGCGTCGGCGGCGACGAGGCGTTGCGGGCCCTGGGCATAGCCCAGGTGCTGGGTTATGCCACGGCGCGGGAGGCCGCGGGGGCCGGGGCCGTGGCTCCCGCGGCCGTGTCGGACGCTCTGCGGGCGGTCAGGCAATCACTGGAAGTTGCCGTGGGGGGCGGTGCTACGGGCGTGGCCCGGGCGTGACTTCGTAGGCGAGGTAGGTCGGAGCCCCGGGCATGTTGATCTCGGCCTTGCCGGGCAGGTTCTCCAGGGCCTGCCGGATGGCGGCCATGCGGCCGTCGGTGTCGGAGTTCTCCACGAAGTTGCGGTAGTCGGCCTCGGTGGCCCAGTGGACGAGGTTCACGACGCGGGTGCCGTCCGTGCTGAGGTGGAACTGCGCCGAGCGGTATCCGGGGTAGAAGCGCACCCAGGTCTTCTGGATCTCGGTGAACGCCTTCAGGAGGGCGCGCTGTGTCTCGGGCCCGTCGACGGTGTAGTCGATGATCGAGTAGAAGCCGGATTCCTTGGTCATGCGTTCTCTCGCTCTCTCCCCCGCGTGGCCGGTGTGAGGCTCGTGATCGCATCATCAAACCTCGACTTTGCTTGAGGTCAAGGGGGTGCGGCGGCGCACGGCAACGATCCGGCCACGCGGTGCGCGGTGCGCGGTGTGCGATGCGCGGTGCGTCGGGCCGGGGCGGGGGTCCTTCCGGCTTTCTCCTTGGGTAGGTTCTCGGCAGCCGAAAGCGCTCATGCGAAGGGGGAGGTGGGGCGCGATGCCGCGACTGCCGTACGTGCCGGGGTTCGCGCGTCCGAAGGCGGAGGGCGGGTCGCCGAAGGCCGAGGGGAAGGCGCTGCGGGAACGGGTGCCGCGGGCCGCGCACGCGGAGTGGACCGCCGGGCCGGGCCGGCCGGACGCGGTCGCCGCGGTGGAGGCGTCGAACGCGGGCCGGCTGCCGGAGCTCACGCCGATACGGGTCGGCCGGATGGCCGCGTCCCCCTTCGCCTTCCTGCGCGGGTCCGCGGGGCTGATGGGCTACGACCTGGTGGACTCGGTGGTGACCGGGGTCGGCGCCCAGATCTGCGGAGACGCCCACGCCGCCAACTTCGGGCTCTACGGGGACGCGCGCGGAGAGATCGTCATCGACCTCAACGACTTCGACGAGACCCTGCGCGGGCCGTGGGAGTGGGACGTGAAGCGGCTCGCCGCGTCGCTGGTGCTGGCCGGGCGGGAGGCGGGCGCGGACGAGCCGACCTGCCGGGCGGCGGCGCGGGACGCCGTCGGCTCCTACCGGCACACGATGCGGCTGCTGGCCCGGATGCCGGTCGCGGAGGCCTGGAACGCCATCGCCGACGAGCGGCTCGTCTCCCACGCGGACGCCCGAGAGCTGGTCGGCACGCTGGAGCGGGTCGCGGAGAAGGCCCGGCGGAACACGAGCGCCCGCTTCGCGGCCAAGGCCACGGAGAAGACCGGCGACGGGCGGCGCTTCGTGGACGCCCCGCCCGTGCTGCGCCGGCTGCCGGACGGGGAGGCGGCGGCGGTCGCCCTCGCCCTCGGCGGCTACCTCGGCACCCTCCCGGAGGACCTGCTGCCGCTGACGGCCCGGTACGAGGTGCAGGACGTCGCCTTCCGCATCGTCGGCACCGGAAGCGTGGGGCTGCGCTCGTACGTGGTGCTGCTCCTGGACCACCGTGGCGAGCCGCTCGTCCTCCAGGTGAAGGAGGCCCGGCCCTCGGTCCTGCTGCCGTACGCGGAGAAGGCCGGCTTCGCCATGCCGCCGGACGGGCACGAGGGGCGGCGCGTCGTGCTCGGCCAGAAGCGGATGCAGGTCGTCAGCGACGTGCTGCTGGGCTGGGCGACGGTCGAGGGCCGGCCGTACCAGGTGCGGCAGTTCCGCAATCGCAAGGGCAGCGTCGACCCGGCGGCCCTCACCCCCGACGAACTGGACGACTACGCCCGCCTCACCGGCGCCCTCCTCGCCCGAGCCCACTCCCACACCGCGGACCCCCGCCTCATAGCGGCCTACTGCGGCAAGTCCCCGGCCCTGGACGAGGCCATGGCCGACTTCGCCCACACCTACGCAAACCAAACAGAAGCGGACCACGAAACCCTGACAAAGGCGATCCAGTCCGGCCGGATAGCGGCGGAACGAGGCGTCTAGCGGTCCACAATCCCGCCGGGGCGCATTCCTCCTGTGGTCGTTCACCCGCCTGTGGCGACTTTGGCGGTAGGCCGCAGGCAAAATCTCCCGCCGCAACGGCGCTCAGCCGAGACGGCGCATCCCGGCGGTGCCGACCGGCCTGCCGCCGGCCGGCCCCGGCCGCCGGCCGGCCGCGGCACCGCCGACCCCCACCCCCGTGGTGCCGCGCCGTCGCCGCGCGCCACGGGCGGCCCGTCGTCGCCCGGCGACAAGGGGGCGCACCCGGCGCGGGGCGGAGGCGCCCGGGGAACCCTCCGGGAGGGAACTACGCTGGTCGGGTGATGAATCCGGAAGCAGACACTTCCCGCCTGGAAAAGGCCGTCCGCACGGCCGAGACGGCGCTGATCGAGTTCGAGATCGCCGTGGAGACGTTCCGGGTGGAGGTGGAGAACTTCTCCCGCCTGCACCACCAGCGCCTCGGCCCGGTCTACGCCCGGCTCGACGAGCTGGAGGCGCAGATCGCCGAGGCCGTGGCCGCCCGCAGCGGCGACGCCGAGGACCTGCGCCGGGCCCGCGAGGCCCGCGCGCTGGTGCAGCCGCTGCCCGGCGTGGAGCAGCTCTTCGACGGCTGGCTGGACTCGGAGGGCATGTCCCCGGAGGCGCAGGCGATGCTCACGGAGAAGCCGGTCCGCCCGCCGCGCCGGGTGCGCCCGAGCGACGAGGCCCGCAAGGCCTTCCGGGAGCTGGTCCGCGAGGCGCACCCGGACCTGGCGCGGGACGAGGCCGAGCGGCTGCGCCGCGAGGCGTTCATCGTGCGGGTCAACGCCGCGTACGCGGACGGCGACGAGGCCCTGCTGCGGGAGCTGGCGGCGGAGTGGGCCGCGGGCCCGCCGCCGGAGCCGCGCCCGCTGGACGTGGCGGAGGAGCTCTACGCCCGCCTGGAGTGGCTGGCGCGGCGCAAGGAGATGCTGTCGGAGCTGGCGGCCGAGCTGGAGGGTTCGGCGATCGGCTCGATGCTGCGGATGGCGCCGGAGGACCCGGACGGTCTGCTGGAGGAGATCGCCGAGGGCCTGCGCGCCCAGGTCGCGGAGCGCGAGGCGCATCTGCGGGAGCTCGTCGGGTAGCGTCGTGGGCATGAGCTTTGGTTCCGGTATTCCCGCGGTCGGCGTCGACGCCCTTTCTTCCGAAGACTTCCTGCTGGACGTGCGCGAGGCCGACGAGTGGGCGGCCGGCCACGCGGAGGGCGCGCTGCACATTCCGATGAGCGACTTCGTGGCCCGCTTCGGCGAGCTGACGGAGAAGGCGCCCGACGGTGCCCGGATCAACGTCATCTGCCGTTCCGGCGGCCGGTCCGCGCAGGTCACCGCCTATCTGGTGCAGCAGGGCCTGGACGCGGTGAACGTCGACGGCGGCATGCAGGTCTGGGAGGCCGCGGGCCGCCCGGTCGTGGACGGCAACGGCGCCCCCGGCACCGTGATCTAGCGGTTCCGGTCTAGTCGCCGTCGGGCGCGTGGGCGGCCAGCAGGTCGCCCAGCGCCTCCTCGTGGGCCGCGGCGGGGCCGAGGGACAGCTCCAGCTGTTTGGCCCAGGCGTGGTAGCGGTGCAGGGCGTAGTCGGTGTCGGCGCCGAAGCCGCCGTGCAGGTGCTGCGCGGTCTGCACGGCGCGGCGCACCCCTTCCGAGGCCCACACCTTGGCGACGGCGAGGTCGGCGGCGGCCGGGAGCGGCCCGCCCGCCCCGGATTCCAGCCGCCAGGCGGCCTGCCAGAGGGTGGCCTCCATCGCCCGCAGGTCGATGTAGCGGTCCGCGGCCTGGACGGCCACCGCCTGGAACGTGGCCAGCGGGTGGCCGAACTGCTCCCGCTTCCCCGTGTACGCACTGGTCATGCGGCACACCGCCGTCCCGACGCCGAGCGCGAGCGCGCACGTGCCGGCGGTGAGCAGCGCGCGCAGCCGCTCCCAGGCCCCTTCGGCGGTGACGACCTGCGTGGCGTCGAGGCGTACGGAGTCGAGCCGCACCTCGGCGTACCGCTCGCCGTTGGTGGAGACCTGCCCGGCCAGGCCCACCCCCGGGTGATCACGGGGGACGAGCCCGAGCACGGAGCGCCCGTCCGCGATCTGCGCCGGGATCACCAGCACATCGGCGGACGGCGCCCACGGCACGGCCGTCTGGACTCCGTCGAGCACCCAGCCCTCCCCGGCCACCGGCCGTGCGCCGACCGCGAGTTCGGCGGCATCGTGCCCTGTGCGCCCGCTGGAGGCGACCGTGGCGACCAGCTCGCCCCGCCCGAGCGCGGGCAGGACCGCCTCCCCGGCCGGGCCGCCGTGCGTGCTGAGCGCGAGCGCCGTCGCAGCGGACTCCAGCAGCGGCACCCGGGCGAGCACCTGCCCCGCCTCGCGCAGCACCAGGCACAGGGCGATCGGCCCGAGCCCCGCCCCGCCGTGCTCGCCGGCGACGGTCAGGCTCAGCAGACCGGCGTCGGCCAGCCTGCGCCACAGCGCGCGGTCGAAGTCCTGCGCGACCGGGCCCCGGGAGAGGACCGGGCTGGGCACGCCGTCGGGGGAGACCCCGGAGAGGACGGCCTGTGCCGCTTCCCGGGCCGCCTGCTGTTCCTCGGTGAAGGTGAAGTCCACTGCCGCCGCCTCCCGCGCCTGGTCCCCGGCCGCCAAATCTGACGGTCCGTCAATCTAGGGCGGGTGACGGCAAATGGGAACGCTCAGCGGTCGAAGTCGAGCTCCACCTCTTCCGTCAGCGGATGCGACTGGCACGCCAGGACATGGCCGCTCTCGATCTCTTCCGGCTCCAGCGCGAAGTTCCGGTCCATCCGCACCTCGCCCCTGACCAGGAACGCCCGGCACGTCCCGCACACCCCGCCCTTGCAGGCGTAGGGCGCGTCCGGCCGGTTCCGCAGGACCGCCTCCAGCAGCGTCTCCCCTTCCCGCACCGGCCAGCTGCCGCCGCGCCCGTCGAGCTGCGCGGTCACCGTGCTGCGCGCGGGCGAGCCCGCGGGAGCGGCCCGGCCGGGCTCCCCGGCGGCCCCGGACTCCACGTGGAAGATCTCCTGGTGGATGCGGTCCCGCCCGACCCCGAGGCCGCGCAGCGCCCGCTCCGCACCCCGCACCAGGCCGAAGGGCCCGCACAGGAACCAGCCGCCGATCTCCTCCACCGGCAGCAGGGCGGGCAGCAGCCGCGCCAGCCGCTCCTCGTCCAGCCGCCCGGACGGCAGCCCGGCCTGCTGCTCCTCGCGGGAGAGCGCGTGCACCAGCTGGAAGCGGTCGGGGAAGCGGTCCTTGAGGTCGGCGACCTCCTCCAGGAACATCGTGGAGGCGGTGGTCCGGTCGCTGCGTATGAGACAGAACCGGGCCTCGGGCGCCCTCGCCAGCAGGGTCGAGGCGATGGACAGCACGGGCGTGATCCCGCTGCCGCCCACGATCGCGGTGAAGTGCCCCGCGCGCGGCTCCAGCACGAACCGCCCGGCCGGCGCCATCACCTCCACGGTGTCCCCGGCGGCCAGCTCCTTGAAGGCGTACGTCGAGAACTCGCCGCCGTCGACCAGCCGCACGCCCACCCTCAGCTCCGCGGGGCCCGGCGCCCCGGGAGCGGGCGCGGGGGCGCACAGCGAATACGTACGGCGTATCTCGCCGCCGTCGCGGGTGGGGCGGCGGACGGCGATGTGCTGGCCGGGGGCGTAGCGGTAGGTCTCCCGCAGCTCGGGGGGCACGGCGAAGGCGACGGCCACCGAGTCGTCGGTGAGGGGGTCGACGGAGACCACGCGCAGGGGGTGGAAGGCGCCGTGCCGGGCCGCTGCCATCTACAGCTCCTTGAAGTGGTCGAACGGCTCCCGGCACGCCTCGCAGCGGCGCAGGGCCTTGCAGGCGGTGGACGAGAAGCGGCTGAGCAGCGTGGTCTCGGTGGAGCCGCAGTGCGGGCACCGGATGCCCAGGCCCACCATGACGGGCCCGCCGGCGCCGGGGCCCGTGGGCCGGGGCGGCGCTATGCCGAACTCGGCGAGCTTGCGGCGCCCTTCGGCCGTGATGTCGTCCGTGGACCAGGCGGGGGAGAGCACGGTGCGGACGGACACCTCCGCCTGGCCGTGCTCGTGCAGCACGCGCTCGATGTCCGCGGACATGGCCTCGATCGCGGGGCAGCCGGTGTAGGTGGGGGTGAGCTCGACCTCGACCCGGCCGGGGCCGGTGACGTGCAGGTCGCGCAGCACGCCCAGCTCGGCCAGGGTGAGGACGGGCAGCTCGGGGTCGGGGACGGCTCCGGCCAGGGCGCGCAGCCGCTCCTCCAGGGCGGTGGGTGCGGTCACCATGACGCCCCCGGGTGGCTGCGGTGCAGATGCTGCATCTCCGCGAGCATCCGCCCGAACGGCTCGGTGTGGATGCCCTGCCGGCCCGCGCCCGCCGTCCACGCACCGCTCTGCGGGCCGGAGGGCAGGGTGAGCGTGGCGCGCTCGACGACGCCGGTCACCGCGGACAGCCAGGCCTCGCGCAGGGCGCTCCAGTCGACCGGCAGCCCCTCGACGGGCTCGAAGAGCTCGCCCGTGAACCTCCAGAGGGCGTCCAGGCCGCTCTGCATGCGGGCGTGGCTCTCCTGCGTGCCGTCGCCGAGCCGCAGCGTCCAGTGCTCGGCGTGGTCGCGGTGGTAGGCGACCTCCTTGACGGCCTTGCCCGCCAGGGGCGCGACCGGCCCGCCGGCGGCGGCCAGCTGCTCGTACAGCAGGTGCTGGTAGACGGAGAAGTACAGCTGGCGGGCGATGGTGCGGGCGAAGTCGCCGTTGGGCTGCTCGACGAGCTGGGCGTTGCGGAAGGCGCGCTCTTCGCGCAGATAGGCCAGCTCGTCCTCGTCGCCGACGAGGGAGAGCAGGGTGCGGGCCTGGCCGAGCAGATCGAGGGCGATGTTGGCGAGGGCGACCTCCTCCTCGAGCACCGGGGCGTGCCCGGCCCACTCCCCCAGCCGGTGGGAGAGCACCAGGGCGTCGTCCCCGAGGGCCAGCGCGGCCGCGGCCAGGGGGGCTTTCACAGCGGTCACGGGCTCGCCGTTCACAGGTGCCGCACCCCTTCCGGGATCTCGTAGAAGGTCGGGTGGCGGTAGGGCTTGTCGGCCGAGGGCTCGAAGAAGGGGTCCTTCTCGTCGGGGGAGGAGGCGGTGACCGCGGCGGAGGGCACCACCCAGATCGAGACCCCCTCGGAGCGCCGGGTGTAGAGGTCGCGGGCGTTGCGCAGGGCCATCTCCGCGTCCGGGGCGTGGAGGCTGCCCGCGTGGGTGTGGGCGAGGCCGCGCCTGCTGCGGACGAAGACCTCCCACAGCGGCCAGTCAGCGTTCGTCATGCCGTCGCCTTTCCGTGCTTGGCCGCGTACGCGGCGGCTGCCTCGCGCACCCATGCGCCCTCTTCATGGGCCCGCCGGCGCTGGTTGATCCGCTGGTCGTTGCAGGGGCCGTTGCCGCTGAGCACCTCCTGGAACTCCGTCCAGTCGATGGGACCGAAGTCGTGGTGCCCGCGCTCCTCGTTCCACCGGAGGTCGGGGTCGGGAAGCGTCAGGCCGAGCGACTCGGCCTGGGGGACGCAGATGTCCACGAACCGCTGGCGCAGCTCGTCGTTGGAGTGCCGCTTGATCTTCCAGGCCATGGACCGGGCCGAATGGGGGGACTCGGCGTCGGGCGGGCCGAACATCATCAGCGAGGGCCACCACCAGCGGTCCACGGCGTCCTGCGCCATGGCGTGCTGGGCCTCGGTGCCCCGGCTCAGGGCGAGCAGCAGCTCGTAGCCCTGGCGCTGGTGGAAGGACTCCTCCTTGCAGATGCGGACCATGGCGCGGGCGTAGGGCCCGTAGGAGCAGCGGCACAGCGGGACCTGGTTGGTGATGGCGGCGCCGTCGACGAGCCAGCCGATGGCGCCCACGTCGGCCCAGGTCAGGGTGGGGTAATTGAAGATCGAGGAGTACTTCTGGCGGCCCGAGTGGAGCTTGTCGAGCAGCTCGTCGCGGCCGGTGCCCAGGGTTTCGGCGGCGCTGTAGAGGTAGAGGCCGTGGCCGGCCTCGTCCTGCACCTTGGCCATGAGGATCGCCTTGCGGCGCAGCGAGGGCGCGCGGGTGATCCAGTTGGCCTCGGGCTGCATGCCGATGATCTCGGAGTGGGCGTGCTGCGCTATCTGGCGGACGAGGGTGGCGCGGTAGGCGTCGGGCATCCAGTCCCGCGGCTCGATGCGCTCCTCGGCCGCCACCGCGGCGTCGAAGGCCGCCTCGTAGGCCGCGGTGTCCCGGGCTCCTGTGTCCGGCGCCATCGTCGTCATGGCATGCCCCCTGCCTCTCCGCCCGCATGCGACCGGCCCGACCGACCGATCGTTCGGTTCAATGGTGGTGCGGCCGCCCAGGGGTGTCAAGCCTGTGGATAACCCCCGGCCGCTGTGCCCCGCGGGACGACCTGGGTACCGTTCGGGTGCACAGCACAGGCGGGACGCAGGAACGGGGCGGGGCATGGAGTCGGATGACGGGCACGAGCGGGCCGGCGCCCTAGCGGGGCTGTCCCTGCCCGCGCGCCTCGTCGTCGCGGCGGGCGCAGCGGTGATCGCGGTGACGGCGGGGGTGCACCTGGCGATGGTGTTCCTGCACGTGGCGCCGTCGAACACGGTCACCAAGCAGAACGCCGCGGCGATAGACGACTACATCTACCCGGAGTACGAGCAGAACTGGAAGTTCTTCGCTCCCAACCCGCTCCAGCAGAACGTGGCCGTGCAGGCCCGCGCCGAGCTCGCCGGCCCCGACGGGCGGACCACGGTGACCACCTGGACCGACCTGACCGCGAAGGACGGCGCAGCCATCCGGCACAACCTCCTCCCCAGCCACACGCAGCAGAACGAGCTGCGCCGCGCCTGGGACTTCTACACCAACTCCCACGACGTCAAGGAAGCGCCCAACGGGCTGCGCGGCGAGCTCTCCGAGCAGTACATACGCCGCATCGTCGTCGGCCGCCTCGGCCCTGAGCAGGACGGGCGCAGCATCCGCCGCGTCCAGGTGCGCGCCGTGACCACCCTGGTCACGCCGCCGGTCTGGAGCGACGAGAAGGGCGGGGCCAAGCCCGCCTACCGGGTGCTGGGCTGGTGGCCGGTCACCGCCGCCGACCGTACGGAGGCGAAGAACCTATGAGCACGACCCTGCCGCTCGGCGCCCGGATCTCGCGCGCCGCCGACCGCGTCACGGGCAGCCCCCTGGGCGCCTACCAGACGGCCGTGATCCGCATCGGCCTCTCCTTCACGTGGCTGGTCTTCCTGCTGCGCGAATGGTCGAACCGGCACGAGATGTACGGGCCCGACGGTCCGTGGAGCTGGGAGATGGCCCGTCGGCTGACCGCCGACAACCACGCCTTCACCGCCCTGCTGTGGTCCGACGGCGGCCTGTGGTTCGAGGCCGTCTACGCCTTCGCCGTGGTGACCGCCGCCCTGCTGACCCTGGGCTGGCGCACCCGCACCATGACCGTGCTCTCCATGGTCGGCGTGCTGTCGCTGCAGAACCGCAGCGTCTTCCTCGGCGACGGCGGCGACAACGTCATCCACCTGATGGCCCTCTACCTGATCCTCACGCGCTGCGGGCGGGTCTGGTCGCTGGACGCCCGCCGCGCCGAGAAGCAGGCCGGCGCCCCCGCCCGCCCGGACGTGACGGGCATCGTGCTGTGGGCCGCCTGCGGAATCGCCCTGGCCGCCGCGCAGGTCCTCGGCGAAACCCGGATGTCCTGGACCGACCACGGCCCGCTCCCCGGCGTCGGCTGGGCCACCGCGCTGTGGGGCCTGTGGCTCGTCCAGGCGCTGTGGTGGCTCGCGGGGCGCTACGCACCCGAACCCCGCGCCGTCCTGGACATCCTGGCCAACCTGCTGCACAACGCGGGCCTGCTGGTGATCATGGCGGAGGTCTGCCTGATCTACGCCACGGCCGGCTGGTACAAGATCCAGGGCTCGCGCTGGCAGGACGGCACCGCGCTCTACTACCCGCTGCACCTCGACTACTTCTCGCCCTGGCCCGAGCTCTCCCACGCGCTCGCCGCCAGCGGGCTGCTCGTGCTGCTGCTCAGCTACGGCACCGTGGCCGTGCAGGTCGCCTTCCCCTTCACCCTGCTCAACCGGCGGGTGAAGAACGTCCTGCTGGCCGTGATGATGATGGAGCACCTCGGCATCGCCCTGCTGCTCGGGCTGCCGTTCTTCTCCCTCGCGATGATCGTGGCCGACGCGGTCTTCCTCCCCACCTCCTTCCTGCGCCGCCTGGGCCCCCTCGCCGGCCGGGCCCGCGACCGGCTGCTGCCGGCCCGTAAGCAGCCCGTCCCGGCGCAGCGCGAGGGGGACGAAGCGGCCGACCGGACTCTCGTAGGCTGAGGGCATGACCGAGGACGAAGCCGCTGCCGCCGTGCGGCGGTGGGGCGAGCACGCCCCCGACGCCGTACTGCTCGACGGCTTCCACGCCCTGAAGCACGCCCTGCGCTTCGGCGCGGACGTCCGGCTCGCGGTCGCCGGCGACAAGGCGGCGGCACTGCAGCTCGCCGCCGCGCTGGCCGACGACCTCACGGACGCCCTCGCCGAGCGGCTGGTGGAGATCCCGGTGCGGGCCCTGCGCGAGCTGGTGCCCAGGATCCACCCCACCGGCGTGGCCGCGCTCGCCGCGCGGCCGGCCCGCAGGGCGAACCTCGACGCGCTCTCACGGGCGCCCCGGCAGGCGCCCGTCGTCGTCCTGGACAACCCGCGCAACCTCGGCAACGTGGGCGCCGTGATCCGGCTGGCGGCCGGTTTCGGCGCCACGGGCGTCGTCACCACCGGGGACATGGACCCCTGGCACCCCAACGCCGTACGCGCCGGGGCGGGCCTGCACTACGCCACCGCCGTCGAACGGCTGCCCCTGCCCGAGCTCCCGCCGGGGCCGCTGTACGCCCTGGACCCGGAGGGGGACGACATCCGCTCCCTCACGCTGCCCGACGACGCGCTGATCGCCTTCGGCTCCGAGCGTCACGGCATCTCGCCCGAGCTGCGCGAGAGGGCGACCCGGCTGGTCGCCCTCCCCATGCGCCCGCAGGTCTCCAGCTACAACCTCGCCACGAGCGTCGCCATGGCGCTCTTCCACTGGGGAGGCCCGGGCCCGGGCCCGGCCCGGGACTAGGCCGGGCGGCGCACCTCGACCGTGCGGAAGCGGTTGGCGACGAACGCGCCGTCGCACAGGGCCGCGTTGGCGGCGGGGTTGCCGCCGGAGCCGTGGAAGTCGGAGAAGGCCGCCGTCTGGTTCACGAACACCCCGCCCGTCAGGTTGAGCGAGAGCTGGGCGCACTCCTCCAGGCAGGCCTCCTCCAGCAGCCGCTCGACCTCGGACGACGTGGTGTACGCGCCGACGGTCATCGCGCCCTTCTCCCGCACCGTGCGGCGCAGCAGCTCCACGGCGTCCGCCGCGGAGTCGACGGCCACGGCGAAGGAGACCGGGCCGAAGCACTCCGAGAAGTAGGCCGCTTCGGCGTCGGGCTTGGCGCCGTCCAGCTTCACGATCACCGGGGTGCGCACGGTGGCGCCGGGGAAGTCGGGGTTGGTCACCGTGCGGGAGGCGAGGGCGACCTCGCCGAGCTGGGCGGCGGCGTCGATCCGCTCCTTGACCTGGTCGTTGACGATCGCGCCCAGCAGGCCGTTCGCCCGGGCGTCGTCGCCCAGCAGGCCCTCGACCGCGGCGGCCAGATCGGACACCACCTCGTCGTAGGACTTGTGCCCGGCGTCGGTGGCGATGCCCCCGCGGGGGATCAGGAAGTTCTGCGGGGTGGTGCACATCTGGCCGCTGTAGAGGGACAGCGAGAAGGCCAGGTTGCCGAGGAGGCCCTTGTAGTCGTCGGTGGAGTCGAGCACGACCGTGTTGACGCCGGCCTTCTCCGTGTAGACCTGCGCCTGGCGGGCGTTGGCCTCCAGCCAGTCGCCGAAGGCGGTGGAGCCGGTGTAGTCGATGATGCGGATCTCCGGGCGCACGGCCAGGGTCTTGGCGATGCCCTCGCCGTCCCGCTCGGCGGCCAGGGCCACCAGGTCGGGCGAGAACCCGGCCTCGCGCAGCACTTCGCGCGCGATGCGCACGGTCAGGGCCAGGGGCAGCACCGCGCGCGGGTGCGGCTTGACCAGGACGGCGTTGCCCGTGGCGAGCGAGGCGAAGAGGCCGGGGAAGCCGTTCCACGTGGGGAAGGTGTTGCAGCCGATGAGCAGGGAGATACCGCGCGGGACGGCCGTGAACTCCTTGCGCAGCTCCAGCGGATCGCGCTTGCCCTGCGGCTTGGACCACTGGGCCGAGCCGGGCGTGCGGACCTGCTCCGCATAGGCGTAGGCGACGGCCTCCAGGCCCCGGTCCTGGGCGTGCGGGCCGCCGGCCTGGAAGGCCATCATGAAGGCCTGGCCGCTGGTGTGCATCACGGCATGGGCGAACTCGTGCGAGCGGGCGTTGATCCGCGCGAGGATCTCCAGGCAGACCGCGGCCCGCACCTCCGGCCCCGCCTCGCGCCACTGCGGCATCGCCGCGCGCAGCGCCGGCAGCAGCTCCTCGACGGCCGGGTGCGGATACTCGATGCCGAGCTCGATCCCGAACGGCGAGACCTCGGCGCCCGCCCAGCCGTCCGTGCCCGGCTGGTCCAGCTCGAAGCGCGCGCCGCGCAGCGCCTCGAAGGCGGCCTGACCTTCGGCGGCGCTCAGGCTGCCCGGCACGGCGCCCTCCGCGCCGTACGCCTTCGGGTGCTCGGGGAAGGGGGACCAGTAGGCGCGCGTGCGGACGGCATCCAGCGCCTGATCCAGGGTGGGGCGGTGCTTCTCGGTCAACTGAGCGGTGGTGAGTCCGGCGGTCACGGCTGACCAACTCCTTGTCGAGCGGGGCTCCGATACGGGGGACCAGACGCACCCCCGGTGGATACAGTAACCGAACGATCGGTCGGGACAAGGGGGCCCGGCAATCCTGTGGAAAAACACTTCGGGGAGGATCACTGCCATGACCGCAATCGACCCGGCCGGCACCGTCGCCGTCGTCGGCGCCGGCACCATGGGCCAGGGCATCGCCCAGGTCGCCCTGACCGCGGGCCACCCCGTGCGGCTGTACGACGCCGCACCCGGCCGTGCGGAGGAGGCGGCGCGGGCGATCGCCGCCCGGCTCGGCCGCCTGGTGGACAAGGGCAGGCTCGACGCGGCCGGCCGGGACGCTGCCCTCGCCCGTCTGCAGCCCGCCGCACGGCTCGCCGAACTCGCCGACTCCGCGCTCGTCATCGAGGCGATTGTCGAGCAACTGCCCGTCAAACAGAAGCTGTTCGCCGAGCTGGAATCGGTCGTTCCCGACATGTGCCTGCTGGCCACCAACACCTCGTCCCTGTCGGTGACCGCCGTCGCCGGAGGCCTGAAGCTCCCCGGCCGCTTCGTCGGCCTGCACTTCTTCAACCCCGCACCGCTGCTGCCTCTGGTGGAGGTCGTCCGGGGCTTCGCCACGGACGCGGCCGCCGCCGAGCAGGCGGCGGCCACGGTCGCCGCGTGGGGCAAGACCCCGGTGACCTGCGCCGACGCCCCCGGCTTCATCGTCAACCGCATCGCCCGGCCCTTCTACGCCGAAGCCTTCCGGCTGTACGAGGAGCGCGCCGCCGACCCCGCCACCCTCGACGCCGTCCTGCGCGAGTGCGGCGGGTTCGCGATGGGGCCCTTCGAGCTCACGGACCTCATCGGCCAGGACGTGAACGAAGCCGTCACCCGTTCGGTCTACGAGTCGTTCTTCCACGACCCGAAGTTCCGGCCGTCCCTGGCCCAGCGCCGGCTGGTGGAGGCGGGCCTGCTGGGCCGCAAGAGCGGCCGGGGGTGGTTCGACCACTCCGCGGACGCGCAGCGGCCCCTGCCGCACACTGCGGAGCCGCAGGACGCCCCGGCGGCGGTCCGCGTCACGGGCGGCCTGGGGCCCGCCGCCGCCCTGGTGGAGATGATCCGGGAGGCGGGCATCGAGGTCACCGTGGAGGGGGACGGGCAGGCCTCCGGGGGCCACATCAGGCTGCCCGGCGGCGCGTGCCTGGCCCTGACCGACGGCTCCGCCGCCCTGGAGGGCCCTCCGGGAGAGCGCGGCATCTTCTTCGACCTGTCACTCGACTACCGCGCCGCCACCCGCATCGCCCTGGCCCCGTCCGCGGAGGCCGCACCCGAGGACGTCCGCGAGGCCACGGGCCTCCTGCAGGCGCTCGGCAAGGCGGTCAGCGTGATCGACGACGTCCCCGGGATGATCGTCGGCAGGACCGTCGCGATGATCGTGGACTTCGCCGCCGACGCCGCCGCCCGCGAGGTGGCGACCCCCGAGGACATCGACCGGGCCATGCGGCTGGGCGTGAACTATCCGGGCGGCCCCCTGGAGTGGGCGAGCCGCCTCGGCGCGGTCTGGCTGTGGAACTTCCTGTACAACCTGCACGACGAAGGGGCGGGCGAGCGCTACGCGCCGTCGCGGGCCCTGAGGCGCCGTGCGGACCGAGAGGCACGGGTGCTGTAATCGTGACCATGGCCAAGCGCGACACCTACACGCCCGAATCGCTGCTCGCGGTCGCCGTCGAGGTGTTCAACGAGCGGGGCTACGACGGCACGTCCATGGAGCACCTCTCCAAGGCGGCCGGGATCTCCAAGTCCTCCATCTACCACCACGTGAAGGGCAAGGAAGAGCTGCTCCGGCTCGCGATAAGCCGTGCCCTGGACGGGCTCTTCGCCGTGCTGGACGAGCCGGAGGCGACCGGGGGACGCGCCGTCGACCGCCTGCAGTACGTCACCCGGCGCACCGTCGAGGTGCTCATGGCCGAGCTGCCCTACGTGACGCTGCTGCTGCGCGTGCGCGGCAACACCGACACCGAGCGCTGGGCGATGGAGCGCCGCCGCGAATTCGACCACCGCGTCGCCGACCTGCTCAAGCAGGCGGCGGCCGACGGCGACCTGCGGGCGGACGTGGACGCACGGCTGGCCACCCGGCTGCTCTTCGGGATGATCAACTCCGTGGTGGAGTGGTACCGCCCCGGCCACGGCGGGGCGGCGACCAGCGAAGAAGTGGCCGATGCGGTGGTGCTGACGGCGTTCGCGGGCCTGCGCACCCCCGGGCGGGACTAGCCCTTCTCCTCCAGGTCCGTCTCCTCGAAGATCAGCAGCGTGCGGGTGCTGAGCACTTCCTCCATCGACTGGATGCGGGTCAGCACCAGCTCGCGCAGGGCGCGGTTGTCCTTGGTGTGCACCAGCAGGAGCACATCGAAGTCCCCGCTGACCAGGGCGATGTGCGCGGCCCCCGGCAGCTCCAGGAGCTTGTCGCGGACCGTGCGCCAGGAGTTCTGCACGATCTTCAGCGTGATGTACGCCGACGCGCTCTGCCCCGCCCGCTCCTGGTCGACCCGCGCGCTGAACCCCCGGATCACCCCGTCGTCGATCAGCCGGTTGATCCGGGCGTAGGCGTTGGCGCGCGAGACGTGCACACGCTCCGCGACGGAGCGTATCGACGCGCGGCCATCGGCCTGGAGCATGCGCAGGATGGCGCGGTCTATCTCGTCCAGCGGCCGCGCCGGGGCCCTGCTCCCGGTGAAGGCCATCTGTTCGTCCGGCATGGCGTCCCGCCTCCCCCTCTTGGACGTCCTGGCCATATCTCAGGCTGTGGAGAACCGTTTGTCCACAGGCTCGGGCCGCCTGTAGCCAAAATGTGCCGACGACCGAACAATCGGTAGGGAGGGCGTCGGCGCGATGTCGCCGTACGTCCGGTCAAGCCCGTCCCCACAAAGGAGGTGCTCGTCATGACGGTTCTGGAGCAGCCCGGTTCGTACCGGCCCACCCCGCCCCCCGCCTGGCGGCCCCGCACCGACCCCGCCCCCCTGCTTCCCGACGCGGAGCCGTATCGCGTGCTGGGCACGGAGGCGGCGGACGGGCTCGACGCCGGGCTGCTGCTCCGGCTCTACGGTCACCTCGTCCGCGGCCGGAGATACAACGTCCAGGCCACCGCGCTCACCCGCCAGGGCCGGCTCGCCGTCTACCCCTCCTCCACCGGGCAGGAGGCGTGCGAGGTCGCCGCCGCGCTCGCCCTGCGGGAACAGGACTGGCTCTTCCCGAGCTACCGCGACACCCTCGCCGCCGTCGCCCGCGGCCTCGACCCCGTCCAGGCGCTCACGCTCCTGCGCGGCGACTGGCACACCGGATACGACCCCCACGAGCACAGGATCGCACCGCTGTGCACCCCGCTGGCCACCCAGCTGCCGCACGCGGTGGGCCTCGCCCACGCCGCCCGCCTCAAGGGCGACGACGTGGTCGCGCTCGCCATGGTCGGCGACGGCGGCACCAGCGAGGGCGATTTCCACGAGGCGCTGAACTTCGCCGCCGTCTGGCGGGCCCCCGTCGTCTTCTTCGTGCAGAACAACGGCTTCGCGATCTCCGTGCCGCTCGCCAAGCAGACCGCGGCCCCCTCGCTCGCCCACAAGGCCGTCGGCTACGGCATGCCCGGCCGGCTCGTGGACGGCAACGACGCCGCCGCCGTCCACGAGGTCCTCACCGACGCCGTGCGGCGGGCCCGCGAAGGCGGCGGCCCCACCCTCGTGGAAGCCGTCACCTACCGCATGGAAGCCCACACCAACGCCGACGACGCCACCCGCTACCGCAGCGACGCCGAAGTCGAGACCTGGCGCGGCCACGACCCCCTCGCCCTGCTGGAGCAGGAGCTGACCGCGCGCAAGCTCCTGGACGAGGCCGGCATGGCCGCCGAGCGGGAAGCGGCCGAGCGCATGGCCGCCGACCTGCGCGAGCGCATGAACCAGGACCCCGTGCTGGACCCCATGGACCTCTTCACCCACGTCTACGCCGAGCAGACCACCCAACTGCGGGAGCAGGCCGGGCTGCTGCGCGCCGAGCTCGACGCCGCGGCGGAAGCCGCCCCGGACTCCCCGGAAGGGAAGCAGCGATGACCACCACGGCAGTCAGGGCCGGAGCCCGGCCCTCCGCCATGGCCCAGGCCCTCAACCGGGCCCTGCGCGACGCCATGGCCGAGGACCCGGCCGTCCACGTCCTCGGAGAGGACGTCGGAGCGCTCGGCGGCGTCTTCCGCGTCACCGACGGCCTGGTGAAGGAGTTCGGCGAGGACCGCTGCACCGACACACCGCTCGCCGAGGCCGGCATCCTCGGCACCGCCGTCGGCATGGCCATGTACGGGCTGCGGCCCGTGGTCGAGATGCAGTTCGACGCCTTCGCCTACCCCTCGTTCGAGCAGCTCATCAGCCACGTCGCCCGCATGCGCAACCGCACGCGCGGAGCGATGCCCATGCCCCTCACCGTCCGCGTGCCCTACGGCGGCGGCATCGGCGGCGTCGAGCACCACAGCGACTCCTCCGAGGCGTACTACATGGCCACCCCCGGCCTCCACGTCGTCACCCCCGCCACCGTCGCCGACGCCTACGGGCTGCTGCGCGCGGCGATCGCCTCCGACGACCCCGTCGTCTTCCTGGAGCCCAAGCGGCTCTACTGGTCCAAGGCCGAGTGGGACCCCGAGGCGCCCGAGACGGTGCCCGCCATAGGGCGCGCCGCCGTCCGCCGCCGCGGCACGTCCGCCACGCTCATCACCTACGGGCCGTCCCTGCCGGTCTGCATGGAAGCGGCCGAGGCGGCCGTCGCCGAAGGCTGGGACCTCGAAGTCGTCGACCTGCGCTCCCTCGTGCCCTTCGACGAGGAGACGGTCTGCGCCTCCGTCCGGCGCACCGGACGCGCCGTGATCGTCCACGAGTCGACCGGATTCGGAGGCCCCGGCGGGGAGATCGCGGCCCGCGTCACCGAGCGCTGCTTCCACCACCTGGAGGCACCGGTGCTGCGCGTCGCCGGCTTCGACATCCCGTACCCGCCGCCGATGCTGGAGCGGCACCACCTGCCCGGGGTCGACCGGGTGCTGGACGCGGTCGCACGGCTGCAGTGGGAGGCGGAGAGCTGATGCCCGAGGTCAAGGAATTCCGGCTGCCCGACCTCGGCGAGGGGCTCACCGAGGCGGAGATCGTGCGCTGGCTGGTCGAGGTCGGCGAGGTCGTGGCCGTCGACCAGCCGGTCGTCGAGGTCGAGACCGCCAAGGCGATGGTCGAAGTCCCCTGCCCGTACGGGGGCGTGGTCACGGCGCGCTTCGGCGAGGAGGGCACGGAACTGCCCGTGGGGGCGCCGCTGCTGACGGTCGCCGTCGGCGCGCCCGCGGAGACGGCCGCCGAGCCCGCCTCCGCGGAGAGCTCCGGCAACGTCCTCGTGGGCTACGGCACCGGGGCGCCTGCGGCGCGGCGCCGCCGGGTACGGCGCCCCGGGGTCGGGGTGCCGCCCCTGTCGGACGGCTCCGCGGACGGTTCTGCGGACCGCTCTGCTGTCGGGGATCCGGCGGCACCGGACGGCCCGGAGGCGGGCGGGCACCGCCGGTCGTCTTTGCGTGGGCCGGGCGCCGCTGCGACGGGAGGAGAGGCCGGGCCCGTTGCCGTCGTTTCTCCGCTGGTGCGGAAGTTGGCTCGGGAACACGGGCTCGACCTGCGGGCCTTGAGCGGGTCCGGGCGGGACGGGCTGATTCTGCGCGCCGATGTGGAGCGCGCCTTGCGCGCCGCCGCGGCCCCGCCCGAGGCCGTGCCTGAGCCCACCTCGGCGGTCGCCCCCCGCGTCCCGGCCGCCGAGCGCATCCCCCTGCGCGGGGTGCGCGGTGCCGTCGCCGAGAAGCTCGGCCGGAGCCGTCGGGAGATCCCCGACGCCACCTGCTGGGTGGACGCCGATGCCACCGAGCTGCTCGCCGCCCGCCGGGCCATGAACGCCGCGGACGGGCCGAAGGTCTCCCTCCTGGCCCTGCTCGCCCGCATCTGCACGGCCGCCCTGGCCCGGTATCCCGGCCTCAACGCCACCGTCGACACCGAAGCCCGGGAGATCGTCCGCCTGCCCGGCGTCCACCTCGGCTTCGCCGCCCAGACCGAGCGCGGCCTGGTCGTCCCCGTCGTCCGGGACGCCCACCTGCGCAGCGCCGCCGGCCTCTCCGAGGAGATCGCCCGCCTCACCGAGGCCGCGCGGTCCGGCACGCTGACCCCGGCCGACCTCACCGGCGGCACGTTCACGCTGAACAACTACGGCGTGTTCGGCGTCGACGGCTCCACGCCGATCATCAACCACCCCGAGGCGGCCATGCTCGGCGTCGGCCGGATAGCCCCCAAGCCCTGGGTCCACCAGGGAGAGTTGGCGGTACGGCACGTGGTGCAGCTGTCGTTCACCTTCGACCACCGGGTCTGCGACGGCGGCACGGCGGGAGGCTTCCTGAGGTACGTGGCCGACTGCGTCGAGCAGCCCGCTGTGTTGTTGCGCTCTCTCTGAGCTTTCGCCCCGCCCCGAACGGCCATACTCGTCGGGTGACTGGTTACGACGCCGTAGTGCTCGCCGGTGGCGCGGCCCGCAGACTGGGCGGCGCCGACAAGCCCACCCTGCGCGTGGGCGGGCGGACGCTGCTGGACCGGGTGCTGGAGGCGTGCGCGGACGCCGAGGAGACCGTCGTCGTGGGGCCCCGGCGCCCCACCGCGCGGCCCGTGCGGTGGGCCCGCGAGGAGCCGCCCGGCGGCGGCCCCCTCGCCGGGCTCGCCGCCGGCCTGCGCCAGACGGCCTCCGCCACCACGCTCGTGCTCTCCGCCGACCTGCCGTTCCTGCGCGCCGAGACCGTACGGGCGCTGCTCGCCGCGGCGGCCACCGGCGGTCCGTACGTGGAGGGCGTCCTGCTCACCGACTTCGACGGGCGCGACCAGCCGCTGGTCGCCGCCTACCGCACGGAGCCGCTGCGCCGGGAGCTGGCGCTGCTCGCCACCGAGCACGGCGGCCTCGCCGGGCTGCCGCTGCGGCTGCTCACCGACGAGCTGACCCTCGGCCGCTTCGCGCACCCGACGGCCTCCTTCGACTGTGACACCTGGGAGGACGTCGCCACCGCCCGCGCGCGCATCAGGGACGATGGGAGCGTGTTGGATGAATGGATCTCCGCGGCCAAGACCGAACTCGGCATCGACCTCGACGTCGACACCACCGCCCTCCTGGACCTCGCGCGCGACGCCGCGCACGGCGTGGCCCGCCCCGCCGCGCCCCTGACGACGTTCCTCGTCGGCTATGCCGCGGGGCGCGCGGGCGGCGGCCCCGAAGCGGTGGCCGAAGCGACCCGCAAGGCCGTGGCGCTCGCCCAGCGCTGGGCGGCGGAGGCCGCCGCGGGGGCGGCTGCAGCCGGGGGTGGCGCGGTCGCGGCGTCCGCCGAGGACGGCAAGGCCGGGAAGCCCGCCGAGGACGGTGCGGCCGGGAAGCCGACCGAGAACGGCACGGGTGCGGAGGCCGCCCCGGACGGCACGGCCGGCGATCCCGCCATCGGTCGCGCAGACGGGAAGCCCGTCGACGGCGGCGCAGCCGGCAACCCCGCCGACCGTGGCGCGGACGGGAAGGCCGACGGGGCGCGATGAGCGACGCCGACGCGGATTCCTCGCTCGACCGGGCCACGGACGAGGCACTGGCCCTCTTCGCCGACGACCGGCGGAGCCACCACGCCCTCCCCGCAGACCGCCCCGCGGACCGCCGCGCCGAGCGGACCGCCCACGACGTCGACGACGCCCCGCGCGGCAGCACCCGAGCCCCCTTCGCGTACTTCCCGTTCGACGAGATACCCGTCGGGGGCGGCGTGGTCGACGGCGGACGAAGCGTCGGCACCACGCCCCGCAGGCCCGGCCCCGAGGACGAGACCGGCCCCGCAACCGCCATCGCCCCCGCCTTCGACGCCTTCCCCTTCATCGACGTCGCCGAGGACGAAAAGCGGGCCCGCCACATGACGGCCGACGCCACCCCCCACTGCGCCCCCCACTCCACCCCCTGGCCCACGGCCCGTGCCGTCGCCGCCGCGGCCGCCGAGGCCCTCCCCGCCGAGGAGCGGCCTCTCGGCGACGCCCTCGGGCAGGTCCTCGCCGAGCCGCTCGTCGCCCTCACCGACCTGCCCTCCTTCGACACCTCCGCCATGGACGGCTGGGCCGTCTCCGGCCCCGGCCCCTGGCGCCTGCCCCCGCCCGGCGAACAGGACGTCCTCGCCGGCCGCCCCGGCACGGGCCCGCTGCGCGACGGGCACGCCCTGCGGATCGCCACGGGGGCCCGCATCCCGGCCGGGGCGACGGCCGTGCTCCGCAGCGAGCACGGCGAAGTCACCATGCAGGGCGAGCTGCTCGCCAACCGGCACGTCAGCCACGGCCAGGACATCCGGCCGCGCGGCGGCGAGTGCCGGCAGGGCGACCGGCTCGTGCCCGCCGGGACGGTCGTCACGCCGCCCCTGCTCGGCCTCGCGGCCGCCGCCGGCTACGACACGCTGACCGTCACCCGCCGCCCCCGCGTCGACGTGCTCGTCCTCGGCGACGAGCTCCTCCAGGAGGGCCTGCCCGAAGGCGGACTGATCCGGGACGCCCTCGGGCCGATGCTCGGACCCTGGCTGCGGGCGCTCGGCGCCGATCCGGGCGAGGCGCTGCGTATCGGCGACGACGCGGACGCGCTGTACGCGGCGCTCGACACCTCCACCGCGGACGTGGTCGTCACCACCGGTGGCACCGCCTCCGGGCCCGTGGACCACGTCCACCCCACGCTGCACCGGCTGGGTGCCGAGCTGCTGGTCGACGGGGTCGCCGTGCGGCCCGGGCACCCGATGCTGCTCGCCCGGCTCGCGCCCGGGCGGCTCGTCGTCGGGCTGCCGGGGAATCCGCTCGCCGCGGTGGCCGGTCTGCTGACGCTCGCCGAGCCGTTGCTGTGCGCGCTCACCGGGCGTGCGGTGGACGAGCCCGCGCGGGCCGTGCCGGTGGAGGAGGTGCCGGGGCACCCTGCCGACACCCGGCTCGTGCCGGTCACGTACGCCGGCGGCCGCGGCCGGGTGCGGCCTCTGCGGTTCCACGGGCCCGCGATGTTGCGGGGGTTGGCCGCGGCCGACGCGCTGGCGGTCGTACCGCCGGGCGGAGCGGGACGGTCCGTCGAGGTCCTGAAGCTCCCGTAGCCGCCCGGGCCCCCGCGGTTTCAGCCCCCTTCGGGCGCCCTCGCCTGCCTGATCGTGATCACCCTGTCCGCCAGCTGCAGCGTCTCCACCTCCGGGTCGGTGAAGTGCAGGAGGCGGTGCCCGCGGACCACCGCCACGACCAGGTCCTCGCAGTCGCGCGGCGAATGGCCCGCCTCCCGCTTGGTGACCGGGCGTTCGGCCACGTCCAGGCCGTTCCCGTACGTCAGCAGGTCCTCCAGGACCGTGCCGACGTTGGGGCTCATCATCGACATGCCGAGCAGGCGGCCGGCCGAGCTGGAGCTGGTCACGACCGTGTTCGCGCCGCTCTGCCGCAGCAGCGGCACGTTCTCGTCCTCCCGGACGGCGACGACGATCTTGGCGGACTTGTTCAGTTGCCGGGCCGTCAGGGTGACCAGCGCCGCCGTGTCGTCCCGCTGAGTGGTGATCACGATCTGCGAGGCGCGCGCCAGCTCCGCCCGGAGCAGGGTCTCGGAGCGGGTGGCGTCGCCCAGGACGCCCACCAGGCCCTCGGCCGCCGCGGCGTCGACGACCTTCTTCTGCGGGTCGACCACGACGATCTGACTTTTGGGCTTGCCCTGGCCGAGCAGCGTCTCGACGGCGTGCCGGCCCTTGGTGCCGTAGCCGACGACGACGGTGTGCTCCCGCATCCGGTTCCTCCAACGGTGGACCTGCACCTGATGGCGCGTCCGCTCGGTCAACACTTCCAGGGTCGTTCCCACCAAAATGATCAGGAACAGCACGCGCAGCGGCGTGACCAACAAGATATTGGTGAGCCGCGCCGAGTCGCTCACCGGCGTGATGTCGCCGTAGCCCGTGGTCGACAGGGTCACGGTCGCGTAGTAGGCGGCGTCCAGGAAGTCGACCCCGCCGTCGGCGTTGTCGTGGTAGCCCGCGCTGTCGGCGTAGACGATCAGCGTGGTGACGGCCAGCACCAGCAGGGCCATGACCAGCCGCTGCAGGACCTGCCGCAGCGGGGCCGCGACGCGCCGGGCGGGCATCACGATCGAGCGGCCCGCCTCGGCGTCGTCGCCGGCCTCGCTGCGGGTGCGGTCCCACAGAGTGCGGAACAGTGAGATCCGGTTCATCTTGCGCGTCACCATGGCCCCCATATTCCGTGATCTTCCCGGTACCCCGGCGGTAGCCTCGCGACCATGTATGCGATCACCATTCCCGAGCCAGGCGGGCCCGAGGCCCTGGTGTGGACCGAAGTGCCCGATCCCGTACCCGGTGAGGGCGAGGTTCTGGTCGAGGTCGTGGCCAGTGCGGTCAACCGTGCCGACGTCGTCCAGCGGCAGGGTTTCTACGACCCGCCGCCCGGCGCGTCCTCCTACCCGGGCCTGGAGTGCTCCGGCCGGATCGCGGCGCTCGGCCCCGGGGTCAGCGGCTGGGCGGTCGGCGACGAGGTGTGCGCGCTGCTGGCGGGCGGCGGGTACGCGCAGAAGGTCTGCGTCCCCGCGGGCCAGCTGCTGCCCGTGCCCGACGGCATGGACCTGGTCACGGCGGCCTGTCTGCCGGAGGTGACCGCGACCGTCTGGTCCAACGTGTTCATGGTGGCCCACCTGCGCCCCGGCGAGACCTTCCTGGTCCACGGCGGCGGCAGCGGCATCGGCACGATGGCCGTACAGCTGGCGAAGGCCGTCGGCGCGCGCGTCGCCGTCACCGCGGGCAGCGAGGACAAGCTGGAGGCCTGCCGCGAGCTGGGGGCGGACATCCTCATCGACTACCGCGAGCAGGACTTCGTCGAGGAGCTGCACAAGGTCACCGGCGGCGTCGGCGCCGACGTCATCCTCGATATCGTCGGGGCGAAGTACCTCGAGCGGAACGTGAACGCCCTCGCCGTCAACGGCCGCCTGGTCATCATCGGCCTGCAGGGCGGCCGCACGGCCGAGCTCGACCTCGCCGCCCTCCTCACCAAGCGCGCCGCGGTCATGGGGACCTCCCTGCGCGGGCGCCCGCTCGCCGAGAAGGCGGCCATCATCGCGGCCGTGCGGGAGCACGTGTGGCCGCTCATCGCCGGCGGACGGGTGCGGCCGGTCGTCGACCGCACGATGCCGATGGCGGAGGCCGCCGAGGCCCACCGCGTCATGGAGCGGAGCGCCCACGTGGGGAAGATCCTCCTCACGGTCTGAGACCGGTCCGCACCGATCGCCCTGACGCTCCGGTCCGCACCGATCGCCCTGACCCTCCGGTCCGGACCCGATCGGCCTGACGCTCCGGTCCGGCCGGCGCACCGCCCGGCCCGGCCCCCGGCCCTGCGGCCACCCTCCTGAACCACCCACCGCGCCGCCCCGCCCACCCCGTGTGAGGGTGGGTGCGAGCGGCTCCGGCGGCGAGCGGAGGGAGGCGACGTGGGCATGGGCGGCCGACTGCGGGCGGGCCTGCGGACCGGGGTCATAGCCGGGCCGGTGCTCGCGGCCACCGTGCTGGTCGTCGCCGTCGCACCGGGCCCGGAGCCCCCGGACCCCTCTCCCGGACGGCCTCCGCCGGGCCCGGCCGGCCCCGCGCCCGGCCCCACGCTCCGCCCCCCGCCCCCGCAGGGCTCCGGTGACGGCCGGCTCGCCGGGACGTCCGCGGGCGAGGGCCGTCTCCACCCCGGCCGGACGGCCCCGCCCTCGCCCTCCGGGATATCCGGGCCGCCCCGTTCGTCCGGCCCGCCCGGCGGATCACCGTCCGCGGTCCCCTCCGAGGCCCCCTCCGGCGACGGCGGCGAGGCCGTCGGCCCCGTGGAGGACGCGCCCGGGGAGGACGCCCCGGGCACCGGGCCCCCGGCGCCCGCCGACGAGGCGGACGGCGCCGCCGAGCAGCCGCAGGGCCCCTTCGGGCCGGTGACGCCCGACCCCGTCTCCACCCGCACCGCCGCCGCCCGCAACGCCAGGAGCGCGGCCTACGGCGACCGCGTGCTGCGCGTCCTGCCCCTCGGCACGGGCCTCGCCCTCACCGGCCTCGGCCTCGGCTTCTTCGCCCTGCGCCTGAGGCGGCCGCGATAAGGCGATGAGATGCCGCGCGCGAAGCCGCGGAAATGACGAACTGCCCGGAAAGGCCGGGGAAAAAGGGGCGCACGGAGTGAAAAAGGGGCGCGTGTCAGAGGGCGTGGCACGGTGGATCAGGCGTGTACGGGGGCATCAACAGGGGGAAATCACATGTGCGAGAGAATGGCGGCATGGATATGCCGAGGAATGAACGGTCGCAGGAGAGCCCGCAGGTCCTGGTCGTAGGCCCGGACGGCATGGCTCTCGGCAGCGCCAGCCCCGGCGGCGGGGAGGGCGACGACGAGTCGCGCGAGGTCCCGGTGACGGAGATGGTCGAACAGCCTGCGAAGGTCATGCGCATCGGCAGCATGATCAAGCAACTGCTGGAGGAAGTGCGGGCCGCCCCTCTCGACGAGGCGAGCAGGGTCCGGCTCAAGGAGATCCACCGCAGCTCCGTCAAGGAGCTGGAGGACGGCCTGGCCCCCGAGCTGGTCGAGGAGCTGGAGCGCCTGTCGCTTCCGTTCACCGACGACACGGTGCCCACCGAGGCGGAACTGCGCATCGCGCAGGCCCAGTTGGTCGGCTGGCTGGAAGGCCTGTTCCACGGCATCCAGACCGCGCTGTTCGCCCAGCAGATGGCGGCTCGCGCCCAGCTGGAGCAGATGCGCCGGGCGCTGCCGGCCGGTGTCCTCGGCGAGGACGACGGCGAGGGCCCGCAGCACGGCGGCGCGCGTTCGGGCCCCTACCTCTGAATAC
The DNA here is from genome assembly GCF_024519335.1 of Streptomyces telluris. Classification (NCBI taxonomy): domain Bacteria; kingdom Bacillati; phylum Actinomycetota; class Actinomycetes; order Kitasatosporales; family Streptomycetaceae; genus Streptomyces; species Streptomyces telluris. Next base: position 27,349 of record NZ_JANIID010000033.1, read on the forward strand.
CTCCGAAGGCCGGCTCGAAGCCCGGTGAAGACCGGCTCGAAGTCCGGCTCGAAGATCGGCTCTGAAGACCGGGAGCGGGGCCCGAAGGCCCCGCCCGGCTGATCAGGAGGACGCCGGGTCGCCCGTCGAGACGGTCAGCACGAACTGGTCCGACGGCGACTTCGGGTCGAACGGGTCGCCCGCGGCCGGCACCTGGTTGAGCACCGTGCCCTTGCCCCACGTGTTCTCGGGAGAGACGTCGATCCGGTACTTCCAGCCGGCGGCCTGCAGGCACGACTTCACCGAGTCGATGTACATGTACCGGAAGTCGGGGGACGACTTCTTCGACTTGTCGCTGTAGTACTCGTAGGCCTTGGTGCACTTGGACGGGTCGATGGTCTTGCTCTTGTCGCCCTCCTTGTGCTTGCTCTGCGAGCCGCCGGTGGTGCCGCCCGCCGTGGTCGTGCCGCCGCCGCTGGTGCCGCCGCCACCGCCGGTGGTCGTGCCGCCGCCCGGGGTGACGGGCGCCTGGCTCTGCGTTCCGCCGGTGGTGCCGCCGGTGGTGCCCCCGGCCTCTTCCTTCTTCTCGCCGCTGCCGTTCAGCGCGATCGCCGCGATCACGCCGATGACCGCGAGGCCCGCGACGACCGCGGAGCCGATGACGACGGGCTTGTTGCTCTTGCCGCCGCCCGACGGCGACCCGACGGAGGTCGACGGGCCGGAGGACGGGCTGATCGAGTAGGGCGGGGGCGTGCTGGGGCCCTGGGCGCCCTGGAAGGGCGCCACGGGCGTCGGGTAGCCCCCGGCGCCCTGGGTGGCCTGCTGGGCGCCCGAGGAGGGCCCGTAGCCGCCGTTGTACGGCCCGGGGGCCCCCGGGGTCTGGTAGGGCGTCTGGACGCCCCCCGGGCCCGGTGCGGGGGTCTGCTGGTCGACGGGCGGGAAGACGGCGGAGCTGACGCCCGCGCCGCTGCGCGCCGGCGGGCCGCCCGCGATGATGATCGGCGAGGGCGCGGTCTGCGCCGTGCTCGTCACCCGCGCACACTCGTCGCGCATGGACTCGGCGCTCGGGAAGCGCTCGTTCGGGTTCTTCTTCAGGGCCCGGGCGACCAGCGCGTCGACCGCCGGCGGGATCGAGCGGTTGATCGAGGAGGGAGCGACGGGCTCCTCCTGGACGTGCGCGTAGGCGATGGCCAGCGGGGAGTCCGCGTCGAACGGCAGCCGCCCGGTCAGCAGCTCGAAGAGCATGATGCCGACCGAGTACAGGTCCGAGCGGGCGTCGACGCCGCGCCCGAGCGCCTGCTCGGGGGAGAGGTACTGGGGGGTGCCGACGACCATGCCGGTCTGCGTCATCGACGTGACGCCGGACTGCATGGCGCGGGCGATGCCGAAGTCCATGACCTTGACCACGCCGCGCTTGGTCATCATCACGTTGCCGGGCTTGATGTCGCGGTGGACCAGGCCCATCTCGTGGCTGACCTCGAGCGCCGCCAGCACATCGGCGGTGATCTTCAGCGCCTTCTCGGCCGGCATGGCGCCGTACTGGTGCACGTCGGCGTCGAGGACGGAGCGCAGCGGCTGGCCCTCGACGTACTCCATGACGATGTACGGCATGGTCGACCCGTCCAGGTCGTCCTCGCCCGTGTCGAACACCGAGACGATGTTGGTGTGTGTGAGCTTGGCGACGGCCTGCGCCTCGCGCCGGAACCGCTCGCGGAAGGACGCCTCGCGGCCCAGCTCCGTGTGGAGCGTCTTGATGGCGACCTGGCGGTCCAGGACGGAGTCGTAGGCCAGGTGGACCGAGGCCATGCCGCCCTCGCCCAGCAGGTCGCGGAGCTGGTAGCGGCCGCCACCGACAGACCGGCCCGTGTAGCGGCCCTGTGCGCCGTCCTGGCTCATCGTTCTACTTCCCCCTTGGGCGCACTGCCTGGCATACGTTCCGGCATTCGGTTCGGCATACGGTTTGGCATGTGATTCGGCTTATGGTCCGCCGGCCCGGCGATCCGTACGGTGATCCGTGCGGCCCTGTTCCGTCGGTTCTGTCGATATATCTCGGCCAAGTCTGCCCCAGGCCGCGGGCACGTCAAGCCGCGTGCCCGTTCCGTGACGGGATGCGCGACAAGACGTCACGAGATTTGCCTTGCCCAGGCCCGTGCGGGTTTGATAGCGCGTCCATCCCGGACCGGCGCGCGCCGTGGAACCTGTAGCGTGCCTTAGCGGAAGACCGTTTTCCCACCGCAGCGCCTTCCGCGCGACGCGGCCAGACACGACGGCGAGGACTGATGGCACAGACGCAGAGCGCCCAGGGTCCGTCCGACCCTGACGCCAACGAGGGCGGAATGCCCGATGTGCCGGAAATGTGGGGTAACGGGGGGCTCGTAGGGGACGGCCGTTACCGCCTCACGCACAGGCTGGGCCGCGGCGGCATGGCCGAGGTCTTCGCCGCCGAGGACGTGCGCCTGGGCCGCACGGTCGCGGTGAAGCTGCTCCGCGCCGACCTGGCCGAGGACCCGGTGTCCAAGGCCCGCTTCACCCGCGAGGCGCAGTCGGTCGCCGGGCTCAACCACCACGCGGTCGTCGCCGTTTACGACTCCGGCGAGGACACCGTCGGCCGCAACGTCGTGCCGTACATCGTCATGGAGCTGGTCGAAGGCCGCACCATCCGCGACCTGTTGCTCAACGCCGACGCCCCGCCGCCCGAGCAGGCGCTCATCATCGTCTCCGGCGTGCTGGAGGCCCTGGCCTACAGCCACCAGCACGGCATCGTGCACCGTGACATCAAGCCCGCCAACGTGATCATCACCAACAGCGGCGCGGTGAAGGTCATGGACTTCGGCATCGCCCGCGCCCTGCACGGCGCGGCCTCCACCATGACCCAGACCGGCATGGTCATGGGCACCCCGCAGTACCTCTCGCCCGAGCAGGCCCTCGGCAAGACCGTAGACGCCCGCTCGGACCTCTACGCCACCGGCTGCCTGCTGTACGAACTGCTGGCGCTGCGTCCGCCGTTCACCGGCGAGACCCCGCTCTCGGTCGTCTACCAGCACGTCCAGGACATGCCGGTGCCGCCGTCGCAGGTGCTCGGCAGCGTGCCGCCGGAGCTCGACGGCCTGGTCATGCGCTCCCTCGCCAAGGACCCGGACGACCGGTTCCAGAGCGCCGAGGAGATGCGCGGGCTGGTCCAGTACGCCCTGCAGATGCTGCACGACGCGGGCGCCCACTCCGGCGCCTGGGACACGGGCCCGATCGACCACATGGGCGGCGCCACGCAGGTGATGGGCGCCGTCGGCGGCCCGCACACCACCGCCATGCAGCACCCGCAGCACGGCGGTGGCACCTCCCAGCAGCCGATACTGCCGCCCCGCCACGGCGACGACGGCGGTTTCGACGGCTACGGCGGCAACGGCGGCCGAAACGGCGGCAGGGGCAGGATGCTGCTCGTCGCCGCCGTCGTGGCGATCGTGCTGGTGGCGGGCGCGGTGTACGCGCTGAAGTCGTTCCAGACGAGCGGCGGCGGCAAGACCGACAAGAAGCCCGACAAGACCTCCGTCGGCCCGTCCACCCCCGGTCCGTCCGGCTCGCAGAGCCCCGACGCCCAGAAGTCCCCCTCCCCGGGCCACAACGGCACGACGGGCGGCACGGGCCGTCAGCGCGATTCGGACAGCGAGGACGACACCACGGACACCGACGAGGGCACCGGCCGGCACAAGCCGTCGCACGGGACGTCCGCGCCGCCGTCCAGCGCCCCGCCCTCGACGGACCCGTCGACCCAGCCCGACCCGTCGACCAAGCCGTCCACCGGCGGCGACAACAAGCCCGGCACCACCACGGGCCAGTCCGGCAGCACCGGCACCACCACGGGCACCACGACCGGGCAGTCCGGCACCGTCGGCACCACCGCCGGCCAGGGCGGCACGGGTACGACCCCGGGCACCTGATCCGGCCGGCGGCAAGCGGCCGGTAAGCGGCAAGTACTTGAGGGCACCCGATCCCGGATCGGGTGCCCTCGGCCGTGTCCGCGGGGAGGCGCCCTGCGGGGCCTCCCGCTCACTCCGTGAACGCGTCCCGCACCGCCTCGTAGGACCGCGTCCACCAGACCGTCAGCGCCGCCGAGGCCGGGAAGCCGGGGTCCGCCCGGTGGTCGCCCAGCTGGTAGCGCCAGCGCAGCATCCAGAAGTCGTTCAGCCGCTCCCACCACACGCGGTGGACGGCCGCGCCCAGCTCGGCCGGGTCCGCGCCGCTCGCCCGCCGGTACGCGCGCGCGTACGGGCGTATCTTCGCGAGGTCCAGGGTGCCGTCGGGGCGCAGGAAGAAGATGACGGCCGCGCGGACGGCCTCCTCGGCGCGGGGCTGCACGCCGAGGCGGTCCCAGTCGACGATCGCGGCGGGTTCGCCGCCGCGGTAGAGCAGGTTGAGCGGGTGGAAGTCGCCGTGCACCCAGCCGGGGGCGGTGCCGTCGGCCGGGCGGCGGTGGGCGTGGCGCTCCAGCAGGGCGCGGCGCTCGATCAGCCGGTGCTCGGCGAGTTCGTCGAAGGAGTCGCGGGGCCGGCTGCCCCTGCCCCGGCGTACGAGCCCGAGGAGCTCCTCGATGAGGGCGTACGTGTCCTGGGGATCCGCCGAGGCGTCCGCGGGCCGCCGGCCCCCTCCCAGGCCCTCACAGGCCCCTCCAGGGCCTTCCGCGGCCCCCGGCGGGGCGTCGGGGGGCTCCTCGCGGCAGACCTTGGCCAGGCAGGTGTGGACGTGGCCGAGCAGGGCGCCGAGCTTGCGCGACTGGGCGCGGGTCAGTTCGCCGCCGTCGCGGTGGCGGCCGTCGACCCACGGGTGGAGGGCGTAGCAGCGGCCGCCGAGGACGGTGACGGTCGTGCCGTCCGTGCGGGCGACGGGCGGGGCGACGGGCAGGCCGAGGGCGGCCAGGCGCAGGGTGACGCCGTGCTGGCGGGCGATGGCGGCCTGGTCGCCGTCGAGGTGGTGCTTGAGGAAGAAGTCGCCGCGGGTGGTGGTGAGGCGGTAGCCGCGGTTGAGGAGGCCCTCGGTCAGCGGGATGCAGGAGACGGGCTCGCCGGCCCGGTCGTAGCGGCGCAACAGGGTGCGCAGGGTGCCGATGCCGGGTCCGATGTCGGGTGGGGCGGTGGGCGGGACATCGGTGACAAGTGAGCGTGGCACGTCCCAAATGTTAGATCACGCTGAGTGTGCGGCCTGTCGCGCGGGGACCCCTTCAAGGTGATGCAGGGTGATGAACTGCGGTTCGATGCACAGGTATTCGGGGCGGAAGGGTGCGGCGTCCGCCGTGCGGGGCGGCCGGCCGAAGCGCTCCAGGTCGTCCCCGGACGGGATGAAGAGGCGTGCCGTGCCGACGAATTGCACGGTCCACACCGCCTCGTCGCCCTCGCGCCGGTCGCTCAAGTTGTCGGCGCCGTAGGCGACGACGTTGCCGTCGCAGGCCTGGGCGTAGCCGAAGTCGCCGTGGAGGCGGAGCAGGACGCTCCCGCCGGAGACGACGTGGCGGGCGACGGTGACGAAGGGGAGTGCGCGCATGCTGACCGAAAGGCGGCCGTACGGGGTGCTGCCGAGCAGTTCGAGGGCTCGGTATCGGTCGGGCGGCGCGGAGAGCATGGCACCACTGTGCACGCCCGCCTCACCCGCCTCCAGGGACACCCGCCCCTTTGGCGTGGGCCATAGGTCCCGAATCACCGGTTTACCGTAGATTCACCGCTTCTCGGCCTGCAGCCGGGCCACGTACGCCGCCGCCTGGGAGCGCCGCTCCATGCCGAGCTTGGAGAGCAGGCTGGAGACGTAGTTCTTGATCGTCTTTTCGGCCAGGTGCAGACGCTCGCCGATCACGCGGTTGGTCAGGCCCTCGCCGATCAGGTCCAGGATCCGGCGCTCCTGGTCGGTCAGGCTCGCGAGCCGGTCGTCGCCCTTGGGGGCCTTGCCGTCGCGCAGCCGCTCCAGCACCCGCGCCGTCGCCACCGGGTCGAGCAGGGATTTCCCGGCCGCCACGTCCCGTACGGCGGCGAGCAGCTCATTGCCGCGAATGGCTTTCAGCGCGTAACCGGACGCGCCCGCCATGATCGCGTCGAAGAGCGCCTCGTCATCGGCGAAGGAGGTGAGCATCAGGCATTTGATCCGCTCATCCTGTGAACGGATTTCCCGGCAGACTTCGACGCCGCTGCCATCCGGAAGGCGAACGTCCAGAACGGCGACGTCCGGCCGCACGGCCGGAATGCGCACCAGCGCGTCGGCGGCCGTACCGGCCTCCCCGACGACCTCGATGTCGGCCTCGACGGAGAGCATCTCGTGCACCCCGCGCCGGACGACCTCGTGGTCGTCGAGCAGAAATACCGTGATTTTTCCTTGTTCGGGCACAGGGCCAGTCTCACACACCGAGTCTTCCCCTGCTCTTGTCCTCCGGGATAACGTGCCGTCGTTCCGGCAGCCCGCACGGGCTGTGCTCACAAGGTCGTGACCAGGAGCGTCGCCCCGCTTTCTCGATTTACTTGGAAATCCAAGCAAAATTGCAGGTCAGGCGGGGTTTCGCAGGAATGCGGCCTTCTGGGTAACGTGCTTATTGCAGGCCTTTCGCCGGGGCGCCTGTCACGCCCGGTTCCGGCCTCGGCACACCCACCCCGTGTGCCGTCGGGGATCGAGCGAGCATTCTCCTGCCTCACGGCGGGGGAACCCCCTCTGGCCGCCGGCGACCCCGGGGGCCGGACAGACGGAGGAGCACACGTGACTGTGGACAGCACTGCCGCGCGCAAGCCGCGCCGCGGCGGCAGCAAGCGCGCCGGCGCCAAGACCGCCGCGGCGGCGGGCGCACCCGAGCTCGTACAGCTGCTGACGCCGGAGGGCGAGCGGGTCGAGCACCCCGACTACTCCATCGACCTGACCGCCGAGGAACTGCGTGGCCTGTACCGCGACATGGTGCTGACCCGCAGGTTCGACGCCGAGGCGACCACGCTGCAGCGCCAGGGCGAACTGGGCCTGTGGGCCTCCCTGCTGGGCCAGGAGGCCGCCCAGATCGGCTCCGGCCGGGCGACCCGCCCCGACGACTACGTCTTCCCGACCTACCGCGAGCACGGCGTGGCCTGGTGCCGCGGGGTCGACCCCACCAACCTCCTCGGCATGTTCCGCGGCGTGAACAACGGCGGCTGGGACCCGAACGAGAACAACTTCCACCTCTACACGATCGTCATCGGCTCGCAGGCGCTGCACGCGACCGGCTACGCCATGGGGATCACCAAGGACGGCGCCGACTCCGCGGTCATCGCCTACTTCGGCGACGGCGCCTCCAGCCAGGGCGACGTGGCCGAGGCGTTCACCTTCGCGGCCGTCTACAACGCCCCGGTCGTCTTCTTCTGCCAGAACAACCAGTGGGCCATCTCCGAGCCCACCGAGAAGCAGACCCGCGTCCCGCTCTACCAGCGCGCGCAGGGCTACGGCTTCCCCGGCGTCCGCGTCGACGGCAACGACGTCCTCGCCTGCCTCGCCGTCACCAAGGCCGCCCTCGACCGGGCCCGCACCGGCCAGGGCCCGATGCTGATCGAGGCCTTCACGTACCGCATGGGCGCCCACACCACCTCCGACGACCCGACGCGCTACCGGCGCGACGAGGAGCGCGAGCTGTGGGAGGCCAAGGACCCCATCGCGCGCCTGCGCGCGTACCTGGAGCGCGAGGGCCACGCCGACGAGGCCTTCTTCGCCGCCCTGGAGACCGAGGCCGACGAGCTCGCCAAGCACGTGCGCGACCGCGTCCGCACCATGCCGGACCCGGACAACATGGCGATCTTCGACAACATCTACGCCGACGGCCACGCCCTCGTCGACGAGGAGCGCGCCCAGTTCGCCGCCTACCAGGCTTCGTTCGCCGAGGAGAGCCACTGATGACCGCCCAGAAGCTCTCGATCGTCAAGGCGATCAACGCCTCGCTGCGCACCGCGCTGGAGAACGACCCCAAGGTCCTCGTCATGGGTGAGGACGTCGGCAAGCTCGGCGGCGTCTTCCGCGTCACCGACGGCCTGCAGAAGGACTTCGGCGAGGACCGGGTCATCGACACCCCGCTCGCCGAGTCCGGCATCGTCGGCACCGCGATCGGCCTGGCCCTGCGCGGCTACCGCCCCGTCGTCGAGATCCAGTTCGACGGGTTCGTCTTCCCGGCGTACGACCAGATCGTCACCCAGCTGGCGAAGATGCACGCCCGCGCGCTCGGCAAGATCAAGCTGCCGGTCGTCATCCGCATCCCCTACGGCGGCGCCATCGGTGCCGTCGAGCACCACAGCGAGTCGCCCGAGACGCTGTTCGCCCACGTGGCGGGTCTGAAGGTGGTCTCCCCGTCGAACGCCTCGGACGCCTACTGGATGCTCCAGCAGGCCATCCAGAGCGACGACCCGGTGATCTACTTCGAGCCCAAGCGCCGCTACCACGACAAGTCCGAGCTGGACACGGAGGCCATCCCGGCCCCCCTGCACGCCGCCCGCGTCGCCCGCCCGGGCACGGACCTCACCCTCGCCGCCTACGGGCCGATGGTGAAGACCTGTCTGGAGGCCGCGGCCGCGGCCGAGGAGGAGGGCAAGTCCCTGGAGGTCCTGGACCTGCGCTCGATGTCGCCCGTCGACTTCGACGCGATCCAGGCGTCCGTGGAGCGCACCCGCCGCCTGGTCGTCGTCCACGAGGCCCCGGTCTTCCTGGGCACCGGCGCGGAGATCGCCGCCCGGATCACGGAGCGCTGCTTCTACCACCTGGAGGCACCGGTCCTGCGGGTCGGCGGATATCACGCGCCCTACCCGCCGTCCCGGCTGGAGGACGAGTACCTTCCGGGTCTGGACCGGGTGCTCGACGCCGTCGACCGCGCGCTGGCGTACTGAGGGGTTTGAGGAGAGTCGTGACCATGACTGCAAGGACTGCCGACGACCAGCGCTTCCGCGAGTTCAAGATGCCCGACGTGGGCGAGGGGCTCACCGAGGCGGAGATCCTCAAGTGGTACGTGGCCGTCGGCGACACCGTCGCCGACGGGCAGGTGGTGTGCGAGGTCGAGACCGCCAAGGCCGCCGTGGAGCTGCCGATCCCCTTCGACGGGGTCGTGCACGAACTGCGCTTCCCCGAGGGGACGACGGTCGACGTCGGACAGGTGATCATCTCCGTCGACACCCGGCCCGGTGCGGGGCCGGCCGCGCCGGAGCAGAGCGCACCGGCCGCGGCGCCGGCCGCCGCCGAGCCCGAGGAGCCGCAGGGGCGGCAGGCCGTGCTCGTCGGCTACGGGGCGGCGCCGTCCTCCACGAAGCGGCGCGCGCGCAAACAGCAGGTCGTTCCGGCCCAGCCGGTGGCCGCCGCCATACAGGCGGAGCTCAACGGGAGCGCCGCCGTGGCCCCCGCCCCCGCCCCGGCGGCGGAGAAGCCCGCCCCCGCCGCACCGGCGGGCGCCCGTCCCCTCGCCAAGCCCCCCGTGCGCAAGCTCGCCAAGGACCTCGGGGTCGACCTCGCCTCCGTCGTGCCGTCCGGTGCCGACGGCATCGTGACCCGCGAGGACGTCCACGCCGCCGCCTCGGCCGCGACTGCCCCGGTCGCGGAGGAGCCGGCGGCCGTCGCGGAGGTGCCCGCGGCCGTGACGGACCTCGCCGCGCGCGAGACGCGGATCCCGGTCAAGGGCGTGCGCAAGGCCACCGCCCAGGCGATGGTCGCGAGCGCCTTCACCGCGCCGCACGTCACGGAGTTCGTCACCGTCGACGTCACCCGCACGATGAAGCTCGTGCAGAAGCTCAAGGACGACCCCGACATGGCCGGGCTGCGGGTCAACCCGCTCCTGCTCGTCGCGAAGGCCTTCCTCGTCGCGATCAAGCGGAACCCGGACGTGAACGCGTCGTGGGACGAGGCCAACCAGGAGATCGTCCGCAAGGACTACGTGAACCTGGGCATCGCGGCGGCCACGCCGCGCGGGCTGATCGTGCCGAACATCAAGGACGCGGGCGCCAGGACGCTCCCCGAGCTGTCCACGGCGCTGTCCGAGCTGGTGGCGACCGCCCGCGAGGGGAAGACGAGCCCGGCGGCCATGTCCGGCGGCACGGTCACCATCACCAACGTGGGCGTCTTCGGCGTCGACACCGGCACGCCCATCCTCAACCCGGGCGAGTCGGCGATCCTGGCCGTGGGTGCGATCAAGCTGCAGCCGTGGGTGCACAAGGGCAAGGTCAAGCCGCGCCAGGTGACGACGCTGGCGCTCTCCTTCGACCACCGTCTGGTGGACGGGGAGCTGGGTTCGAAGGTGCTGGCCGATACGGCCGCCGTGCTCGAGAATCCGCAGCGGCTGATCACCTGGGGATAGCGGCCGATCACCCGGGGGATAACGCCCCGGGGCGGTGTACCGGGCAATGACACCTGGTGCAATAACCAATAGTTGAACAAGAAACGACAAAAGGCCCGGACGCCTCCCTCCTCACCCCCCTCCAGCGAGGAGAGAGAACAGCGTCCGGGCCTCTGCCGTCATGCGGAGCGGCCTCGGGAATCCACCCAGGTCAGCGGCTGGAATAGCCCGTGCGGCGCAATTTACTTAAGATTGACCAACACTTGCAGTGTCGGAATTGGAGGACGCGTGGACGGCGCCGACCACGTGGACGGGGAATCCATCAGCCGTCTTCTCCGCGCCTGGCGGGCGCGCGTGGACGCACGTACCGTCCCCGAGCTGCGCGGTGTTTTCCCGCGCCCCGGCCGCCGCCTCTCCCAGGCCCACGTGGCCCGGCTCACCGGCGTGAGCGAGGGCTGGTACCGCGCGCTGGAGGCCGGCCGCCGCCAGGACTTCTCCGAGAATTTCCTCCTCCGGGTCGCCCGCGCACTGCGGCTGAGCGAGGCCGAGACGCTCACGCTCTTTCTCGCCGTGTGCGGCCGCCGGCCGCCCGGACTCTCCCGCGAACCGGGCGGTCCGGGCGATCTGCCGCACGGCGTCAAAGCCCTGCTGGAACAGCAGGTGTCCTATCCCGCCTATCTCTCCGACGTGGCCTGGAATATCGTCGCGGCGAATTCCCTCATGGGCGAGTGGTTTCCCTGGGCGATCCGGCCCGGCGCCAATCTGATGCGCTGGGCGCTGCTCGACCCCGAGGCCCGCGAGCAGATGCTCGACTGGGAGGACGCCTGCGCCCGCACCTACCTCGCCATGCTGCGCGTCGCCGCCAACAGCAACCCCGACAACGCCGAACTGCGCACGCTCGTACGGGACATCCTCGACGCGGACGCCGACTGCCGGCGCATCTGGTCCGAGGAGCACGACGTCGTCGAGCACCGCGACGGCGACGTCTTCCGGCTGCAACTGCCGTTCCACGGTGGACGGGAGGTGCGGGTGACCAGTCATGTCCTGTTGCCGATACAGCGTCCTGACCTGAGGTTCGTCTTCATCACGCCCGCGGACGGCTGGACGGGGCCGTAAGAACGGCGGGACGGGGCCGCGGATCCGGCTGGACGGGGCCGTAAGCACGGACGCCCCTTGTCCGGATCGCGGACCCCCTCTTTCTGCGTATATATGTTGTATCTAAGCTGTGCTCATGCCAACCGCCCCGCCCGCGCCGCTCCGGCGGACCAAGCAGCCCCCCGCCGCCGAACGCGTCTACGCGCACGTCAAGGAAGCCGTCCTGCACCGCCGTTACGAAGGCGGCACGCTGCTCACCGAGGGAGACCTGGCCGAGGCCACCGGCGTCTCGCGGACCCCCGTGCGCGAGGCGCTGCTCCGCCTGGAGGCCGAAGGGCTGATCAAGCTCTACCCGAAGAAGGGCGCCCTCGTCCTGCCCGTCTCCGCCCAGGAGATCGCGGACGTGGTCGAGACCCGGCTGCTGGTGGAGAAGTACGCGGCGGCCAAGGCCGTCCCCGCCTCCCCGCTGCTCATCGCCCGCCTGGAGGAACTGCTCGACGACATGGGCCGCCAGGCTGCCGCCGGCGACCTGGCCGCGGTCTCCGTCAGCGACCGCGCCTTCCACGCCGAGATCGTGCGCAGCGCCGGCAACCAGATCCTCTCCCGGCTCTACGACCAGCTGCGCGACCGCCAGCTGCGGATGGGCGTGGCCGTGATGCACGCCCACCCCGACCGCATCGCCAAGAACCACAGCGAGCACACCGAGATCCTCGAAGCCCTGCGCGCCGGTGACGCCGAGGGCGCCGTCGCCGTCATCGACCAGCACGTCAGCTGGGTGCGCAACCTGGCCCGGGGCGAGATCCGATGAACGAGCGGGGGGACCACCGATGAGTCAGGGGGCCGCAGCGCTGCCCGGCGACCCACCCGGCGGACGGCGCGCGGTCGCCGTCTGGGGGATCGGCGTCGGGGTGTACTTCGTCGCGATCATCTTCCGCACCAGCCTCGGCGTGGCCGGGATCGACGCCGCCGAGCGCTTCCACATCAACGCCTCCGCGCTGTCCACCTTCTCCATACTCCAGCTGCTCGTCTACGCGGGCATGCAGATACCCGTCGGCCTGATGATCGACCGGCTGGGCACCAAGAAGGTGCTGGCCCTCGGCGCCGTGCTGTTCACCGCCGGGCAGCTCGCCTTCGCCCTCTCCCACTCCTACGGGACGGCCCTGGCCAGCCGGGCCCTGCTCGGCTGCGGCGACGCGATGACGTTCATCAGCGTGCTGCGCCTGGGCGCCCGCTGGTTCCCCGCCCGCCGCGGCCCGCTGATCGCGCAGGTCGCCGCGCTCTTCGGCATGGCGGGCAACCTCGTCTCCACGATGCTCCTGGCCCGGCTGCTGCACTCGGCCGGCTGGACCGCCACCTTCGCCGGCAGCGCGGCCGCGGGCGTGCTCGCCCTCGTCCTGATGCTGCTGTTCCTGAAGGACCACCCGGAGGGCCACGAACCGCCGGCCACCGCGCCCGCCGGCGGCAAGGGCTTCGTCCGCCGGCAGATCGCCCGGGCCTGGCGCGAGCCCGGCACCCGGCTCGGCATGTGGGTGCACTTCACGACGCAGTTCCCCGCGATGGTCTTCCTGCTGCTGTGGGGCATGCCCTTCCTCGTCGAGGAGGAGGGCCTGTCCCGGGAGACCGCGGGGCTGCTGCTGACCCTGGTCGTGCTCTCCAGCATGGCCGTGGGCCTGGTCTACGGGCAGATCATCGCCCGCCACCACGCGGCCCGGCTGCCGCTCGCGCTCGGCACGGTCGCCGCGACCGCGCTGGTGTGGGCGGCGGTGGCCGGCTGGCCCGGCGCGCACGCGCCCATGTGGCTGCTGGTGACCGAGTGCCTCGTGCTCGGCGCGTGCGGCCCCGCCTCGATGATCGGCTTCGACTTCGCCCGCCCCGCCAACCCGCCCGAGCGCCAGGGCACCGCCTCCGGCATCGTCAACATGGGCGGCTTCATCGCCTCCATGACGACGCTCCTGGCCGTGGGCGTGCTGCTCGACGCGACCGGGGACGACTACCGGGTCGCCTTCGCCTCCGTCTTCGTCCTGGAGGCGCTGGGACTGTCGCAGATCCTGCGGCTGCGCACCCGGGCGCAGCAGCGCGAGCGCGAGCGGATCGTGGCGTCGAGAGTGGAGACGGTGCACGTACCGGCGTGAGCGGGCGGCCGGCGGCCGGTCCGGAGCCGGCCGCGCCCCGCCTAGGGAGTGATCGCGAACTCGCGGAGGACGGCCTCCGCGAGCTCCGCGTCACCCTCCACCTTGATCCGCCCCGCCGCCGCCTCCGGATGCACCCGGCCGCACGCCAGCCGGGCGTACGTCTCCCAGTCCATCCCGAACGTGACCGTCGGGCCCAGCGACACACTGCTGTCGATCTTTCCCCGGCCCTGCGCGTCGACGCGCACGGTCCGCAGGAACTCCAGCGGGCCGTGCACGTCGAAGACGACCGCGGATCCCGGCGGCGCGCCCGCGTCCTTCGCCACGACCTTCGGCAGGGCGCCCAGCAGGAAGTCACGGCAGATGACGGCCGCCGGCGAGTCGAGGTTGCCCGGCACGCCGAGCGCGCGCCGCAGGTCCTGCTCGTGCGTCCATACGTCGAAGGCCCGTACCACCAGGGCCCGTTCGAGGGGCTGTTCGTTGCCGGAGCCGAGCGGCCAGCGGATCGCCGTCTGCGGCCCGCGCGATTCGTTGCGCAGCTGCCGGGAGCGGCGGATGACGACGAGCTCCAGCTCGGAGGTCATCTCCAGGGCCGTGTGGCAGCGCCGCACGTCGACCTGCACCTCGTTGTAGCGGGAGAACTCGTCGGTGACGTGGAAGAGATCGCGCGGCAGCGTGTGCATCGGCCGCGGCTCGCCCAGCATCTCGGTCTCCACGCCGATGACGTGCGAGACGACATCGCGCACCGACCAACCCGGGCACTCGGTGGCCCGGTTCCAGTCGCTCTCGGCCAGCGTGGTGACCAGGTCGTTGATGGCTTCGATGGAGTGGGTCCAGGCGTCGATGGCCGGCTGAAGATTCGGGTGGACGGTCACGTGATCCCTCGGGCGTGCTGGGCAGCGGGTGCGGGGCAAGTGCTGTCTGGGTGCTCTGCAGTTAAGTTACGCTGCGCACGGGCGACCCGGCAGAGGTTTCGTGTGCTGAGAGTGGTGGGTACTGTGCGCGCTTCCCTGATTCAGATAAACGTCGATCCGCAGGAGCCGGCCGCCGAGCGGCGTGTCCGCGCCGCCGCGCTCGTGCACGAGCAGGCCGGCAGCGATCTCGTCGTCCTGCCGGAGCTGTGGCACGTGGGGGCGTTCGCCTTCGAGTCGTTCGCCGCCGCGGCGGAACCGTTGGGCGGCCCAACGGCCCGCGCGATGTCCGCCGCGGCGCGCGACGCGGGCGTCTGGCTGCACGCCGGCTCCATCGTCGAAGAGGCCCCCGGCGGGGCGCTGTGCAACACCTCCCTCGTCTTCTCGCCCTCCGGCGAACTCGTCCGCACGTACCGGAAGATCCACCGCTTCGGCTTCGACAAGGGCGAGGCCGTCCTGATGACCGCCGGCACGGAGCCCGTCACCCTCCCCCTGCCGGACACCACGCTCGGCCTGGCCACCTGCTACGACCTGCGCTTCCCCGAACTGTTCCGGGCCCTGGTCGACGCCGGGGCGCAGACCTTCGTCGTCCCGGCCGGCTGGCCCGCCAAGCGGCGCGGCCACTGGACGCTGCTGGCCCGCGCACGCGCGGTCGAGAACCTCTCCTACGTCCTCGCCTGCGGCACGGCGGGTACCCACGCGGGCGTCGAGCAGGCCGGCCACAGCGTCGTCTTCGACCCCTGGGGCGAGACCGTCGCGGAGGCGGGCCCCGGAGAGGAGGTCCTCACCGTGGACCTCGACCCGGCGAGGGTCACGAAGGTCCGCGAGGAGTTCCCGGCGCTGAAGGACCGGGTGCTCGGGCGCTGACGCCCGTGGACATGCGCTGCGGGGGGCCGTTCCCCGGGCGTTCCCTGTTCCACGGGCCGTTCGTGAACGGCCCGTGTCATTCCCCGGACGCGGGAATGGCCGCGGCAGCCGATGCTGTTGGATGGGTGTATGGCCCCACGAGCACGCGTCCGCGCCCCCGAACTGATCGGCAAGGGCGGCTGGCTGAACACCGGCAACACCGACCTCTCCCTCGCTGACCTGCGAGGACGCATTATCATCCTCGACTTCTGGACGTTCTGCTGTGTGAACTGCCTGCACGTCCTGGACGAGCTGCGCGAGCTGGAGGAGAAGCACCGCGACACCGTGGTGATCATCGGTGTGCACTCGCCGAAGTTCGTGCACGAGGCCGAGCACCAGGCCGTCGTCGACGCCGTCGAGCGCTACGAGGTCCACCACCCCGTCCTCGACGACCCCGAGCTGGCCACGTGGAAGCAGTACGCCGTGCGCGCCTGGCCCACGCTCGTCGTGATCGACCCCGAGGGCTACGTCGTCGCCCAGCACGCGGGTGAGGGACACGCGCACGCCCTGGAGAAGCTCGTCGAGGAGCTGGAGGCCGAGCACGCGGCCAAGGGGACGCTGCGCCGCGGCGACGGGCCGTACGTCGCCCCCGAGCCCGTCGCCACCGACCTGCGCTTCCCCGGTAAGGCCGTCGTGCTGCCCGGCGGCGGCTTCCTCGTCTCCGACTCCACGCGCCACCAGCTGGTCGAGCTGGCCGCCGACGGCGAGACGGTCGTCCGCCGCGTCGGCAGCGGCGAGCGCGGCTTCGGCGCCGACGCCTTCAGCGAGCCGCAGGGCCTCGCGCTCCTGCCGGGCGGGGAGACGGTCGTCGTCGCCGACACCGTCAACCACGCCCTGCGGACGTACGACCTGCGGACGGGCGCCGTCGAAACCATCGCCGGCACCGGGCGCCAGTGGATGCAGGGGCAGCCCACCTCCGGCCCCGCCCGCGAGGTCTCCCTGTCCTCCCCCTGGGACGTCGCCTGGTTCGCCGACCGGCTGTGGATCGCCATGGCCGGCGTGCACCAGCTGTGGACGTACGACCCGCGGACCGGCACCGTCGAGGTCGCGGCCGGCACGACCAACGAGGGGCTCGTCGACGGGCCCGCGCGCGAGGCCTGGTTCGCCCAGCCGTCCGGGCTCGCCGCGGCCGGGGACCGCCTGTGGGTCGCCGACTCCGAGACGTCCGCGCTGCGGTACGTCGAGCGCGACGGGGAAGGCTTCGCCGTCCGGACCGCCGTCGGCACCGGCCTCTTCGACTTCGGCCACCGCGACGGGGACGCTGCACAGGCGCTCTTCCAGCACCCCCTCGGCGTCACCGCCCTGCCGGACGGCTCCGTGGCCGTCTCCGACACGTACAACCACGCCCTGCGCCGCTACGACCCCGCCACCGGCGAGGTCACCACACTCGCGACCGACCTGCGGGAGCCCTCCGCCGCGGTCCTCGCCGGCGACGACATCGTCGTCGTCGAGTCCGCCCGGCACCGGCTCACCCGGCTGCGCCTTCCCGAGGAGGCCGTACGGGTCGAGTCCGTGGCCCACCGCACGCAGCGGGCCGCCACGGACGTCGCCCCCGGGCGGCTGCGGCTGGACGTCGTCTTCCAGGCCCCGGCCGGCCAGAAGCTCGACACCCGCTACGGGCCCTCCACGCGCCTGCTCGTCAGCTCCACCCCGCCCGAGCTCCTCGCGGAGGGCTCGGGACAGGGCACGGACCTCGGCCGGGACCTGGTGCTGGGGGAGACCGTGACGGAAGGCGTGCTGCACGTCTCCGCGATGGCGGCGTCCTGCGACGACGACCCGGAGAACGAGTACCCGGCGTGCCACATGCACCAGCAGGACTGGGGCGTCCCGGTGCGGATCACCGCGGGCGGCGCGGACCGGCTGCCGCTGGTCCTGGCGGGCCTGGACGGCTGACGCGGCCGTCTTCTTTATAAGAAGGGGTGGGGATCACCGCGTATAGCGGTGGTCCTCCTCGACCTCGACCACGGGAGCGGCCGGGCGCGGCGGCTGTGTGTGGCGGCGCTTGTAGATGCTCACATACGCGCACGTGCCGATGATCCCCACCGCCATCAGGATCAGCCCCACCAACGGGACGTTCATGCCGTCGACGCGCCAGTCCACCGCGAAGGTGAGGACCGCCCCGATCCCGATCAGACCGATGCACCATCCCATGCCCATGGCTGAAGCCTCCGAATCGATTGGCCGTTCCGGTGCCGGCACGCATGCGCCTACCCCGCACCGGAACGGCCAATCGGCCGGAGCCCTCAGCCCTTGAGCGCGGCGGCCTCGCCGTCCACCCAGTACGTGGCGCGGGCCTGGTCGTCCACGTGCAGCGAACCGCCCGGCAGGGCGGGCGCCGCCGGGTCGCCGGGCAGCGGGTCGCCGCCCGCCGTCTGGAAGGTCACCGACAGCTTCTTGACGTCCCGTCCGGGACCGCCCGAACCGTCCGCCGCAGTGGGCGTGACGCCCGCGTACGCCGCCTTCCCCGGCGCGACCTTCACCGGCGCCTTCGGCTTGGACTCCTCCCCTACGCCCGCCGTCGCCTGGTCCTGGTCGAAGCGCAGGAACGGGAAGCCGTAAGCGGTGCAGGGCTTTGCGCCGGTGTTCGTCGCCACCAGCAGGAGACGGCCGCCCGGCGCCTTGCGGGCCTCGACCGTCAGGTCGCCGGGGCCGCAGGCGTCGCCCTTGTCCTGCGGCTTGCCGTCGTCCACGGAGGGCGCCTCGGCGGCGTCGCCGGACGGGCTTGCCGCCGCGGCGCCCTTGCCGTTGCCCTTTCCGTCGTCCTTGCCGCCGTCACCGCCACAGGCCGTGAGGCCGAGGGCGGCGGTGACGGTGAGCGCCGCGCCCGCGAGGCGCAGTGCACGTCCGTGCCGCACGGGCCTCAGCCTTCGAGGAAGGAGGTGAGCGCCGCGGCCAGCAGGAACGGGTCGTCCGCGCCGCACAGCTCCCGCGCCGAGTGCATCGACAGGCAGGCCACGCCGATGTCGACGGTGGCGATGCCGTGCCGGGCGGCGGTGATGGGGCCGATGGTGGTGCCGCAGGGCATGGAGTTGTTGGAGACGAAGTGCTGCCAGGGCACGCCCGCGCGCTCGCAGGCGGCGGCGAAGACGGCCCGGCCGCTGCCGTCCGTGGCGTAGCGCTGGTTGACGTTCACCTTCAGGATCGGGCCGCCGTTGGGCACCGGGTGGTGGCCGGGCTCGTGGCGCTCGGAGTAGTTGGGGTGGACGGCGTGGCCGGTGTCGGAGGAGAGGCAGATCGTGCCGGCGAAGGCGCGGGCCTTCTCCTCGTACGTCCCGCCACGGGCGAAGACGGATCGTTCCAGCACGTTTCCGAGCAGCGGGCCCTCGGCGCCGGTGTCGGACTGGCTGCCGTTCTCCTCGTGGTCGAACGCGGCCAGCACCGGGATGCACGGCAGCCCCTCGGAGCCGACGGCGGCGAGCAGCGCGGCCGTACCGGCGTGCACGGACAGCAGGTTGTCCATGCGCGGACCGGCCAGGAGCTCCTCGTCGCGGCCGAGGTAGGCCGGCGGCTCGACGCTGTGGACCATCAGGTCCCAGCCGGTGATGTCCTCGGCGGCCAGGCCCGCCTCCTGCGCGACGAAGCGGATCAGATCCCCCTCGCGCGGCTCGCCCAGGCCCCAGATCGGGGTCATGTGACGCTGCTTGTCGAGCTTGAGGCCGTCCTGGTTGACGCCGCGGTCGAGGTGGATGGCGAGCTGCGGCACGCGCAGCAGCGGCCGGTCCACGTTGACGAGGTGGTGGCTGCCGTCCCGCAGCGAGACCCGGCCGGAGAGGCCGAGGTCGCGGTCCAGCCAGGTGTTGAGCAGCGTGCCGCCGTAGAGCTCGACGGCGACCTGGCGCCAGCCCGCCGCACCGGTGTCCGGCAGCGGCTTCACGCGCAGGTTGGGGGAGTCGGTGTGCGCACCGACGATCCGGAAGGGGGTGGCGGGCGTCGCGCCCTCCGGCACGTACCAGGCGATGATCGCGCCACCGCGCGTCACGTACTTGCCGCCGGTCGTGCCGTCCCACGCGTCGGTCTCTGCGACCTGACGGAAGCCCGCCTTCTCCAGCCGCTCCGCGGTGTTGGCCACCGCGTGGTACGGGGAGGGACTGGCGGCGAGGAAGGACATCAGGTCGTCGGTGTGGCCGCGGTCGAAGCGGTGCGCAGAGCTCATGCGCCCAGAATAAGGTTGACGTTCCTTCCCGCGGCTGAAGCCGGGGAATTACCAGCCCGGTGACCCAGGCTGCTCGCGGCCGGGTTGCCCCGGCTGTCGGTTGGCGCTTCACGGACCGGGCAACCCCGAGGTCTCCACGCCCTGAAACCCGTATGTCCACGGGCCAGTGTGTTCTTCGCCCCGACCGTGTCGGCGTGCTCCGCGTATCCGCAGGACGTGCATACGAACTTCGCTTGGCTCTTACGGGAGTTCGAATCCACATGTCCGCAGACGGGACACGTCTGCGACGTATAGGCCGGGTTGACCTTCCGCACCACTGCGCCGGTCTTCCGGGCGCGGTTGCGTATGGCAAGTTCGAGGCCGTGCCAGCCCTTGTCGAGGATGGCACGGTTCAGGCCCGCCTTCTGGCGGACCTTCGTTCCGGGCCGGGACACGGTGCCTCTGGCAGAGGCGGTCATGTTCCGTACGGGCAGTCGTTCGAGGACCACCAGGGCGTTGCCGTCCACGATCCGGCACGCAGTCCTGGCGTGGAAGTCACGGCGGCGGTTACGGACCCGGCGCATGATGCGGCCCATCTTCCCCATGCAGCTCTTACGGCGCTTCGAACCCTTGCGGGTGCGGGCGAGCTGCTGCTGGAGGCGTCGGTACCGCGCCGCCTCGCCGGGGCTGATGAACGTTCGATCGAAGAAGCGGCCGTCGTCGGTGGCGGCAGCGAAGACAACACCCCGGTCCACTCCGACCCTGCCGCGCTCGAGTGAGACCGCGGGAGCCTTCCGGCCGGTCTCCACCAGAAAGCTGATGTGCCACTGGGCACCGTCCCGGGAAAGGGTGGCCGCCTTTACGGCTCCGTCGAGGGGGCGGGTCCAGCGGAACCTCACCCATCCCAGCTTCGGCAACCGCACCCGGGCCCACTTGCGGTTCAAGCGTTCCACCGTGATCTGTTTCGGGTCGGGAAACCTGAACGAGGGACGCCAACGGGTTTTGGACTTCCACCGCACGGAGAAGGTGCCGTGCGCGCGGCAGGCACGGTCGAGGTCACGGAGCGTCTGCTGGAGGATGTGCGAAGGTGCCGCCCGCAACCACGGATGCTCGGACTTCGCCTCGGCCATCTCGCGGGCCTGCTGGACGTAGCTCATCCAGCCGCCGCGCTGGCGGTACGCACGCCGCTGCTCCAGGCCGGTGTTCCACACCGCTCGGCAGATGTCCCCGAAGCCCTCCGCCACTTCCGATTGCTCGCTGTCGAGAGCGAGCCGGTACTTGCGGCCGACCAGCATGGGACCCCCCTCCCGCGCTTCTCGTGCGACCTGTCCGACTCTAGGAGGCCGGACCGGCAGAGCGTTGGGATTCCCGGAACGCCCTCGGGGCGGGGCCGGGTGTGCTTACAGCACCCGGCCCCGCCCCGAGGGTCTCAGCTACGTCAGCGGTATCAGAACGCGGCCTCGTCCAGCTCCATCAGGGAGTTGTCGACGCCCTCGGCGAGCGTGCGCTCGACGGAGACGCGCGGCAGGACCTCGGTCGTGAAGAACTTCGCCGCCGCGATCTTGCCGGTGTAGAACGCCTTGTCCTTGGCGGAGGCGTCGGCGAGCTTCTCGGCGGCCACGGCCGCGCCCTTGAGCAGCAGGTAGGCGACGACGACGTCGCCGGAGGCCAGCAGCAGGCGGGTGGTGTTCAGGCCGACCTTGTAGATGTTCTTGACGTCCTCGCCGGTGGCGGTGAGGTCGGTGATCATCTTGCCGACGATCGCCTCCAGGTCGACCGCGGCCTTGGCGAGCGCGCCGCGGGCGCCGGCCAGGTCCTCGCCGCCGGCCTCGGTGGCCAGGAACTTCTTGATCTCCTCGGAGAGGGTGTTCAGGGCCTGGCCCTGGTCACGGACGATCTTCCGGAAGAAGAAGTCCTGGCCCTGGATGGCCGTGGTGCCCTCGTAGAGGGTGTCGATCTTCGCGTCGCGGATGTACTGCTCGATCGGGTACTCCTGCAGGTACCCGGAGCCGCCGAAGGTCTGCAGCGACTGGGCGAGCTGCTCGTAGGACTTCTCGGAGCCGTAGCCCTTGACGATCGGCAGGAGCAGGTCGTTGAGGCCGTGCAGCGCCTTGGAGTCCTCGCCCGCGGCCTCCTTGACCATGATCTCGTCCTGGACGGAGGCGGTGTAGAGCACGAGGGCGCGCATGCCCTCCGCGTACGCCTTCTGCGTCATCAGCGAGCGGCGCACGTCGGGGTGGTGCGTGATGGTGACCTTGGGCGCGGTCTTGTCCATGAAGTTGGCCAGGTCCGGGCCCTGCACGCGCTCCTTGGCGTACTCCAGCGCGTTGAGGTAGCCGGTGGAGAGGGTGGCGATGGCCTTCGTGCCGACCATCATCCGGGCGAACTCGATGATCATGAACATCTGGCGGATGCCGTCGTGCTTCTCGCCGATGAGCCAGCCCTTGGCGGGGTGCTTGTCGCCGAAGGTCATCTCGCAGGTGTTGGAGGCCTTCAGGCCCATCTTGTGCTCGACGTTGGTGGCGTAGACGCCGTTGCGCTCGCCCAGCTCACCGGTCTCGAAGTCGAACTCGTACTTCGGCACGAGGAAGAGGGACAGGCCCTTGGTGCCCGGGCCGGCGCCCTCGGGGCGGGCGAGGACGTAGTGGAGGATGTTCTCCGCCATGTCGTGCTCGCCCGAGGTGATGAAGCGCTTCACGCCCTCGATGTGCCAGGAGCCGTCCTCCTGCTGCACGGCCTTGGTGCGGCCGGCGCCCACGTCCGAGCCCGCGTCGGGCTCGGTCAGCACCATGGTGGAGCCCCACTGCTTCTCCACCGCGATCTTCGCGATGTGCTTCTGCTGCTCGGTGCCCTCGTCGAAGAGGATGCCGGCGAAGGCCGGGCCCGAGGAGTACATCCAGATGGCCGGGTTGGAACCCAGGATGGACTCGGCGTAGGCCCAGATCAGCGAGCGCGGGGCGGTGGTGCCGCCGATCTCCTCCGGGATGCCCAGACGCCACCACTCGGCGTCCATGTACGCCTGGTAGCTCTTCTTGAAGGTGTCCGGAATCGGGGCGGTGTTGGTCTCGGGGTCGAAGACCGGGGGGTTGCGGTCGGTGTCCGCGAAGGAGTCGGCCAGCTCGTTCTCCGAGAGGCGCGTGATCTCCGACAGGATGTCCTTGGCGGTCTCGACGTCCATCTCCGCGAACGGGCCGGAGCCGTACAGCTTGTCGCGGCCGAGAACCTCGAAGAGGTTGAACTCGATGTCGCGGAGATTCGACTTGTAGTGGCCCATGACAACGGCTCCGTAGTGACTGGGAGGACGAACCCTCAAATACGTACCGGGCAGTAATCTGCATGATGCTACCCACGGGTAATAAGACGCAACCCCTGTTCGACCTACTGTGACCAGTCTCAATCGACCGGGTTCGGGCAAGCCGGGGCCGGTCCGGCGGAGATTGGCCGCCCGTGCCCCGGACGCGGCGTACGCCGCTACGCTTTGGCCCATGTACGGCTACGACCAGAACGCGGGCACGCAGGGTTACGCGCCGCCACCGCCGCCGCAGCAGCCCGGCGGTCCCGGTGTCTACGGCGAACAGCCGCTCTACCCGGAGCCGTCCCCTCCGTCGCTCGCCGACGCGGTGCGGGCCTTCACCACGGGGTCGATGTCCGCGGAGGACTTCCAGACCGTCTTCTCCACGTCGAAGGTCTACTGCCCGCGCGGCGACAACCCGGGCTTCCTCGCGCTCCACAACACCCAGCAGCCGGTGATCCCGATGTTCACCTCGCTGAAGGAGCTGCGGCGGTACGCGGGCAAGGAGTCGAAGTACTTCGTCATCACGGGCGCGGAGGTGATCGACCTCCTGCCGACGGGCTACGGCTTCGTGCTGGACATCGAGGGCGACCACCGGATGGTGTTCGACGCGAAGGCGGTCGAGCAGATGGTGGACTTCACGATGCGACGGCTTTACGGCTGACGCCGGAGGCGGGGCGCGGGGCGCGGGGCGCGGGGTGCGGGGCGCGGGGTGCGGGGCGCGGGGTGCCGGACGCCGGGCCCCCTGCCCGGGGCTCAGGCCTCAGGATCGGGGCTCAGCCCTTGCCCGTTGCCCTCCGGTAGAGGGACTCGATGCCGTCGCCGAAGTACGAGCTGTACGACGTCTCCTCGTCGCCGCCCTCTTCGTGACCGCCCACGACCCCGTTGATCGTGCCCAGCCCGGTCGCGGGGTCGACGTCCGTCAGGAACGGGCCGCCGCTGGTGCCGTTGGGCATGTCCGCGCAGTCGAAGCGGAGCTGGGTGGGGCTGTGGGTCCGCGTGCGGTTCTGGCAGGAGACCGGGCGCTCCTCGCCCAGGGGGTAGCCGATCACCCGCGCCGGGCGGTCCGCAGGCGGCCGGAAGCGTATCCGCTCCGCGCCCGTGACCTGCTCGATCGGCTTGCCGTCCCCGTCCGGCCGGCGCACCCGCAGGAACGCCACGTCGTGGTCCGGGTCGCGGTCGGCCGCCCACTCCGGGGCGATGTCCACCGACGTCGGCACCCAGACCCCGTACGGGGCGACGCCGTCGCGGTAGCCCGGGACGAAGGCGATGTCGGTGCGGAAGCCGTCCAGGTAGACGCAGTGCGCGGCGGTGACGATCAGGTCGCCCGCGGGGCTGTGGACGACGCTCGCGCTGCAGCCGTGCCCGGGCTCGCCCTGGCCCGTGTAGAACAGCGGGCCGACGGCGGGCGAGGCCGGGGCCTCCGTGGCGCGCAGGGGCTCGGAGGCGGGGAGCGGGTCGGTCCTGCCGCTGCCCGCGGGCTTGAGGGGGGCCGTGTTCTTCTCGGTGCGGACGGCCGACCGCATGGCCTCCGCGGTTTCGTCCCCCTTCTCCTTCGGCTGGGCGAAGTGGCCGGAGGCGTCGCCGTCGGCCACGGGGGAGTCCGTCGCGAGGCCGTGGTTCGCCACGACGACGCCGAGTCCGGCCAGCGCCACGACCGCGGCGACGAAGGCGGTGACGGCGGCCGGGCGGGGGCCGGTGGCGTTCTGGCGCATTGATCCAGTGTCCATGATCCGCGGCGGGAGCGACCGGGCGGATCCGTCGTGGGGTTCGTCGTGGGATCCGCCATGACGTCCGCCGTCGCGTCAGCCGTCGCGTCCGCCGTCGCGTCCGCCATGGGTATCCGTCGCGGGAATACGGGAGTCCTTGCAGGTTGTTCATCCTTCAACTAAATTGAACGGTGAACGAACCGAGGAGGTCGTCATGCCAGCAGTGACCGTCGAGAACCCGTTGACCCTGCCGCGGGTCTCCGCCCCGGCGGGCGCCCCGCAGCGGCCGGTGCTGTACGTCGGCACGGCTCCGACGGGGTTCGAGGGCGAGGGATTCCCCGTGCGCAGGGCCTTCGCGGGGATCAATTACAAGTACCTCGACCCGTTCATCATGATGGACCAGATGGGCGAGGTGGACTACGCCGCCGGCGAGCCCAAGGGCACCCCCTGGCACCCGCACCGCGGGTTCGAGACGGTGACCTACATCATCGACGGCACCTTCATCCACCGGGACTCGCACGGCGGCGGTGGCGTCATCACCGACGGCGACACGCAGTGGATGACGGCCGGCTCCGGGCTGCTGCACATCGAGACGCCGCCGGAGGAGCTCGTCACCAGCGGCGGCCTCTTCCACGGGCTGCAGCTGTGGGTGAACCTGCCCCGCGAGGACAAGATGATCGCCCCGAAGTACCAGGACATCCGCGGGGGCAGCGTCAGGCTGCTGGCCTCCGAGGACGGCGGGTCGCTGGTCCGGCTGATCGCCGGCGACGTGGCCGGGCACGAGGGTCCGGGTGCGACGCACACGCCCATCACGATGATCCACGCCTCCGTGAGCCCCGGCGCGGAGCTGACGCTCCCGTGGCGCACCGACTTCAACGCCCTGGCCTACGGGCTCGCCGGGCACGGGTCGGCGGGCGCCGAGGGGCGGCCCTTCGCGATGGGGCAGACGGTCGTCTTCGGGCAGGGCGACTCGGTGACCATCCGGGCCGGCAAGAAGCAGGAGTCCCGGACGGAGAACTTCGAGGTCGTGCTGCTCGGCGGGCGGCCGATCCGCGAACCGATGCAGCACTACGGGCCGTTCGTCATGAACACCCACGCCGAACTGGCCCAGGCCTTCGACGACTACCAGGCGGGTCGCCTGGGCGTCATTCCGGCGGCGTAGCCGCCACGCGCGGCGGGGGACCGTGCGGGCTCGGCGCGGGCGGGGTGGCGCCGCCCGTGGCCCGCCGTCCCTAGCCCGCCACCCCCACCGCCGCGTCCGCCCCCACCGCCTCCTTCTCGTACAGCTCGAACCAGATGTTCTTGCCCTCGCCCCGCGGGTCCACCCCCCACGCCCCGGCCAGGAGCTCCATCAGCACCAGGCCGCGCCCGGACGAGGCCA
The DNA here is from genome assembly GCF_024519335.1 of Streptomyces telluris. Lineage (NCBI taxonomy): Bacteria > Bacillati > Actinomycetota > Actinomycetes > Kitasatosporales > Streptomycetaceae > Streptomyces > Streptomyces telluris. Next base: position 53,174 of record NZ_JANIID010000033.1, read on the forward strand.
TCTCCCCGGGGTGGCGCCGGTGGGGCAGTTCGTCGCTGCTGTCGGAGACGTCGACGCGGACGCAGCGCGCGCCCCGGTCGCCGGTGATCCGGGCGATCAGCACCGCGTCCCCGTCCGTGTGGACGAGGACGTTGGTGACCATCTCCGAGACCATGAGGACGGCGGAGTCGACCTGGTCGCCGTCCGGCCAGTCGTGCATGAGGTCGCGGACCTGCTGCCGCGCCTCGGCGATCCGTTCCGGCTCGGCCTGGGCGATGGTGAGGACGGTGCGCCGTACGGGCCGCGGTACGGCCGCGGGCTCCGCGCCGGCCGCGCCGACGGCGCGCGCGAGCAGGAGGACGGCGATGTCGTCCTCGCGCCGGTCCAGGAGCGGGCCGGTCGTGTAGTGGGACGAGGGGCCGTGGACGGCCTGGACGAGGGCGTCGGCGAGCGCCTCCAGGTCGCCGTCCGGCCCGCTGCCGTTGCCGGTTCCCGTCAGCTCCAGGGGCTGCCCTTCGATGACGCCGCGCAGCCGGTCCCACCCGCTGTCCAGGTCGTGGCCGCCGGTCTCGATCAGCCCGTCCGTGCAGACGATCATCGTCTCGCCGGGTTCGAGGACGAGCCGCGTCGTGGGGTAGTCGGTGTCGGGGTCGATGCCGAGCGGCAGGCCGCCGGCGGTGTTGCGGACGAGCATCGTGCCGTCGCCGAGCCGGATGGCCGGGTTGGGGTGGCCGGCGCGGGCGATGTCGAGCCGCCCGCTCTCGGGGTCGACCTCGATGTACAGGCAGGTCGCGAAGCGCGGCTCGGCCTCGTCGCCCTCGGTCTCGGAGGCGTTGATGCCGGCCAGGAAGCGGGAGGCGCGGGAGAGGACCGCGTCGGGGTGGTGGCCTTCGGAGGCGTAGGCGCGCAGGGCGATCCGGAGCTGGCCCATGAGCCCGGCGGCGCGTACGTCGTGGCCCTGGACGTCGCCGATGACGAGCGCGATCCGGCCGAGCGGGAGCGGGATCATGTCGTACCAGTCGCCGCCGACCTCCAGTCCGCCGCCGGTGGGGATGTAGCGCGCGGCGACGGCCATGCCGGGGATGTCCTGCTGCAGGGTGGGCATCATGGACCGCTGCAGGCCGACGGTCAGTTCGCGCTCGGACTCGTGCACGCTGGCCCGGCTAAGGGCCTGGGCGAGCATCCTGGCCACCGTGGTGAGCACGGACCGCTCGTCGGGGGTGAAGGACACCGGCACGCTGAACCCGGCCATCCACGCCCCGATGATCTGGCCCGCGTTGATCAGCGGCAGGAACGCCCAGGACTGCCGCCCGAAGTGCGCGACGTCCTCCCAGGCCTCGGGGAAGCGGCGCTGGTAGTCCTCGGGAGCGGGCAGGTAGATGGCCCGGCCGGTGCGGATGACCTCGGCGGCGGGGTAGGCCGCGTCCATGGGCAGGTCCAGAAACGGTTCCGCGCTGCCCGGGGCGTAGCCGTGGTGCCCGATCACCCGGACCCGGCTGCCCTCCCCGCTGAAGACCGCGAGGCCCGACGGCTCGAAGCCCGGCATCGACAGCCCCGCGGCCACCCGCAGCACCTCGGCGGTGGAGCGGGCCTCCGCGAGCGCCCGCCCGGCGTCCAGTAGGAAGGCCTCCCGGTTGCGCCGCCAGTCGCCCGTGACGGTCGTCCGCGCCGCCGCCCCCGACTGCGGCTCCGGCACCTCCTGCACCGTGCCGACCAGGACGAAGTCCATCCGCCCGGCGACCGCGGCCCGCAGCTGCGGGCGGCTGCGGGCGCGCACCGTCCGCAGGACCCGCCCCTCGTCGTCCACGACCCGCAGCCGCGCCTCGACGAGGATGCCCTCCGCCACGGCCAGGCTGATGATGCCCTGGAACTCCACCCAGTCCACCGCGTGGAACCGGGCCCTGGTGGCGGAATCCGTCAGCTCCGTACGGGTGGCCGGGAGCCCCAGCAGCCGGGCGGCCTCGGCGTCGAAGGTGGCGATGCGCGTGGCGTCGTCCCAGTGCCACAGGCCGGTCGCGGTGGCGGCCAGTACGTCCTCGGTGCGCATTGCCCCACTTTATGCAGGTCTCCGCAATGGGTACCACCGAAGGTACGGTGGGCGGATCTTCACAAGCGCGCAGTACCCTTGCTCCCGTGTTGTATGCACGCCAGCCCTGTGCCACAGGTACGAGCCCTGTGCCGTAGGCGGGCTGGCCCACGCCCTCGATCACGACTTGGATGAACGATGCATCGGTACCGGTCCCACACCTGCGGCGAGCTCCGTGCGGCTGACGTCGACACCGACGTGCGACTGAGTGGCTGGCTGCACAATCGGCGCGACCTGGGCGGCATCCTCTTCATCGACCTCCGCGACCACCACGGCCTGGTGCAGCTCGTGGCCCGTCCCGGCACCGCCGCCAACGAGGCCCTGAGCCACGTCACCAAGGAGACGGTCGTCCGCATCGACGGCAAGGTCGTCAGCCGCGGTACCGACAACGTCAACCCCGAGCTGCCCACCGGTGAGATCGAGGTCGAGGTCTCCGCCGTCGAGGTCCTGGGTGCCGCCGAGCCGCTGCCCTTCACGATCAACGCCGAGGACGGGGTGAACGAGGAGCGCCGCCTGGAGTACCGCTTCCTCGACCTGCGCCGCGAGCGCATGCACAGCAACATCATGCTGCGCTCCGCCGTCATCGCCTCCATCCGCGAGAAGATGACCAACCTCGGCTTCAACGAGATGGCGACCCCGATCCTGTCCGCCACCTCCCCCGAGGGCGCGCGCGACTTCCTGGTGCCGTCCCGTCTGCACGCCGGCAAGTTCTACGCCCTGCCGCAGGCCCCGCAGCAGTTCAAGCAGCTGCTGATGATCGCCGGCTTCGACCGCTACTTCCAGATCGCGCCGTGCTTCCGCGACGAGGACGCCCGCGCCGACCGCTCGCCGGGCGAGTTCTACCAGCTCGACGTGGAGATGTCCTTCGTCGAGCAGGAGGACGTCTTCCAGGTCATCGAGAAGGTCATGACCGACCTCTTCGAGGAGTTCGGCAACGGCCGCCACGTCACCTCGCCCTTCCCGCGGATCCCCTTCCGCGAGGCCATGCTCAAGTACGGCTCCGACAAGCCGGACCTGCGCGCCAAGCTGGAGCTCACCGACGTCTCCGACGTCTTCGAGGGCTCGGAGTTCAAGGCCTTCGCCGGCAAGCACGTCCGCGCCCTGGCCGTCCCGGCCACCGGCGACCAGCCGCGCAAGTTCTTCGACGGCCTCGGCGAGTACGCGGTCGAGCAGGGCGCGAAGGGCCTGGCCTGGGTCCGCGTCGGCGAAGGACTCCCCGACAAGGCTGCCCTCACCGGCCCGATCGCCAAGTTCCTCACCGAGGAGAACGTCAAGGCCCTCGCCGAGCGCCTCGGCCTGGAGCCCGGCCACGCGATCTTCTTCGGCGCGGGCGAGTTCGACGAGGTCTCCAAGATCATGGGCGCCGTGCGCGTCGAGGCCGCCAAGCGCGCCGGCCAGTTCGAGGAGAACGTCTTCCGCTTCTGCTGGATCGTCGACTTCCCGATGTTCGAGAAGAACGAGGACACCGGCCAGATCGAGTTCTCGCACAACCCCTTCTCCATGCCGCAGGGCGGCCTGGAGGCGCTGAACACGATGGACCCGCTGGACATCCTGGCCTGGCAGTACGACATCGTCTGCAACGGCACCGAGCTGTCCTCCGGCGCCATCCGCAACCACGAGCCCGACGTCATGTACAAGGCGTTCGAGATTGCCGGTTACAGCAAGGAGGAGGTCGAGAAGGAGTTCGGCGGCATGCTGCGCGCCTTCAAGTTCGGCGCTCCGCCGCACGGCGGCATCGCCCCGGGCGTCGACCGCATCGTGATGCTCCTGGCCGACGAGCCGAACATCCGCGAGACCATCGCCTTCCCGCTCAACGGCAACGCGCAGGACCTGCTGATGGGCGCCCCGAGCGAGGTCGACGAGGCCCGCCTGAAGGAGCTCCACCTGTCGATCCGCAAGCCGGTCGTCAAGTAGTACGCACTTCAGCGTCCAGTACGCACGTCAGCGCCGCTGCGTGCCGAGCCCCCGCGCCGTCCTCGGCCGGGGGCTCGCGCGTGTCGTCAGTAGCCCGTCGCGCCGTCCGTGCGCTCGCGCAGCAGGTCCGCGTGCCCGTTGTGCCGCGCGTACTCCTCGATCATGTGGAGGAAGATCCACCGCAGGGAGACCTCCCTGCCCTGCACCGTTCCCACGGCGTTGAGCGACAGGGGCGCGTAGGCGGCCCGGGCCCGGGCGATCTCCTCCTGCCAGACGGTCACGGCCCCCGCGAGGCTCGCGTCCGGCGCGACGGCGAGGCCCGCATTGGCGTCGCCCAGGTCCTCGGCGGTTCTCGCCTCGGCGCCCGCACCCGGCCCGTACAGCGGCGGCGCCGCCTCGCGCTGGAGCACTCTGCGGAACCACTGCCGCTCCACCTCGCCCATGTGCTGCACGAGGCCCAGCAGGCTCAGCGCGGACGGCGGCGCCGCCGGCTCCCGCGCCTGCGCGTCGGTCAGACCGTCCACCTTGCGCGCGAGGGTGGCGCGCTGGAAGTCCAGCCAACTCTCCAGTGTGGTGCGCTCATCGGCCGTCAGGGGTGGGATGGCCCGCTCTGTCGTCACCATGACGGAAGTGTCACATGAGCGCGGTCACCATGGGCAGCTTCGGACAGCATCCCGCAGCGCTGTGCACCGCCCGCGACAGCTGCCGCCGCGTGATCGCCGGCCGCCACAGCACGGAGTGCACGCCGTACTCCGCGACGGCCATCAGCTCGCTCTCCCCGAGCTCGTCCGCGACCAGCACCACCGGCGCCTCGTCCGCCCGTGTCAGCCGCCGCAGGGCGGCCGCCGCGGCCGGGTCGTCGGCCCCCATGAGGACGAAGCCGACGTCCCCCGCCCCCTCTCCGGCGTCCCGCCGCGCCACCCGCACCTCGGGCAGTACGGCCCGCACCTCCCGGGCGAACCGGGCCCGCGCCAGCTCGTCGGTGGCGTACACGCTGATGGTGATCGGCTTCTTGAACACTGCTCTTCCTCGTCTTCCCGGCTTCCCCCGTGCGGTGTGGCACCAGCCTGGTCCGCCGGCCTCAACGGACGATTACCGTTCCATCAACGGGCACGCACGAGGGCCCGGAACCTCCTCGGTTCCGGGCCCTCGGCTGCTGCTCCGCGGGGTGACTAGGCCGCCGGCTCCTCGCCGCCGCCGAAGCGCTCGCGGTAGGCCTCCAGGTCATCCTCGGTGATCTTCGCGAAGAGCACCGGCGGGACGCTGAACGGCGTACCGGCCGGGACGAAGGACAGCGAGCGGGCCTCGTCCGCCGTGACCCACGTCCGCGAGTCGTCGGCCAGGTCGAACGCGAAGCGCAGGGCCGACGCCGACTGCGGGATGAACGGCTCGGAGATCACCGCGTACAGGTGGATCAGGTTCATCGCCGTGCGCAGCGTCAGCGCAGCGGCCTCCGGGTCGGTCTTGATCTCCAGCCAGGGGGCCTTCGTCTCCAGGTACGAGTTGCCCGCGCTCCACAGGGCGCGCAGGGCCTGCGCGGCCTTGCGGAACTGCATGGCCTCCATGTGCTCCTCGTACTCCTGGAGCAGCTGGGCGATCTCGCGGCCCAGCGCGGCCTCGGCCTCGCCCGCCTCGGCGCCGGCCGGGACCGTCTCGCCGAAGCGCTTCTTGGAGAAGGACAGCACGCGGTTGACGAAGTTGCCGAGGACGTCGGCCAGGTCCTTGTTCACCGTGGCCGAGAACAGCTCCCACGTGAACGAGGTGTCGTCCGACTCGGGGGCGTTGGCCATCATGAAGTAGCGCCAGTAGTCGGCGGGCAGCAGCTCCAGCGCGTCGTGCGTGAAGACGCCGCGCTTCTGGGACGTGGAGAACTTGCCGCCGTAGTAGTTCAGCCAGTTGAAGGCCTTGACGTAGTCGACCTTCTTCCACGGCTCGCGCGTGCCCAGCTGGGTGGCCGGGAACATCACCGTGTGGAACGGGACGTTGTCCTTGCCCATGAACTGGGTGTAGCGGACGTCCGTAGCCTCGTACCACCAGGACTTCCAGTCCCGGTTCTCCGGGTCCTGGCCCGCCCACTCCTTCGTCGCGCCGATGTACTCGATCGGGGCGTCGAACCAGACGTAGAAGACCTTGCCCTCGGCCGCCAGCTCCGGCCACGTGTCCGCCGGGACCGGCACGCCCCAGTCCAGGTCACGGGTGATCGCACGGTCGTTCAGGCCCTCGGTCAGCCACTTGCGGGCGATCGAGGACGCCAGGACCGGCCAGTCCTTGCCGTGCTCGTCGATCCACGCCTCGACCTCGCCCTGCAGCTTCGACTGGAGCAGGAAGAGGTGCTTGGTCTCGCGGACCTCCAGCTCGCTGCTGCCGCTGATCGCCGAACGGGCGTCGATCAGGTCCGTCGGGTCCAGGACGCGCGTGCAGTTCTCGCACTGGTCGCCACGGGCCTTGTCGTAGCCGCAGTGCGGGCACGTGCCCACGATGTAGCGGTCCGGGAGGAAGCGGCCGTCCGCCAGGGAGTAGACCTGGCGGATCGAGCGCTCCTCGATGAACCCGTTCTCCTGCAGCTGCCGCGCGAAGTGCTGGGTGATCTCGTGGTTCTCCGGCGACGAGCTGCGGCCGAAGTAGTCGAAGGACAGCGCGAAGCCGTCGTAGACCGCCTTCTGCGCGTCGTGCTGCCGCGCGCAGAACTCGGCCACCGGCAGGCCCAGCTCCTTGGCGCCCAGCTCGGCCGGGGTCCCGTGCTCGTCGGTGGCACAGATGAACAGCGTCTCGCGGCCGGTCTGGCGGAGGTACCGGGCGTACACGTCCGCCGGGAGCATGGACCCCACCATGTTGCCCAGGTGCTTGATCCCGTTGATATACGGAAGGGCGCTGGTGATGAGGTGTCGAGCCATTTCGGCTGCTCCCTGGTCGCGGGCGTATACGGAGGCCTTTAGCGTATCCGAGCGACCGGCTCCGACCGCGCGCCGTTTCCTCAGGCCATCCAGGCGCGCCAGGGCCGGGTGATCACCTCCCGGTAGGTGTGGTGGGAGGGGTTCCGGCCGGCGTGCCGGAAGGTCCACGTCTGCACGGTGGTGAGGTCCTCGGCGGGCTCGGACCTCTCCTCGCAGACGGCGCACTGCATCGCGTACGTGACGGGCTCGGCGTCGGGCTCGAGGTCGGGGGTGAGGGTCCAGATGCCGAAGCGGTAGACGCTCCGCGGGGGATTTTCATTACTCACGGCGTATAGATGCCCAGAGGGGCGGAGCGTGACGTGTTACGGGATGGACACGGTCGGTGATGAACAGAATCTCTGGCCCGCACTTGACCCACGGATCCCGGCCCCACCACTGCCGTCACCCTGACCGGCCCGAGGGCGCCGGGTGCGCCTTGGTGAGGGTGCAAACGCCGTCCACGCACCGGCGTTCCAGGCGGCCGCGGGAGATGGTCTGTGCCAGGCCGACCATCCAGCAGGTGGGGCAGCCGCGGAAGGGGATCAGGGCCAACGGGGCCGCCAGCAGGGTGGCCGGGCCGGCGACGGGCACCAGGGCGATCGAGCCGGCGATCAGGCCGACGCCGATGGCGCCGCGCGCCAGATGCCGCGGGACGGACTTGCTGGCGAAGTTCCTCTCGGGCGCGGCGTTCGCGCTGTTCGCGGTCTTCGAAACCTTCACGGTGTTCACGGTCGTGCGACTCCTCCGACTGGTTGGTCGACTCCTCCGCCTGGTTGGTCCGTCACTGCCAGGGAGTGACGCAGTGCTGCGCGCGCTCTGTGCAGCCGCGACTTCATCGCGGCGCTGCTCAGGCCGAGCGCATGGGCGACGGTCCGGCCGGGCAGGCCCTGCACGTCCCGCATGATCAGGACCTGCCGCTGGTCACGGGGAAGGGCGCTGACCGCGGCCGCGATGCGCTCCGCCTCCAGCCGGTGCAGCACCGCGTCCTCGGCGGACGGTTCCGCGGTCGCCTCCGGTCCGGCCGTCGCCTCGTCGCTCCGCGAGACGAGCACCCGTACCTGCCGGAGGCATTCGTTGCGCACGATCCGGAACATCCATGAGGCGAGCGCACCGGTGGCCCGCAAAGTGCCGATCTTCCGGTAGAGGATGATCAGCGCCTCCTGGGCCGCGTCCTCCGCGTCCTGCGGTGAGGAACACAGCGACAGGGCGAACCTGCGCACATGGGGCTGCGATTCCATGACGACGGTGGTGAGCGAAGTGACGTCGCCGTCCTGAGCGGCCTTGATGAGCCGCTCGTCCGGCCAAGTGAAGCGTTGGTTCAATCCGGGACTCCTACGCGGGCGGCGCCCTACGGGCAGGTCGCTGGTCAGCTTCGGCTCTTGTAGCGCCGCATCAGGTGCCAGCTGCACGCGCCCACGAGCAGGGCTCCGATCACTACGAGGCTGGTGACCATCATGGGTGGGTCCTCCGGTTCTGTTCTGCCGGTCCGTTCGGCGGTCCGTTCTGCCGGTCCGTTCGACCGGTACGCGGACAAGAGGCGGGGAGGACCGAAAAGGATTCACCTTCAGCCGAAGTCTCCGGGACAGCGGCGACGCCGCCGCCCTGCCGGAGTCGGCCAAAGTGCACCTCAGCCACATTTCGCCTGGTGCCCCCGCACCTCCCTTGACACTCTGCCGCGGTGCTGCGTATTCACTTCACCGACACGGATCTGCTCAACACACGGGTGGCGACCGGCCCCGACCCCCAGTGGGAACTGGTGCTGAGTCTGCGGCACTTACGAAGACGCGTGGTGCCGCCGCGCTACGGCGACTGGCACCGGGACGTCCTCGCGCGGCTGCCCCACCCGCGGCCGCCCGAGGCGTACCGCGAGGTGGCCGTCGACCCGTACTGGGAGGACATCCGGTCCAGCGTCGACGGCGACCGCGCCCTGCGGATCAGGGCACTCCTCGACGGCGGGGTCAACGGGCTGCTCCGCAGCTACGTGCCCACCATGCGGTGGGCGCCGCCCACGCTGCACGTCCGCAACGCCGTGGACAGGGAGTACGACCTCCGCGGCCGCGGGCTGCTGCTGCAGCCGTCGCACTTCTGCCACGGCGTGGGGCACCTGCCGGAGGACCCCGACGCGCCGCCGGTCCTCGTCCACCCGGCGGCCCAGCCGCAGTCCGATCCCGCGGGCGACAAGGCGCTGGCCCGGCTCATGGGCGCCACCCGGGCGGGGATCCTCATCGCGGCCGGGACGGCCTGCACCTCGGGGGAGCTCGCCCGCCGCGTGGGCGTCTCCGCGCCGACGGTGAGCCATCACCTGTCGGCCCTGCGGGACGCGGGCCTGCTGCGCACCGTCCCGCACGGAACGAGCGCCCTGCACGTCCGTACCCGTACGGGTTCCGCGCTCGTGAATTCGAGCTGCGAGTTTCGATGAGGTTCGAAGGCGCTGTCCTTTCTCCCGGCCGCCGGACAGGATGACGCCCGAAACCGAAACGCTTCCTGCTCCTGCAAACACACGAAACAGGAGGGCTTTGGTATGCGATTCAAGCGTCTGGCCGTGGCCGGGGCGATTGCCGTCGCCACCGCGGGTTCGGGCCTGCTGGCCACCTCGCCGGCCTCCGCGGCGACGGATCAGTTCGCGGCGGCCTGCTCGACCGGCTACGCGTGCCTGTTCTACCACCAGAACCACACGGGTGCGATCTACAAGCAGTACAGCAACGACGCGAACTACGGGAACAACCACTTCGTGACGAGCACGTCGACGCGTGGCAGCTCCGGCTCGGGCCTGGTCGTGCGGAACAACGCGGCCTCGGTCGACAACTGGGACTTCGACAACGCCATCACGATCTACTACAGCCCGAACTACGCAGGTGCGCACCAGCGCATCGCGGCCGGCGGCCAGGCGAACCTCATTCCCTCGCTGCGGAACAACAACGCGTCCGGCAAGTTCGGGTGATCGAGCTGTCGTCGCGTCAAGGGAGCCCCGCCCGTGACCACGGGCGGGGTGTCTTCGCTGCCGTCCTCCCCGTCGCCCTCGTGGGCGTCCTCCTCGCGGTCGCGGGGTGCTCCGGCTCCTCGTCCGGCGACAAGGTGCCGCAGCCGAGCGCGTTCCCCGAGATGACGTCCGCCGCGTCCCATGCCCTCCCCATCGACCCCTACCTCCTCACCCATGACCAGGCCGACCGCCTGGAGTCCGCACAGCGCACCCTCGTGGAACGCTGCATGCGCCGTTTCGGGGTCGCCTACCGACCGGCCGCCCCCGCCACCCCCTTCCGGCCCAAGACCCGTACGCAGTACCGCTACGGCGTCACCGATCCCTCCGCCGCCGCCCGCTACGGCTTCGCGCCGCCCGGCAGTCCGCGCGTCCCGCCTGCGCCGCCCGCGCCGCCGCCTTCCCTCTCCGCCGAGGCGGGCATCGTCCTCGCCGGTACGGACGACCCGAAGGTGAAGCCCGGCAGCGCCGCCGCGAAGGGCGGGCAGCGCGTCAACGGGCGTACGGTCCCCGCGGGCGGCTGTACGGGCGAGGCGCGCTCCGCGCTGCGGGCGGACAACGCCGAGGCCGGGGGAGACGCCCCGGTCGCCGACCGGATCAACTCCGGGAGCTTCGAGCGCTCGCAGCGCGACCCGCGCGTGGTGCGCGTCTTCGCCCAGTGGGCGTCCTGCATGAAGAAGCGCGGCTTCGCTTCGTACGACGATCCGCTCAAGGCCGGGGCCGACGCGGCCTGGCGGACGCCCGAGCCGTCCGCGGAGGAGCGGGAGACGGCGGCGGCCGACGCGTGGTGCAAGGGGGAACACAACGTGGTGGGCGTCTGGTTCGCGGTCGACGCGGCGTACCAGCGGCAGGAGATCGACCGGAACGCCGAGGCGCTCTCCGCGGTCAAGGCGGAGCTCGCCGCCCGCCAGGAACTGGCCGGGGCTGCCCTGGGCACCCTCCCTCCCCGCCCCTAGGGTGGGCGGCCTGACCGCACGTTCCGACGTCCGCTCCGTACCCAGGAGGGTTCATGAGCGTCCACGCCAGCACCACGTACCTGGTCAGGAACGAGAAGACCGGGCTGTACCTGACGGTCCGGGGACTCGGCAGGCACGACGCCGCCGACATCGTCCAGGAGCCGCTCCACGACTGGCCGCAGCGCGCGAGCCAGGCGTGGCGCCTGGAGCCGGGGCAGGGCGGCGAGAACGTCTACCGGCTGCAGAACCAGCACAGCGGGCGCTATCTGCAGGTGCGGCATTGCCGCAAGGACCCGGGCGCACCGGCCGAGCAGCGGCACCTGGAGGAGAACGACCCGGCGTACCGGAGCCAGGCCTGGGAGATCCGGAACGGCGGCGGTTGCCGGATCGTCAACGTCCACAGCGGCCTCGGGCTGAACGTCCGCGGCCACTCGGCCGCCGCCGGCGCCGTCGTCGAGCAGCAGGCGGGGGACGAGGAGAACCGGACCTGGATCTTCGAGGCCGTGGAGCCGCGCGGGGAGGCGAAGCTCTTCCACGCGCTGGCGGGGACGGTCGTGGAGCCGAGTTCGAGCGGTCTCCTGGCGACGCTCACCAATGCGCTCAAGGCCTCGCTGGAGGCGTCCGGCGGGATCTTCGGCACGGTCTCGAAGTGGGTGCCGGGGAGCACCACGCCGTACATCGTCTTCGACGGCTTCCGCGGCGACGAGGTCGTCCGCTTCTCGCAGCGCAACCGGGTGGAGGCCGGGCCGCGGAAGATCAGCGAGCAGTTCCCGCACCTGCCGAAGGAGTTCCACGGCGGCTTCGACTTCGTGACGCGGGCGCCGGGGTGGAGCGAGCACCGGTACCTGGGCGTCAAGGGCGACCTGGCCGTCGAGTTCTCGGACCGGGGGAGCGGGGAGAGCCTGCGCAGCACCGACTTCCACTACCCGCGCGAGCAGCTGGAGCCGGTGATCGGCGGGGCGGTGAAGGCGGCGGTGCAGGGGACGCCGGACGGCCGCTACCACCTGGTGTTCGGGGAGAAGGGCGCGACGGCGCTGATCGACGTGCCGCGGGGGCCGGCGGCCGGCAGGCGGGGCGCGGACCGGCGCGACGTGCGGCCGGTGCGGCTGGACCACCTGCCCGAGCCGTGCAGGCCCGATGCCATCGCCTCGGCGGCCGTGGGCGACGAGATGCACTTCTTCGCGGTCAAGGGCGATCAGTACCTCGTCTTCACCTTCCGCGAGGTGATCCACGGGCCGGGGAGGATCCTCGACGCGTATCCGTTCCTGCTGGGGTCGTGGGGCTGAGCACTCGGTTTTTGTGACCGGGTGGCGGGGCTGCCCCTCCCGCCACCCGGTCCCCCTCCCTCTTGAAGGAAGTCTCGAAGGAAGTCTCGAAGGGAGCTTCGAAGGACGGCTCGAAGGAAACCTCAGTGGAAGTAGACGACGTCGACCTGACCGTCCGCCCGGTAGGAGAAGCCGGCTTCCCCGCTGCCCTCCCCGGGAGGGAGGGTGACGAAGTCGACGGCGTCCTGCAGGGAGGCGAACGTGCCCGCGTGGGACGTTCTCACCTCGCCTTCCTCGCTGGGGACGGCTTCGTCGGGAACGGCCATGTGAGAGCTCCTGTACGCCTGTACGCCTATGCGCTGTATCCGAAGAGTGATCCTGCGATTACCAACCGTAGTTGTTCGATCGGCGGACCGTAACCGGGCTTCAGGGGCGCGCGGAGGCATCCCCAGGGGCGCGAACAGCGCGTTCATGTCACCGCTATCCGGTCAATGGAGAGGTTTGCGAAACATGTCCTCCTGTACACCGCATCCTGGGAGGGGATGCGCTGCCGAAGGAGACGGACGAGGACATGCGGGTACTGGTCGCCGAGGACGAAGAGATACTGGCCGAGCTGATCGCCACCGGCCTGCGCAGGGCCGGGTTCGCCGTGGACACCGTCTACAGCGGTGACGCCGCCATCGCCTACCTCTCCCTCCACGACTACGACGTCGTGGTCCTCGACCGCGACCTGCCCCGCGTCCACGGCGACGACGTCGCCCGGCACCTCGTCGCCGACGGCTCCCGCACCCGCATCCTGATGGTCACCGCCGCCGGCTCGATGGAGGACCGGGTGGCGGGGCTGGACCTGGGCGCCGACGACTACCTGCCCAAGCCGTTCGAATTCCCCGAGCTGATCTCGCGGGTGCGGGCGCTGCGGCGGCGCAGCGCGCGGCCGGCGCCGCCGCTGCTGGAGAAGGCCGGGCTGCGGCTCGACACGGTGCGCCGGACGGCCGACCGCAACGGCCGGGACCTCGACCTCTCGCCCAAGGAGTTCGCCATCCTGCAGCTGCTGCTGGAGGCGGACGGGGCGGTCGTCAGCGCGGAGGAGCTGCTGGAGCGCGCGTGGGACGCCCACGCCGACCCGTTCACGGGCGCGGTGCGCGTGGCGATGAGCAAGCTGCGCGGCAAGCTCGGGGAGCCGGCGCTGATCCGCACGGTGCAGGGCGTCGGGTACGCGCTGTGAAGCCGGTGAGGCGGCCGTTCCTCACGGCCCGTACGCGTATCGCCGCGGCCTTCGGCGGGATCTTCCTCGTCCTCGGCGGGGGCCTCCTGCTCACCGTGAACCTGCTGTCGCGCGCCGGCACCCAGGAACGGGCGACGACGATCGCGCGGCAGGCGGTGCCGCTCGAACTCGTCCGGCCCGGGGAGACGGTGAACACGTGGACGGCGTACCGGATCTCCGGCGACGTCAGTGCCGCGGCCTCCCAGCAGATGGTCATGTGGTCGGCCGCGGCCCTGCTCGTGACGGCGCTGCTGGCGGTCGGTGTCGGATGGTGGACGGCGGGCCGCTGCCTGCGCCCCGTCCAGGGCGCCTTCGAGAGCCAGCGCCGCTTCATCTCCAACGCCTCGCACGAGCTGCGCACGCCGCTGGCCGTCCAGCGCACGGCGATCCAGGTGGGGCTGGACGGGGATCCGTCCCCGGACGAACTGGCCCACGTGCGGACCACGCTCCTGGAGGCCAACCGCCGCTCCGAACGGCTCATCGACGGCCTGCTCCTGCTCGCCCGCAGCGACCGCGGCCTGGAGCGCCGCGACCCGCTCGACCTGGCCGACATCGTCGCCGAGGAGACCGGCGCCGTCGCGGGGCGCGCGGAGCGGGCCGGGGTGCGGCTGTCCGTGCGCAGCGAGCGGGCGCCCCTGCGGGGGAACCGGGTGCTGCTGGGGCAGCTGGCCGGGAACCTGCTGCGGAACGCGGTGGAGTACAACCACCGCGGCGGCGACGTGGACGTGCTGGTCGAGCCGGGCCGGCTGGTGGTGCGCAACTCCGGCCCGGTCGTGGCCGCGGCGGACATCCCGGCCCTCTTCGAGCCGTTCCGGCGGGGGCACGGCAAGGAACGGCTCACCGGCGGCACGGGCCTGGGCCTGTCCATCGTCCAGTCGATCGCCCGCGCGCACGGGGGGCGGGCGTGGGCCGTGCCGAACCGGGGCGGGGGGCTGCGGGTGACGGTGGAGATGCCGGAGCCGGGGCGGTAGTGGTGGTCCGGGTGGACGGAGGTCCCGGGGCGAATGCCGCCCCGGGACCCCTGACTACTGGTGGTGCTCCGGTCGTCAGTCCTTGACGATGCCCGCCGCCCGGGCCTCCTTCAGCCAGTCCGGGAACTCCACCATCAGCTCCGCGTAGAGCTGGGACGCCGTCAGCGACTTCGGGTCGCGGCCCGCGTGGAAGAAGCCCGCGTTGTCGACGACGCGCTTCTCCGGCACGGGCAGGTCGTCCAGCTTGCGGAGGAAGTCGAAGCCCTTGCCCTCCGGGTCGCCGAAGGCGACGAACTGCCAGAAGATCGGCAGGTTCGCGCTCTCGCAGAGGGCGCGTTCCGCGGCCGGCTTGCTGTACGGGCCGCCGTCCGTCTGGAAGATGACGAACGCGGGCGCCGTCGAGCCGGACTTCTTGTAGTGCTCGATCACCGCCTCCATCGCCCAGTGGTAGTTGGTGCGGCCCATGTGGCCCATGGAGGAGTGCAGTTCCCCGATGCGGCCCTCGTAGTTGCCGAGGTCGATCTCTGCCACGCCGTCGACGTCCGTCGAGAAGAAGACGACCGGGACCGTGCCGTCGTCGTCCAGGTTGGCGGACAGGCCGAGGGCCTGCTCGGCGAGGTGCTGCACCGTGCCGTTCTTGTAGAACTCGCGCATGGAGCCGGAGCGGTCGAGGACGAGGTAGACGGCCGCGCGCTGCCCGGTCAGGCCCTGCTTCTCCAGGGAGACGCCGGCGGCCTTGTAGAGGCTCACCAGCGCGGGGGCGGACTTCTCCACCTTCGTGAGGCTGATGGCGGGGCTCTGCGCGGGGGTGTCCTGCGCGGGGGTGCCCTGGGCGGGCACGGTCTGCACGGGGGTGTCCTGCGCAGGGGTGTCCTGCACAGGGGCGTCCTGTGCGGGGACGGCTTCCGCCGGGGCTTCGTCGCGCGGCGGGAAGGCCGGGGCGGGCTCCGGCGACGGGCCCGGGGCGGGCTCCGGCTTGCGGACCGGGTCCGGGCCGGGGGGCGGCTCGGGCAGCGGCTCGGGGTCGACCGGCGGGACGGGCTCCGGCTGGGGGATGGGCTTGGGCGCGGGCACCGGCGTGGGCTGCGGCTCGGGCTCCGGGCTCGGCTCCGGCGGGACCGGCCCCGGGCCCGGGCGCGGGCCGGGGGTGGGACCGGGCCGCGGCGGCACGTGCGGCTCCAGCGGGCCGGGGTCGGGGACCGTGTCGGCTTCCGGCTCGCCGGCCGGCTCGGCGGTCCGGGCTCCGCCACCGCCCTGCTGCGGCGGCACGGGCGCGTGGAAGGGCTCGGCGGCAGCCGTCTCCGCGGGGGCGGTTCCCTCCGCGGAGACCCGGGGGCGGGCCACGACCGGATCGGGGCGGGTTTCCGTAGAGGGGTCACGGGTCTCCGTGCGCGCCTCGCCGGAGCCGGGCTCCTGCGAGGGCGCGGGCACGGAAGGCGGCGCGCTCTGCTGGGGCAGGCTCGCGTCGTCTCGCTCGGCCGTCGCTGTCCTGGACCGGCCGAACGCGTTCCGCAGCAGACTCCGAATGCCCATGTGGAGTAGTCCTTCACGTGTCTCGGGAGTTATGAAATGTCCGTGTTGCGGGGATATGTCCCCCGGGGGGACGGTGACGTAAGGCTAGCCGCCCCCCTATTCCCCGCATGCTCAGACCCTCGCGAGGCACTCCCGGCCGCCCCACGCACGGGGGACGGGTCCTACGCCCACTTGGGGCCACGGGAGTTCACTCCACGTCAGGAACGGGTGTCAAGAACGTCGTTTTCACGCCACTCGGAGCATGCACCTCCGGGTCAGCGGCGCAACGGCCGGACGAAGACCTCCAGGGCGTCCCCCACGTCCCCCGCCGCGGGCGGGCGGACCTGCCCCGCCCGCTGCCAGCCCCACGCGCGGCGGGCGGCCCCCGCCTCCGGGGTGTGCGCGTCCGAGGGGTCCATGACCAGCGCCGCGAGCGCCGCGCCGCTGCCGGACAGCAGCCGGTCGTGCAGCCGCCGGCCGATGCCCTGGCGGCGGTGGCGGGGCGCGACCACGAGCTCGGCGACCGCGAAGACCCGCCCGGCGGCCGTCAGCTCCTCCAGCTCGCCGGGGACGGGGCCGAGGAAGCCCTGCCACCGGGCGCTGTCGCGCGCGAGCGGATAGCCGTACGCGCAGCCCACCGGGCCGCCGGCGTCCGCGACGACCAGGTCGAAGCCCGGTCGCGCGGAGTGCTCGGCGAGCCGTTCGCGGAAGCGGTCGCGGCTGTGGAAGGGCTCCACGCGCGGCTCGCTCCCGGGCCCCCCGTGCGGCCCTCCGTGGCCGACGTGCGGTCGTGCGTACGCCGTGACGTGCAGATCCGCGAGCTGGTCGCGGTACTGGTCGGCCTGCCAGCGGCTCAGCCTGCGAAGGAAGACGTCACCCATGCGCCCTTCTTGCCCAGCGGAACCCGTACCCACCCGCCGACGCGCACGGTTTCCGGGACGGGAACGGCAGGGGGCGGACAGGCCACGGGCGGGACAAGAGCAGGGTAAGAAATCGGTCCAGGGTAACCCTGTCCGCCCATTCCGGCCTCTTCATCGGTGAGGATCGCTTTACCGAACACGAGTACCCACCACAGGGGCAGGGGGTTGAGAGACGCATGGGCCTGACCAGCAGGTCGCTCTTGTACACGGTGGTGTTCGTCGCCGTGGTGTGTGTGGGCCTCACCCTCTGGCTCTGGCCGCGGCTCTCCGGGCGCGGCGTGCTGCCCCTGCTCGGACGGCTCGGCGCGATCCTGGTCACGCAGCTGACGATCATGTCCTCGGTGCTGCTCGCGGTGAACGCCGAAAACAGCTTCTACGGCTCGTGGGGCGAACTGATCGGCAAGTACGACCGGGCGCCGGGGCAGGTCACCCAGGGCATCGAGAGCGGCGGCGGCCCGAACGCCGCGCCGGTCGAGGCCGGCAAGGGCGGGCTCGTGAAGCACACCGGCACGGAGGGGATCGACAAGACCGACCTCCCGCAGGGGCCGAAGGACAAGGTCGGCGCGGTGGAGTCGGTGCGGCTCGTCGCCCGCCGCGCGGGCGTCGTGGAGCCGGCGTTCGTCTACCTGCCGCCGCAGTACTTCCAGGAGCAGTACAAGCGGCAGCGCTTTCCCGTGATCATCGCCATCAGCGGCTACCCCGGCGGCATCACGAACCTCTCCCACTTCCTGCGGGTGCCGAAGACGGCGAGCGAGCTGATCACCGAGCGCCGCATGCAGCCGACCGTGATCGTGATGGTCCGGCCGACGATCGCGCCGCCGCGCGACACCGAGTGCGTGGACGTCCCCGGCGGCCCGCAGGCGGAGACCTACTTCACCAAGGACCTGCCCGAGGCCCTGAAGAGCGCCTACCGGGTCGGTCACGCGGCCAGCGCGTGGGGCGTCATGGGCTACTCCTCGGGCGGCACGTGCGCGCTGGAACTGGCCATGCGCGAGCCCGGGACGTATCCGGTGGCGGGCGCCCTCTCCGCCGACTACAAGATCAAGAATGATCTGACCACGGGGAACCTCTTCGGTGACGGCGAGGCGGGCGAGAAGAACAAGCGCGAGCACGACCTGATCTGGCGGCTGAAGAACCTCCCGGCCCCGCGCGTCTCGGTGCTCGTCACCAGCAGCAAGGAAGGCGAGAAGAACTTCAAGGAGACGGAGAAGTTCCTCAAGGCCGTCAAGGAGCCGATGACGGCCGCGAAGATCATCCTTCCGTCGGGGAGCCACAACTTCACGACGTGGCGGCGCGAGGTCGGGCCGACGCTGGAGTGGATGGGCAAGCAGATGACGTTCCCGCAGGACGTGAACAACTGACGTGAACAACTGGGACGTGAACACCTAGCGGCCGGGGCCCGTCGGCCGTCCGGTCGAACGGTCGTCCGTCCGCCCGGTCGTCCGGTCGGCCTGCTCCGGCTGCGCCGGTTGCTCCGGCCCGCCCAGCTCCTCGCTCAGCCAGGAGAACGCGGCCGGGTACATGGAGATCCACGTGTGGTAATTGTGCCCGCCCGACGGAGCCAGCATCGTCCGCAGCCGCACGCCGCTGCCGAGCGCCGCCTGCCGGAACTGCTCGATGAGCGAGGGCGGGCTCGCGCGGTCCTGCCGCGACGTGGCCAGGAACAGCCCCACGCCCGCGTGGTCGGTGTGCGCCACCAGCCACGTCGGGCTGTTGCGCTCCCGCAGCCCGGGGTCGGGCAGCGCGCCCTGCGCACCCGTGAGCGGATCGGGGTCCAGGGCGGCGCCCGCCCCGAAGACCTTCGGGTACTGCAGGGGCAGCT
This sequence comes from Streptomyces telluris, assembly GCF_024519335.1. Classification (NCBI taxonomy): domain Bacteria; kingdom Bacillati; phylum Actinomycetota; class Actinomycetes; order Kitasatosporales; family Streptomycetaceae; genus Streptomyces; species Streptomyces telluris. Next base: position 71,773 of record NZ_JANIID010000033.1, read on the forward strand.
TCGCGGCGCAGTAGCCGCCGGTCGAGATGCCCAGCAGGCCCCACGAACGGGGGTCCTTCGCCGTACGGAAGTGATGCCGGATCAGATCCGGGACGTCCCGGGAGAGCCAGGTGGCGACCTTGTGCCCGGGGACGTCGGAACAGTCCGTGTCCATCCCGCCGGGATCGATGACCGGCACGGCCAGGATGAACGGGCGGCTCGCCCCCGACCGGAGCAGCTTCGCGTAGTCCCCCGGCATGTGGCCCTGCTCCAGCCACGACTGCGGCGAGCCGGGCACGCCGTGCAGCAGCATCACCACCGGAAAGGAGGACCGGCGGAAGCGCGGGTCGTCGTACTGCGGAGGTGTCCACACCATCACCTGGCCCGACAGCGCCGAGTGCGGCCCCCGGACGTACGTCTGCCGCATCCCCGCGTCGCCCCGCAGGAAACGGGCGCGCTCGGGCGGCGGGCCCGGCATCGCCACGGGGCCGCCGCCGGTGCGCCCCAGCAGGTCGTCCCAGGAGGCGTACAGGCCGTAGCTGGTGTTGATCCAGGCGGCGACGACGCAGATGGCCGTGGCCTGGCAGAGCCCGATCAGGGCCACGCGCGCCGCCCAGCGGACGGGGGCCGGGCCGGGGATGCGCGCCCAGAGCAGCAGGGTGGCCAGCACGGTGCAGACCGTCGCCGCGGCCAGCACGGCGAAAAAGGCGGTTCCGGTGAGGCTCATCGCCGGCGCGCTCCCTCCGCTGGCTCGGCTCGGCTCCCTCGCTGCGTCCATAGATACACGCTGGACGGGAGGCACATGGTGGAGGCGCACGTTGGCTTGTTCGCTCTCCTCCCTTGACGCCGGTGTGCTGCATACGCTCGACGCCGCGGGCGCTCCCGGTACCGGCTGCGGCCGCTGGATGCCCAGCCCCGCACCGCGCGCAGCGGTGCGCGGGCCCCATCGACCCGGAGGCGTGCCGTGGCCAAGCAGGACCGTGCGATCAGGACTCGACAGAACATCCTGGAAGCGGCCGCGGTGGTGTTCGACGAACGGGGCTACGACGCCGCCACGATCAACGAGATCCTGGCGCGGGCGGAGGTGACCAAGGGGGCGCTGTACTTCCACTTCCCCTCGAAGGAGGACCTCGCGCACGCCGTCATCGACGCCCAGGCCGAGGCGACGTCCGCGCTCCTGGACCTGCCCGGGGGCTGCCGGATGCAGCGGCTCGTCGACCTCGGCATGGTCTTCTCGCACCAGCTGCTCGTGGACCCCGTGCTGCGCGGGAGCGTACGGCTGACGATGGAACACGGCTCGCCCGCGCTCCACCGCAGCGGGCCCTTCACCGGGTGGACCGAGCTGCACACCCGGCTCCTGGTCGAGGGCAAGGAGCGGGGGGAGGTCTTACCGGACGTCGTGCCGTGGGAGGTCGCCGAGCTGATCGTCGGGGCGTTCGGGGGGATCAACGCGCTGTCGCAGTCGCTGTCCGACCGCGCGGACCTGGAGCGGCGCGCGATCGTCCTCTACGAACACCTGATGCCCTCCGTCGCCGTCCCGGCGGTCCTGGCCCGCTTGGACATGGCCCCGGGGCGCGGAGCGAGGGCGCTTGCCGCGCTGGAGCCGGTGGGGGTGGCTTAGGCGCCGCCGCCCTCACGGGGCGCCCCGCCGCGGTTGCCCTCGCGGGCGGCGTGCCCGTGCGTCTGCTGCCGCCGCGGCGGGGGGTTTGCGTGGGTGCAGTCTGGACGGTGGGTCCGGCCCGGCGCTTCTCTTCCGCCGCAGCGGTGGTGCGCCACGATGGTGTTGTCCGGCGGTGCCGTGCGAGCCGTGGGCGGGGTCGGGTGGGCACCGCCGGGATGCGGCGTCGTGGTTGCGCGCCGTTGCGGCGGGGGGTTTGTGCAGGTGCGGCCCGCACCGCCGGTGCGCCGGCCGGGGTCTGCCCGGCACCGCCGGGGTGCGGCGTCAGCCGCCGGCCGTGGGCACCGGCTCCGCCGTTGGGGCGCGGACCCCCGCCAGGGTTTCCAGGGCCACGTCCAGGAGGGCCTCGCGGCGTTGTTCCGGGGTGCCGTTCAGGGCGTCGGGGGTGAAGGCGCCGAAGTGGACCGTCATCACTGCGCTCGCCACGCGCGCGTGGCAGTCGAACGCCAGGTCGCCCGCGTGCATCAGCCGCGAGATCGAGGTGACCCGGTCGCGCAGCTCCTGGCCGATCGCCAGGTCCCGCAGCGTCGCCTGGTTCTCCTGCAGGATGTGGTAGATCGGCATCGCCGCCCCCAGGGCCACGCTGTAGCGCCGCAGCAGCTCCCGCTTGGTCTCCATCGTGGCCGGCTGCTCCTCGGCCCAGGCGATGAGTTCGTCGACCGGCCTGCCCAGGTCCCGGGAGATCGCGCTGAGGATGTCCTCCTTCGTCTTGAAGTGGTAGTACAGCGCCGCCTTCGTGACGCCGAGCTCCTCGGCGATCTCCCGTAGCGACGTCTTCTCGTAACCACGCGAGACGAAGAGGTCCAGGGCCGTTTTCTGGATGCGCTCCCGGGTGTCGCTCCTGCGCGCCTGAGGGGTGCTGCCCATGGGTCTCTCCTGCCGTTGTCGTGAACCTGTCGCCCCCCAGCCGAACCTGCTTGACGCCCGGTTAGCTGACAGCCTTCCTTCCTGCCGATCCCAACTGACCGCGCCTGCAAGCAGGTGGACGTGCCGGTCCGCCTCCGCACGCGCCAGGGGGAGTGGAGATCATGCCGCAGAAAGAGCCCCCGGCGGAGGGCGCAGCGGCCGACCGCGACACCACCGGCACGCAATACGTACATTGTCGTGGTCAGGATGGTCGCGTGGTGGCCAAGTGGCCATAGAGGCGGCCGACATGGGCCGCGTCAGCATCGTTCGCCGGACACCCCGTGAGGCGTGCATCGCCACCCATTCCTTGACATACGTGCTTGACGGCCCAGAAGGCGCGTCTTACGTTCTCCCTGACTAGCCAACCGACCGGCAAGTGTGGGGTCGGCGGGCATCGGAGGGGGGATCCGAACGGTGACGGTGAAGGCGGACATGGTCCTGGACGTGATCTGCGTCCACTCCTACATCGGCTACACCCGCCTGGTCCGCGCGGCCGGCCGCATGCGTGCCCGGGGCACCGGCGTCGCGATCACCTTCCGCCCCTACGAGATCGCCCCGGCCGCCTCCGACAGCCCGCAGCCCCTGATGCCCGTACTGGAGCGCATGCTCGGCCCGTACGCCGCGACACAGGCCGAGATCTTCACCTGGCAGGCCGCCCGCGACGGGCTGGAGCTGCGCTACGACCGAGCGGTCGCCACCGGAAGCTTCCGCGCCCACCTGCTCATCGGCCGCGCCGCGGAGCAGGGCCTGGCCGAGCCCGTCGTCGAACGGCTGTTCCGTGCGCACTTCACCGACGGCCTGCACATCGCCGGCGAAGAGACGCTGCGCGAGGTCGCCGAGGAGTGCGGGGTGGACCTCGGGCCGGGCGGCGCGGGCGCGTTGGCGAAGGGCTCCGAGGAAGCCGAGGAGCTGCGCGGGCAGTTGCACCGGCTGCGCCGCCACGGCGTCCCGACGCCACCGGTGTTCAGGATCGGCGACGGGCAGATCCTGCTGGGCGTGCAGAGCGAGCAGGTGCTGTACGAGGCGATGGCGGCGGCGGAGCCGGGGGCAGGCCCGAGAACGAGCCTGAGAACGGGCCCGAGAACGGGCCCGCGGACGGAGCCGGGGGTGGAGCCTGGCGCCGGGGTTGCGGCCGTGCGCCCGTTCGACACCGCCTTCTGACGGGCTCGCGCCCGTACCACCTGTATGACCGCACGCCGCCTTTTCGTTTGCCGGAAAGTAATTCTTCCGGCTTTCCTGCGCGCGGCGACCCCACTGGCTCGAATGAGTGAAACCCCGGAACCTCTGTATAAGGCCGGAGTTATTCAGAACGCTTTCCCAGTGGGGGCGCTACACGATCGAAAGGCTTAGGACGTGCTCAAGAAGGTAATTGCCACGACCGCCCTCGCGGTGTCCGCGGTCGGCACCATCTCCGGCCCCGCGATGGCTATCGGGAACGACCAGGACGTCGCCAACGGCAACGCCGCGAAGACCGGTTACGGCAACACGCACACCGGCGGCAAGGAAAGCCCGCAGATGAGCCTGATCCAGGGCACGCTGAACAAGCCCTGCCTGGGCATCGGCAAGCTCGGTATCCAGTCCGTGCTGGCGCTCCTCAACATCGGCGTCCAGGACATCCCGATCCTTACGTCGCAGCAGCAGCAGCAGTGCACCGACAACTCCACGATCAGCGACGGGGACGACCCGCTGTCGCACATCCTGTCGGAGATCCCGATCATCTCGGGCAACGGTTCCGGCAACAAGAGCGACGGTGGCCACGGCGGCCACGGTGGTCACGGCGGTCACGGCGGCTTCGGCCACAACGGCTTCGGTCACGGCGGCTTCGGCCACGGCGGTCACTGAACCACCGGTGCGTCAGTCCCCTGCGGCGGGTGTGCGGGCCCCGCTGCAGGGGGCTTTCCCTTTCCTGCATTCTCCGGCGGGAGCGCAGCTCACTGGGCCGATGGGGTGAAGGGGCGGGCCCGGTAATAACCTCACGGAAATTCCCCAGTTAGGCAGAGAGCTCCCGCAATTCGTCGAGCCAGAACGAGGAACCAAGCGTGATCAAGAAAGTAGTGGCCACGACCGCCCTCGTGGCTTCCGCGGCCGGCGTGTCGGCGACCCCCGCGATGGCCATCGGCAACGGCCAGGACGTTGCGAACGCCAACGGTGCGGGCCAGATGTACGGAAACACCTGGACGGGCGGCTACATGAGCCCGCAGATGGGCCTGATCAACGGTTCGCTGAACAAGCCGTGCATCGGCATTGGCAAGCTCGGCGCCCAGTCGCTGCTCGCCCTGATCAACGTCGGCCTCCAGGACATCCCGATCCTCTCCTCGCAGCAGCAGCAGTCCTGCACGGAGAACTCCACGATCAGCGACGGGGACGACCCGCTGTCGCACCTCCTGGACGAGATCCCGATCATCTCGGGCAACGGCTCCTGGAACAGCGAGCGCCACCACGGCGGTCACCACCGTCACGAGGGTCGTCACGACGACTGGGACCGTCACGACCACGACCGTCACGACCACCACGGCTACGGCGGTCACGGCTACGGTCACCACGACGACGACCACCACGGCTACGGTCACCACGACAACGGGCACCACGACAACGGGCACCACGGCCACTGATCCGGCACGCCCGGACAGCAGTCCCCCACGCAACGGACGCCCCCGGTTCTCCGGGGGCGTCCGTCGCGTGTGTCCCTCATGCGCGTCCGTGGCGCGCGTCCGTCCGTGCGTCTGTCCGGCCCGCGCGGTCAGCGCACGCCCGCGTGCAGCCAGTCGACCTTGTCGTACATCTCGTCCGCGGTGAGGGAGCAGAGCATCCGGTTGCGCGCGCGGGCCGCGTCCCCCGCCGGGTGGTACAGCTGCCTGCCCATCTCCCGGGCCACCAGCTGCGTGCGCGAGGTCCGCTCGCAGCGCGCCGCGTTGTACTTCTCCAGCCGCCGCCCCAGGGAGGCCTCGCCCGGCTCCGCGCCCTGCAGCAGCTCGCCGAGGAGCACCGCGTCCTCCAGTGCCATGCACGCGCCCTGCGCGGCGTACTGCAGCATGGGGTGCGCGGCGTCGCCCAGGAGCGTCACCCGGCCGTCCGTCCAGTCCGGCACCGGGTCGCGGTCGCACAGCACCCACGCCCGCCAGCCCTGGCCGAGCTCCAGCAGCCGCCGCGCCGCGTGGCCCAGCTCGGGGAACTCGGCGATCACGTCCTCGGCCGGCACCGGCAGCCCCGCCACCGGGTCGGTGGCCGCGTCGTCCCGGGTGGCCGCCAGGTTGAGGCACTTGCCGCCCGCGATGGGGTAGTGCACGAAGTGCCACTTCGGCCCGGCCCACAGCGTCACGCTGTTCCAGCGCAGCTCCTGCGGCACCTGCTCCATGGGGATCACCGAGCGGTAGATGGTGTGGCCCGACACCCGCGGCTCGCCGTCGCCGACGAGCTGGCGGCGCACGGCCGAGCGGATCCCGTCGGCGCCGATCAGCACGTCGCCGCGGAAGGAGCGCCCGGTGCACGTGACCGCGGTGACGCCCGTCGCGTCCTGTTCGTAGCGCACCACGTAGTGGCCGCCGAGGAGGGTGACGGCGGGGTGGGCGCGGCAGGCGTCGAGCAGCGCCTGGTAGAGGTCGCCGCGGTGTACGACTGCGTACGGGTTGCCGAAGCGCTCCCGGTAGGCGCCGGTGAGCGGCATGCGGGTGATGCGCTCGCCCGTCGTGCCGTCCATGAACTGCAGCTCGTCGATGAGCACCGCCCGCGCGCGGACCCCGGCGCCCACACCGAGGCGGTCGAGGGCGTGGAAGGCGTTGGGGCCGAGCTGGATGCCGGCGCCGACCTCGCCGAAGACGTCGCTGCGCTCCAGCACGGTCGCCCGGTGACCCTGGCGGGCCACGGACACGGCGGCCGCGAGACCGCCGATGCCGCCCCCGGCGATAAGGATGTTGGCCATGTCGTCTCTCGCAGTCCTCTCGGTGACGCGGGGGCTCTCGGAGCCGTCGGACGGCTGCCGGGCTGTGGTCAGACGGCGGTCAGGCTGTGACCGGACGGCGCTCAGACGGCGGTCTTGCGGTCCAGGACCAGGTCGTGGCCGACGACGTAGGACGCCTCGTCTGAGGCGAGCCACAGCACGGTGTCGGCGATCTCCTCGACCTTGGCGCCGCGGCCCAGCGGGCACGGGCTGATCGCGTTGATCCGGATGCCCTTGCCGATGTATTCGCGGGCGGCGGTCTGGGTGAGGGTGCTCACCGCGGCCTTGGACGCGGCGTAGGCGCCCAGACCGGGCAGCATGCCCTGGCTGCCGATGTTGCTGGCCGTATTCACGATCACGCCGCCGCCGTTGCGCTCCATGTGCGCGATCTCGTGCTTCATGGACAGCCACACGCCGGTGAGATTGGCGGCCAGGGTTTCGCCCCAGACGCTTTCGCAGATCTCCGCCACCGGCTGGTTCGGGCCGAGTTCGGTGACATTGTTGAAGGCGACGTCCAGCCGGCCGTGCCGTTCGACGACAGCGGCCACGATCGCCTCCGCGTCGGACGCCCCGCCGTCCTCGCCGTGGTGGGTCACGTCGGCAATTCCGCAACTGGCGCTGCCGCCCAGTGCCTTGATCTCCTCAACGGTGTCGTGCAGCATTTCCGGGTGCCGGCCGGCGACCACGACCTCCGCGCCCTCACGTGCGAACGCAAAGGCGGCGGCGCGGCCGATGCCCTCGCCGCCCCCGGTGACCAGGACGACTTTGCCTGTGAATCGCTTGGACATCGCGTCTCTCCTGTTTCTGCGACTGCCGGGCCGGATGCCGGGTCGGATGCCGGTGGGGTCGTGTCAACTGCCTCCAGCATCAGGGGAGTCGGGCGCCGGGCGAATATGCGCGTGGCGCACTTCGTCAGGTGGAAAGGGTGCGGTCGGGGGCGGTCCGCGGCACCTGACGCAGTAGCGGTAAGGGCTTTGACCGGGCTCCGGAATGCGGCGAAGACTTCCATTGATCCGTGTGACGGCCGACGTCCCTGACCGGCGTTTCGCCGAGTTCCTTGCCTCTTCCCCGCTGTCCGCCTCCCCGCCGCCCGCAGGAGAACGCATGATTACGCTTTCTTGGACCCGCAAGGTCGACACCGCAGACACCGCAGACACCGCAGACACTGCAGGCACTGCAGGCACTGCAGGCACTGCAGACACCGCCGCCCCCGTGGACGGCGCAGGTGCCTCGGACACCGGCGATGTCACCGGAACCCCGTGCACCACGCGCGAGAAGCTGTGGCGCGTCCTGCTGCACAAGGCGGAGAACCCCGTCGGCTACGTGCCCGCCATCACCGAGTGCCGGGTCCTGGAGCGCTACGAGGACGGGTTCCTGCGCGAGGCCCGGCGCGGCTCGCGGCTGCTCGTCCAGCGCGTCACGCCGGACGAGGCCGCCGGGCGCATCACCTTCCGGCACACGGACTCCTCCGATCTCGCGGTGATCACCAACCAGGTGGGCGAGGACGAGGACGGCGACCTCACTCTCACCCTCAGCATCACCCTGACCGAGGCCCCGTCCTCGGCCGTGCTGCGCGAGAACTCCTACCTCCACGAACTCGACGCCGACTTCGCCGCGACCCTCGACGCCATGACGGCGGTGCTGCGGCGCAACGCCACCGCCCTGCAAGGGGCCGGCGATGCGTGAGCACGGCACCAGGGCGTACTCCCGCCGCCGGGTCGTCGCCGGTGCCGCCGCCGTGGGTGCGGCGGCGGCGCTGGGCGGCCCGGCGGCGACGGCCCTGGCCGAGGGGACCGGCCCGGGCCCCGGCCCCGGCACCGGCCCGGCCGCCGAGATGGCCGCCTTCGGGCCGCTGACCGTCCGGCCGTCCGACCGGCGCTACGCGGACCTGGTCTGGGGCGCCAACCGCCGCTGGGTCGGCACGCCCGACGCCGTACGCCTCGTCGGGTCGGCCGACCACGTGCTCGCGGCCGTCCAGGAGGCCGTCGACACCGGCCGGAAGCCCGCCGTGCGCAGCGGAGGCCACTGCTACGAGAACTTCGTGACCACGGACGATGTGCGGCTCGTCATCGACATGGGCTCGATGGACCGCGTCGGGTACGACGCCGGCCGGCGCGCCTTCTTCATCGAGCCCGGCGCCCGCCTGGGGGACGCCTACCGCGCCCTGTACCGGGGCTGGGGAGTGACCGTGCCCGGCGGCACCTGCCCCTCGGTGGGTGCGGGAGGGCACATCGTGGGCGGCGGCTACGGCGCGCTGTCCCGGCTGCACGGCCTCGTCGTGGACCACCTGTACGGGATCGAGGCCGTCGTCGTCGACGCGAACGGCACCGCCCGGAAGGTGGTCGCCACGCGGGAGGAGAACGACCCCAACCGTGAGCTGCTGTGGGCGCACACGGGCGCGGGCGGAGGCGCGCTCGGAGTGGTCACGCGGTACCTGATGCGGGCGCCGGGGGCCGGCGGGGCGGATCCGGCCGGGCTGCTGCCGCAGCCGCCGTCCGAGGTGCACGTCTCCACGGTCACCTGGCCGTGGGAGGGGATGACCGAGGCGGCGTTCACCACGATCCTGCGGAACTACGGCCGGTGGTGCGAGCGCAACAGCGCGCCCGGCTCGCCGTACGCGAGCCTGTTCAGCCAGCTGAAGCCGACGCACAAGTCCGCCGGGTCGTTCTCCATGACGACGCAGATCGACGCGTCCGTGCCGAACGCGTCCGGGCTGCTGGACGCCTTCCTGGCCGCCGTGTCGCAGGACGTGGGCGTCCGGTACCGGGTGGACGACCGGCGGACGATCTCCTGGCTGCACGCCACCACGTCCTGGCCGGGCTTCACCGCGCCCGACACCACGACCCGGTTCAAGGCCAAGTCCGCGTACATGCGGAAGGGGTTCCCGGAGGACCAGCTCAAGGCGTTCCACCGGCACCTGACCCGCGACGACTTCACCGGGCCCATGTCCGTAGTCATGATCAGCGCCTACGGGGGCCGGGTGAACGCGGTCGGACCGGCGGAGACGGCCGTGCCGCAGCGGGACTCCGTCATGAAGCTGCACTACATCACCTTCTGGCAGCACGCCGCGGACGACGAACGGCACCTGACCTGGATCCGCGAGTTCTACCAGGACGTCTACGCGGCGTCCGGGGGCGTGCCCAGACCGGGGGACGTGACGGACGGCTGCTTCGTCAACTACGCGGACGCCGACCTGAACACGGCGCGGTGGAACGGTTCCGGAGTGCCGTGGCACGAGCTGTATTTCAAGGGGAACTACCGCAGGCTGCAGGCGGTCAAGGCGCGGTGGGACCCGAGGGACGTGTTCCGGCACGAGCAGTCGGTGAGGCTGCCGGGACAGGGGTGAGGGCCTCCTCCCGTACGGGCGAACGATCCGACATCCAGGGCAAGTCGTAGAAGCGCCGAAGCCGCCGAAGCCGCCGAAGCCGCCGAAGTCGTAGAAGCGCAGAAGCGCAGAAGCCGTAGAGAGAGCACGGAAAGAGGGAAGTCATGTCCTCCGGTTACGCACCGGCTCCGGGCGCGGTCGCGCGCACCGGACGCGGTTTCGCCCTGCTGGGCGCCGTGCAGGTCGTTCTGATCCTGGCCATCACGATGCTGTCGCCGGCGCTGCCGGCGATCCAGCACGACCTCGGGTTGTCCGGTGCGCAGCTGACGCTGGTCAGCGCCGCGTACGGGCTGTCGTTCAGCGGCCTGCTGATGCTGGGCGGGCGGCTGGGAGACCTCATGGGGCGGCGCCGGGCGCTGGTCGCCGGGGCCGCCGTCTTCGGGCTGGCCTCGGCGGCCGCCGGGCTCGGGCCCGGCTTCGCCTTCCTCCTCGGCGGCCGCTTCCTGCAGGGCGTCGGGGCGGCGCTCGCGGCACCCGCCGCGATGTCCCTCGTCCGCTCCCTCTACCCCGACGAGGGCCGGCACGCACGGGCGCTCGCGGTGTGGGGCGGGCTGGCCGGCTTCGGGGCGACGGCGGGCATGCTGCTGTCCGGGACGGTCTCGACGTGGGTGTCGTGGCGGTGGTCGTTCGTGGTGCCCGTGGCGGTGTCGCTGCTGGCCGTGGTCGCGGCGCGGCGGGTGCTGCCCGCGGGGCCCGATCCGGTGCGCGTGCCGCTGGACGTACCGGGCGCCGTGCTCGTCACGGCCGGGCTGACCGTCATGAGCTACGGGCTCGTGGAGGCGGGCGAGCGGCCGTGGGGCGCGGGCGTGGTCTGGGGGCCGATCGCGGCCGGGGCGCTGCTGCTCGCCGCGTTCGTGGCGGTCGAGCTGCGGGTGTCGCACCCGCTGGTGCCCCTGGGGTTCCTGGGGCGGCGGCACCGGGCCACGGCCCTGTGGGCCGTCTTCATCGGCTCGGCCGGAATGTCGACGATCTTCTTCCTGCTGTCCCTGTACTTCCAGGAGGTGCGCAACGCCTCCCCGCTGCTGACGTCCGCGGCATTCCTGCCCTTCAGCGCGGCGCAGGTCGTCACCGGGATGCTGGCCGGGCGGCTGATCGGGCGTTTCGGGGGCCGTGCGGTCACGGTGGGCGGGCTGCTCGTCGCGGCCGCCGGGCTGGTGCTGATCGGGCAGCTGGGCGCGGACAGTGCCTACGCGGGCACGCTGCTCGCCGGCCTCATCGTCTTCCCCGTGGGCATCGCGTGCGTCTTCTCCGGGTCGACCGTCGTCGCCCTGGAGGACGTCGAGGACGAGCGCGCCGGGCTCGCGGGCGGCGTAGTCAACACGGCGATGGAGGTCGGCCCCACGGTCGGCCTGGCCGTTCTCGTCTCCCTGGCCACGGCCCACGCGAGCGGCCTGCGCGACGCGGGGGAGGGCGTCGGCTCGGCGACCAGCTCCGGGTACGCCTTCGCGCTGCTGATCGCGGCGGCGGCGTTCGCGGCCTCGGCCGTGGTGTCGGCCGTGCTGCTGCGGTCGCGGCGGGGGGCGCGGAGCGGGGGCGGTTCCGCATCCGCGGGCCCGGAAACCGTCCGGAGCGCGGCGGCGCCGGAGGCTTTGGTGGAGGCTGCCCGGAGTGCGAGCGGGGCCGCCGGCGTCGGCGGCGTCTAGGGCCGGGGTCCGGCTTCCCGTTCCTTCTGCCGCGACTGCGATTCCGCCGCGACGGCGATCGGCCGTCGCGGCAGAATCGCGTTGCCGGCCACGTATATGCCGTCCGGGCACGTAGGTGCCGTCCGGCCAGGTATATGCCGTCCGGGCGCGTGCGTGCCGTCCGGGCGCGTACATGTCGCCTGGGCACGTACATGTCGCCCGGGCATGTGCGTGTCGCCTGGCCATGTGCGTGTGGCCTGGCCATGTGCGTGGCGCCCGGGCACGTAGGAGCCGTACGTACGAGTCGAGCGCCGTGCGGGCGGACCGCCCGCACGGCGCTCGAATGTTCGAGGGCGTGCCGTTCAGACACCCAGCGCCGCACCCCCGTCCACCGTCAGGTCGTGCATCGTGATGTGGGACGCCGCGTCGGACAGCAGGAACACGACGGCCTGGGCCACATTCTCCGGGCGGGCCAGTTTCCGCAGCGGAATTCCCACCCGGTACGAACTCGCGACGCCTTCGATCGATGCCTTGCGCGCCGCGTCCCCGTCCTTCCACATATCACTCAGCATGGGCGTCTCGGTCGAGCCGGGCGCCACCAGATTGCAGCGGATACCGTGTTTGGCGACCTCCAGTCCCATGCACTTGGTGAACATCGTGGCCGCGGCCTTGGACGCCGAATAGGCCGCCATCTCCACCCGCGCCGTACCGGCCGCATTCGAGGCGACCGTCACCACCGCTCCCCGGCCGCGCGGAACCATGCGGTTGACGACGGCACGGGAGACGAAGAAGACGCCGCTGGTGTTGACGGCGAAGGTGAACTTCCAGTCCTCGTCCGTCAGCCGGCGCGCTTCGGAGAGCCGGAGCACGCCGGCGGCGTTGACCAGGTAGTCCAGCGGTCCGAGGCGGCGCTCGACCGCGTCGACGACCGCCTCCACTTCCGGGCTGGAGGTGACGTCCCCGGGGAATGCCTCCACCAGCAGGCCGTCCGCGGTGAGTTTCTCGACGCAGGCCCGCAGCCGGACCTCGTCCTTGTCGACCGCCGCTACGGCGACTCCCTTCTCTGCCAGCGTCCGGACGACCGATTCTCCTATTCCGCCTGCCGCCCCGGTGACGAGAGCGACTTTTCCTTCCATCGAAACCTCCATACCCGGGAGTTCATGGCACGTCCGTGAACAATTTTCGGCAAAACTGGTTGGCAGGTGAAGCGAGGTTTTCTCACTCCGTCAGGTGACGGCGCGGTTCCATAAAGTGCCGGTGGTCGCGGCGAATTGGCGGCCCGGTCGCGAGCAGGGGTTACGGGCCCGCGCGGGCGGACGCGAGGGGTCGGCCCCAGGCGGAAGCGGAGGCCGTCGGCCCGCCCAAGTGGCCCACGATTCCGTGCGCAAAGTGCACCACAGACCCGGACACTCGACCCCGTAGATTGATCTTCAGAACGAACGGCGCACCGCGTCACCGCACTTCAGAGGAGCCCTCCATGCCCGAGTCCCAGAGCCCCGCCACCGCCCCGGTCCTCGTCCGCGCCGCCGACGCCACCGTCCTCAGCGACGCCCCGGGCTCCCTGATCACCCTCTTCGCGGACTCGGACACCACCGGCGGTGCGTTCACCAGCAACCGCGCCACGCTCGCCGAGGGCACGGCCGGCGCCCCGTCCCACTTCCACACCCGCGCCACCGAGTTCTTCTTCGTCCTCGACGGCGCGCTGGACGTGCTGACGGGGGAGACCGTCGTGACGCTGGAGAAGAACGACTTCCTCGCCGTGCCGCCCGGCATGCCCCACGCCTTCGCCCCGGCGGCCGGCCGCTCCGCCGACGCCCTGGTCGTCTTCACGCCGGGCATGGGCCGCTTCGACTACTACCGCCTGCTGGACCGCGTGGCCCGGGGCGAGGCGAGCGTCGAGGAGATCAAGGAGTCGGCCGAGCGCTACGACAACCACTACGTGGACAGCCCGGTCTGGCGCGCGCACCGCGCTTCCGCGTAACCGGCCGGCGTCCTCGACCTCACCGAACGGCGTCCTCGACCTCACCGGCCGGAGTTCTCGACCTCACCGAACGGCGTCCCCGGCGGTCCCGGGGCCGTCCTCGCACCCTCCTTGCGTAACACCTTCGCTGCGTAGTCCCCCGCCCGCCGCCTCGAACTCCTGACCTGTCGCACGGAGGTGTTAACGTCGCAGCGATCTGAAGAGATCACATCAAGCAAGGGACGGGGGTCCACGGCGTGGCAGCGGCGCGCAAAGTGGGACGCAAGTACGAGAGCGGCGGACCCAAGGGTGAGATCGCCCTCGTCAAGGCATCGGCGTTGGTCTTCGCCGTCGTCGTCAGCTGGCACCTGGCCGTCTGGGCCACGGCCGAGAACATGGCCCTGTCGAACGTCCTGGCCACGGCGGGTGCCCTCGCGGAGCACAAGCCGCTGACCGGCCTGGGCGACGGCATCGTGCCGGCGTCGGCCAATGTCACCGTCCCGGTCTGGCTGGGCTTCCTCCTCGGCCCGATCGCGCTCGTCATGCTGGCCGTACGGGCCCGGGAGCGCCGTGTCCGGGGCGCGGGCGGCGAGGGTCTCGCCTCCGCGACCGAGGCCCGCGACATGCTCGGCGAGAAGCGCGCCCGCAAGGCCGCCAAGATGACGCGCGCGACGTCGTTCACCGGCAAGGACGGCAAGTTCGACCCCAAGGCCGCGGCGCGTGCGGAGCTGAGCGAGGTCGGGTGGATGCTCGGCACGCAGGTCCGCACCGGGCAGCCGCTGGTGGCCACGCCGGAGGACTCGGTCGCGGTCATCGCCCCCTCCGGCGGCGGCAAGTCCCGCAACGTCGTCATCCCCGCGTGCCTGGACGCGCCGGGGCCGCTCGTCGTCACCTCCACACGCGCCGACGTCCTCGACGTCATCGCCGAACCGCGCTCGCGCATGGGCCGGGTGTGGGTCTTCGACCCGCTCGACACCGTAGGCTGGCCGCACAAGATGGTCTGGGACCCGGTGGCCGGGTGCCAGGAGGGCGAGACCGCCACGTCGCGCGCCCTGTCCTTCTCCGTCGGCATGGGCGCGGACGACAGCTCCTCCAGCAACGGCAGCTTCTTCCAGCAGACGGCGTCGTCCGCGCTGACGAGGCTCCTCCACGCCGCGGCCCTCGAAGGCAAGACCATCGAGCACGTCATGCGCTGGGCCACCAACCTGGAGAAGGCCAGCGAGCCGCGGGCCATCCTCACCGACCACCCCAACGCCGAACCCGGCTGGGACGTCCTCCTGCGCTCCGTGTCGACCGGCGCCGACGAGACCGTCGCCTCGACCCGGCAGACCCTGGCCGCCCAGATCGAACCGCTCGCCCTGCGCAAGGTGCTGCGCTGCGTCACCCCGCAGCCGGGCGTGCCGACCTTCGACCCGGACGCGTTCGTCGCCTCCCGCGACACCCTGGTCCTCATCAGCGACTCCAACGCCTCGACGAACGTCTCGCCGCTGACGACGATGCTGCTGGGCGAGGTCGTCGACGCGGCCAAGCGCCGGGCGCCGCGGCTGCCCTCGGGCCGGCTGGACCCGTTCCTGCGCCTCGTCCTGGACGAGGTCGCCAACGTCGCCCCGCTGCCGAAGCTGCCGTCGCTGGCCTCCGACGCCCGCGGCTACGGCATCCACATCGTCTACGCCCTGCAGTCCCTGGCCCAGGCCGTGCTCCGGTGGGGCCAGCACGAGGCCGACACGCTCCTCGACAACGCCGCGGCCACCCTCGTCATGGGCGGCCTGAAGGACGTCGAGGCGCTGCGCCGCTTCTCCGAGCTCGTCGGCGAGGCCGAGCTCGTCGAACTCTCGAAGTCGCGCGACACCCAGCGCCTCTTCGGCTACGGCACCAACGAGATCGAGCGCGAACGCCGCATCCTGCGCCCCGAGGAGATCCGCCAGCTGCCGCACGGCCGGGCGCTCCTGCTCTTCCGCGGCGCGCCGGGCGTCATCGCCGAGCTGCTGCCGTGGGACCAGCGCCGCGACGGAGCGGCGCTGCGGGCGGGCGAGCACGCGACGAGGGCTTCGCGGATCGGGCCGCCGCCGCTGGAGAGCGCGGGCACGGGCGCGTAACGGGCACGGGCGCGTAACGGGCACGGGCGCGTAACGCGCGCGTAGGAGGAGCGGGAAGACGTGGAAGAGCAGCTGCGGGAAGAACTGAAGGCCCTCCGCGAGGAGGTGGAGACCCTCCGGGAGTGGCGCACCCAGTTCGAGGCGGCGGTCAAGAACTTCGCGACGGGGACCAAGGCGAACCAGGCGGAGGTCACGGAGGTCGTGGGGGAGGTCATCGACCGCCTCCACGCGGTGGAGGCGGCGACGGCAGCCGCGCCCTCGCCGTCGGCCGCCCCCGGCGACGACCACCTGCCCTGGTCACTGCGCGCCACGGAGGACGACTGGCGCCGCCTCTCCGACTGGCTGGACTGGCTCGGCCGGCACTACGCGCCGCAGCTGCACCTGCGCATCTGGCCGTGCTGGCCGCTGCATGGCGGCGTCACGGAGGAACTGGCCGCCCTGCACGCGTCTTGGCGCGCCGCGACGGAGGCGGACGCCGACCCGTCGCGCGAGGGCAGCGACCTCGCGTACTGGCACCAGATGTGGCTGTGGCCGACGATCGAGCGGATCCGGCAGCACTACATGTTCAGCGAGTGCGAGGACGACCACTCCCAGGACCGCCCGGGCCGGCCGACGGACGGTGCGGCGCTGCGGAAGCGCATGACGGAGGCGGAGGCGGAGCGCAGGCGCCGCGAGAACGAGAAGTACGCCTACTACGTGAAGACCGGCCCGGACCATCCGGCGGAACGCCCGTCGAGCCTGTGGCGGTGCGCGGCCGGGAGCGGGAGCGGGAGCGGGGGCGGGGGCGACTGGGAATACCTGTCGCTGCTGGACTGGCAGTGGCACAAGGCGGCCGAGACCGTTGTCCAGGACCCGCCGCCGGAGGCCGCGCGCCACAGGGTGACGGCCGACCGCGCCGGCGAGCTGCAGGCGGACCGGCAGGGCTGGGTCCGCTACTGGGCGCGGTACGCGGACGAGCCGGCCTGGCGGGCCGGGGAGCCGCCGGTGTCGGTGGTGCGCCGTCGGCGCAGCCCGGAGCGCATCTACGACGAGGCGTACAAGACCTGGAACGAGTGGGGCCCGACCCAGACCGTCCACGACTTCTTCGACGCCCGCCCCTCGAACCCGCCGCACCTGGTGGAGATCGACGCGGCGAAGGCCGAGCGACTGCTGACGGAACTCCACGGCGCGAAGGGGGCGACGGAGCTGTGACGACGAACAAGACCGCCACGGCCTGGAAGGACGACGCCTCGGAGCCGGGCCGCCGCCTGGAACTCACGGCGGAACAGAACGGCGCGGTGACGGAACGCTGGGAAGCGGCGAGGGCGGCCCACAAGGCCCTGGACGCGGTGATGGAAGGCGTCCAGCAGGCCCTGGCGGACTCCCACGGCGCGAAACTCGAAGGCAGACTGCACCGTCTGAAAGGCCTCAAGGCCTTCCGCCGCAAAGCCGCCATGGAACTGGAGGACCGCGTCCCCCTGGAATCGGTCGTCCGCAAGGTCCAGGACCTCAACCGCTACACCTTGGTCTTCGACGTGAAGTCGTACACCGAAGGCGTCCGCCACACGTACGCCCTGCTCCACGAGCGCGGCTACGTCATCGTCCCCGGCTCGGAGCAGAACACCTGGGAGGATCCCGTCCACAAGGGATTCCGCGCGGCGTGGCAACAGCCCGACGGAACGGTGAAGTTCGAGATCGCCTTCCACACGCCCGACAGTTTCCGGGTGAAGACGGAGAACCACCTTCTCTACGATCTGTACCGCTCGAGCCGGCTCCGCCCCCTGGGCGAGGAGGCGGAGAACACGGCCGAGTCCCACGAGGACGCGGCGAAGGTCGTCCAGCAGCGGCGGTACAGCGAGATTCCTGCGAAGGGAAGCAAGTGATGAGTGAGCAGTACGAATACTTCGCCGAGGTGCCCGAGGGGTACACCGCGGACCGCCCGGACGGGCTGTGGCGCCGCGCCGGCGAGGAGTGGGAGTACCTGTCGCTGCTGGATTGGCAGTGGCACAACCTCGCGGAGAGCACCGTCAGGAACCACCCGCCGGTCGACGAGCTCGAAGCCGTGACGGTGGAACGCGCCGCCGCGCTGGAGGCCGACCGGCAGGGCTGGGTGCGCTACTGGGCGCTCTACGTCGACGAAGAGGACCATCGCGAGGGCGAGCCGGCCACCACGGTCGTCCGGCGCCGGAGCAGCCCGGAGCAGGAGCTGGACGAGTCGTACCGCGGCTCGAAGGGGATCTGGGGTCCCACGGGCGCGGTCGCCGAATCCCGTGACCCGCGTACCTCCAACCCTCCCTATCTGGAGGCCGTGAGCGCGGAGCGGGCCGAGGAACTGCTGCAGGAGATTCACGGAGTGACGGGGGCCACCGAGCTGTGAGCGGGCAAACGGGGGCCTGGGAGGGCGAGGGCTACTCGCTCAGCCCGGAACAGAATCGTGTCGTCACCGAGCGCTGGGAGCGGGCTGCCGCCGCCCGGGACCGCATGGACGCCATGATGAAGGACGTCCAGCAGGAAACGGCGCAGTCGCACGGCGGCGAGCTGCAGGGTCTGGAGTATTCGCTCAAGGACGTGGATTCGTTCCGGCGCAAGGCCGCGACCGCGCTCGAAGAGCACGATATTCCGGTCGAGAAGACCGCGCGCAAGGTCAACGACCTCAATCGGTACACCCTGACCTTCGAGCCGGATTCCTACACCGAAGGCGTGGAGCAGACGTACGAACGGCTCCGCGAGTCCGGCTACGAGCCCACTGCCGAGAAGAACACCTGGCAGGACCCGGTGTACAAGGGTGTGAATACCACCTGGCAGCACACGGAGTCGGAAGAGAAGTTCGAGCTGCAGTTCCACACTCCGGACAGCTTCAAAGCCAAGATGGAGAATCACGAGCTCTACGAGATCTCCCGCGGCAATGAGATCAACGAGCTCGCGGCGGGTGACAAGAGGCTGGCGAAGTCCTACCTGGACGCCGCCAATCATCTGCAGAACGAGCGGTACAAGAACGTCAAGGTCCCGCCCGGCCAGGAGCGGATCGGGGAGCAGAAGATCTGGGCCAAGCTCGACCCCGATGTACCGCGGGAGCACGTGGAGCTGATCCGGCAGAAGGAAGCGGAGAAGCTCGCCGAGAACGCCGTCAAGGCCCAGGCCAAAGCCGCGGCCAAGGCCCAGGCCGAGCAGGCGCTCCTCGGTCTCGACGGACCCGGGCTGGGAGAAACCCAGGGCCTGCGCAACAGGTTGGCTACAAAGCCCCCTGCGGAAGAACCCCGGCAAAAGACGACGGCACCCCGAATCGACCCGGTACCGGCCCACTCGCAGAGCCGTGGTCCCGTAGTCAGGTGAGGTGGGCCACGTAGTAGATGACCTCTCACCCCGAACCGCCCGCAATGTCAGGAATTCGGGGTGCGGTCGCTGTTCCGTAGTTGTTCAGATCCCAACAGCTTCTGTTCAAATCAAGCTGTTTGACGATCAGAAATGGGCCAAGTACTGTCCAGCCACTCAGGCCTAGCACGGGGGAAGGGTCACCAGGGTTGAGCACGTTCAAGACGGTCATGCGGCGGATTCTGAATCTGCCGGAGCCGCGGAGCGACGCGGCCAAGGTCGAGGCCAAGGGCAAGGGCAAGAAGGGCGAAGCCTCTCTGCCAGGCCCCCCGCCCGCCGGGCAGCCTTCCCCCGCGCCCCAGGCCCCCGCCGGACTCCAGCAGTGGACCGACGCGGCGGCCCGGCTCCAGGGCCAGACCCCGTCCCCGCAGCCCGCCCCGGCCACCGCAACAGGTGCCGGTGCCGGTGCGGGCGCAGGTGCTGACGCCGCCAAGGGCCGTGACTTGCCCTGGCAGCTCGAGGACGAGAACAGCGGCACCAAGTTCCTGGTCAAGGTCGGCCGCGGCGCGCTCTGGGCCGTCGTCGGCCTGGCCGCGATCACGGGCATCCGCTCGTGGTTCTGGGCGCCCGCACCGCCCAAGGCCCCCGTCCAGGTCAGCAGCGGTCCCACCTACCCGGTGCAGGAGGCCCAGGCCGTCGCCGCCCGTTTCGCGCGGTCGTACCTGAGCTGGGACGAGGACGACCCCAAGGCGCGCGCCGAGGCCCTGGCCCGGGACATGGTCAAGGGCATCGACACCGCCGCCGGCTGGAACCAGAAGGGACACCAGGAAGTCCTCGCGGCCCAGCCGGGAACCGTCACCGAGGAGAAGGACAAGAGGGCCCGCGTCCGCGTCGACGTGCTGGTCAAGACACCCGGGACGGACGGGTCGCCCAAGCCGGGCGACAAGCCCAAAGACGACAAGTCCAAGGACAAGAAGGACGACCCCAAGAAGGACGACAAGGGCGACGGGAAGAACCACGACCCCCGCTCCGCGACCGGCCCCCGCTGGGTCGGCCTGGACATCCCCGTCGTCCACGCCTCCGGCCGCATCGTCGTGTCGGGCCAGCCCGGCATGGTCGGCGTGCCGACCGGCGGCACGTCCGCGCCCGCCCTGAACACCAAGTCCACGGACCTGGACTTCAGCGAGAAGACGCGCGGCGTCGCCGAGGAGTTCTTCACCAAGTACGCGACCGGTGAGGCCGAATCCGTAGCGGCGCCGGGGGCCTCCGTCGCCCCCCTCCCGCCCGGCGTGAACCTCGGTGGCCTCCGCAACTGGTCGGTCGACGAGGGCAGCGGTACCGACCGGATCGGCACCGCGACCATCACCTGGCTGACCGGCGGCGCCGAACTGGAGGAGACCTACCGGGTCAAGCTGACCCGCGTGGCATCGGCCAAGGCCGAGCGCTGGCAGGTCTCCGAGGTCCACGGCGGCATGTCCTCGTAGCGCCGACGGCCCCGCTCCCGCCCGGGGTCACGGCCCCGTTCCCGGTTCCTGCCGCAGTTGCCGCCGGCCGCGCCGTCGTGCCCGGCCGGGCGGCCGGGCGTCCTCACCTGTTCGCTCCCACTCCAAGCAAGGGGAAGAAAATGATGGAACTCGCGCTGACCAATGGCGCCGAACTCAAGAACTGGGTCATCACCCTCGCCGGCAACATCTTCCTGATCGTGCTCGCGGTCCGGGCCATCGGCCACTACGCGAAGCGCGAGTGGGGCGAGCTGCTCGCACACTTCATGGCGGGCGTCGTCGTGGCCGGCTTCGTCTACGCGTCGGACAGCACCAAGGGCATGCTCACCGCGATCTGGACCAAAGTGGCGGGCGCATGAGGGTAGGGCACACCTTCACCCGCCACTTCGACCTGGAGACACGCCAGCACGAGCTGCTCGGCATGGACCTCGGCGAGGGCCCGACCCGTCGGGTCCTCGTCACCGGCGCGGTCATCTACGCGGTGTGGATGGGCGCGTTCCTCCTCGTCTTCGGCTGGCCGTCGGAGCTCTTCTTCACCCTGTACTTCGCCCCGCCCGCGCTGATCACCTTCTACGGGTCCCAGCGCTCGCGGCGCAATGAGCGGCGCTGGAACCTCACCCAGTGGGCGCTCACCATCCGGTACCTGACGGTGGGTCACCGGCCGATCATCAACGGTGGCCGGCGCGCCGCCGATCGCTCGGAGTGGCTCCCGCTGCGGGCCCGGCTCGGGGAGAAGGCCGAGCAGGCCCTCTCCTACCCCGGCATGAGCGTCTTCGAGGGGCTCTTGGGCGCGGAGGAGCCCCAGCGCACGGCCGGCCGCGCCGTCAAGCTCGATGCCCGGCCCCGCCTGTACGGGCCGGACCAGGTCTACCGCGCTCGCATGCGCAGCCTGTCCCCCAAGGACCGCAAGGCGGCCGGGCAGCAGGCCGCACAGCAGCGGGCCGCCCGGCAGGCCCAGCCGGCCCAGCAGGTATGGACGGGTGGCCGCACGGCGCCCATGCCCGCTCCGATGGCCGCCCAGCGGGCCAGGAGCGGCCAGGAAGGTATGTGATTCGCGATGAAGTTCACCAAGGGCATCTCCCGCTTTTTCGGAGTCGACGGCGACCGCTCCGCCCCGCCCCCGCGTTACGTCGGTCTGGCGGACGGCCTGGTCATCACCGAGACGCACGCCGAGGCGTGGTTCGTGCTGGGCAGTTCCAACACCGACCTGATGTCGGAATCGGCGCGCGACGGCGAACACGACCAGGCCAGCAGCGCACTGGCCCGGACGCTCTCGGGCTACGACTGCCACCTCAAGGTCCTGTGGGCGCCGCTGAACGCCGAGGAGTACCGGAACGAGGCGGAGAGCCTGTTCACGGCGGGCAACTTCGCCGAGTGGGCCGACATGCGGGTCGACCGGCTGAACCAGCTCGAGCTCCCCACCCGCATGCTGATGCTCGGGGTGCGCATCGCCGAACGCTCCAACCAGGCCAAGGCCCGCGGCAGCAGAGGGGCGCAGAACGCGCTGGGCATCGGCTCGACGTCGGTCTCGCCGAAGGAGATCGCCCGGCTGGACGCCCTCACCCGGCGCCTCGGCCGCCAGCTGGAGACCACGCCGTGGAAGGCGCAGCCCGCCGCCGTCGAGATGCTCGCCTGGATGATCGCGCGTGAGCAGCGCCGCGACACGGTCCTGCCGAACCCGGACGCCGACGGGATGATCACCGGTGCCAAGCTGGCCCAGCTCACCCGGGGCCGTGTCCTGCCCTACCCCGACCACCTGCGCATCGTCGACCAGCGCGGCGACACCAGCACCTGGGTCTCGGTGCTCACCATGGACGGCTTCCCCGAGGAGATGGAATCGCCCGGGGCGGGCGAGTGGCTGCGGGCCGTCGCCGAGATCACGTACGTGCCCGAGTACGGGGACGACGACGATTACGGAACGGACATCCAGGTCAAGCCGGTCAACCCCGAGCCGTCCGTCCGCTTCAAGGTCATGCACAAACGGGACGCCCTGAAGCAGATCGACGAGGTCCGCCGGCTCGCCAAGGAGCAGCGGCAGAGCGCCGCCAAGCACTCCGCGGGCGAGACCGCGCAGGAGATCGAGGAGACCGAGGAGACGATGACGTCCCTCTCGCGCGACATGAAGCGCGAGGACGTCACCCTGCTGGAGGACCACCCGCGGCTGGTCGTCACCAGCGACATCTCCCTGGAGGACCTGCGGGCCCGTTGCGACGCCGTCATCGGCTTCTACGGCGGCCTCGGCATCGAGGTCAGCATCGGCGCCGAGGAACAGCGCGAGCTGTGGCTGGAGACCCAGGCGGGCGACATGCTGCGCGTGCCCGACCTGGTGCACACCCGCACGGTCGGCGCGTTCGCCGGCTCCTGGTTCTGGGGCGGCGCCTCGGTCGGCGACGACACCGGCCCGATCATCGGCTACCTGACCGGCTCGACGCCCGGCGTCGTCCGCAACGACCTGACCGGCGGCTCCGAACGCGGTGACGCCACGACCTCGGCCTTCATCGGCCGAAGCGGCCGCGGCAAGACGACCGCGATGATGCTGTCCCTGCTGGACTCCGGCTTCCGCGGCTCCTTCGTGCTCGCGCTGGACTTCAAGGGCGACATGGGCGGCCTGGTCTCGGCCGGCCAGCGGTACGGGCTCAACGCCCACGTCATCGAGACGGGCGCCCAGTACGCCGGCGTGGCCGACCTGTTCACCCTGCTCTCCGGTGAGAGCGCCGAGCGCGCGCAGACCGAGGTCCCGGCGCAGCTGGGCATCGCGCTGCCGCAGCACCTGCGCATGCGCGGTGCCGAGACCCCCATCCAGAGCGCGGTCAACGAGATCATCGCCGCAGGCGACCCCGCGACGTGGAAGGTCATCGAATACCTGCGCCGCTCCGAGGACGAACTGGCCCGGGAGGCCGGCGACGCCCTCTACGAGCTGTCGCTCACCGGTCTCGGCGCGCCGTTCATGGGCAAGCCCTCCGGCACCACGCTGATCACCCCGTCGCCCGGCATCTGGGTCGTCCAGGTCCCCGGCATCACCCTGCCGTCGCCCGACGACGCCCGCGACGACTGGTCCGTCCACCAGCGCCTGTCGGTGGCGCTCGTCCACTCGCTGCTCGCCTACGGCATCAGCATGGCCGGCCGGAAGGACCTGCGCGGCCTGCGCAAGGTCGTGGCCGTGCCCGAGGTGCACGTCCTCACGGCCACCCGCGAGGGCAGCTCGTTCCTCCAGTACATCGCCCGAGTCGGCCGGGCGCTGCACACCGCGCTCGTCGTCGACACCCAGGACCCGGAGTCGCTGGCCAGCCTCACGGGCCTCGTCGAGCAGATGACGACGGTCTTCGGCTTCCAGCTCACGACACCCGAGCAGCAGGACGCGATGTCGGACCTGCTGGACCTGCCGAAGGGCGACCACACGCGGCAGCTCATCCAGGCCATCGGCGTGGACGTGACCCAGGAGATCCGCCACGGCCACTGCATCATGCGCGACCGCCGCTTCAGCAGCGCGACCGTGCAGTTCGACGTGCCGTCGATGGAGATGCTGGAACTGCTGAGCACGACGCCGAAGACGACGGGTGTCGTCGCGGAGCAGTCGGCGATGTCTCTGAGCAAGTCCGAACCCGAGGAGGCAATGGCGTGAGGCGGGTTGCGGCAGTGGCGGTTGCGGCGGCGTCGGTCCTGGCGGTCGCCGGGTGCTCGTCGTCGGGTGACGGCAAGAAGGACGGCGGGACCCGGGGCAATCCGGGGGTCACCAAGGAAGAACACGAACGGGCGGACGCGGAGGCGCGGGAACGGGCCAAGGACGAGGCGGCCATGAAGGACGCCGCGGTTCGGTACACGAAGGCGTACGTCGCCCACGACGTACGGACGATGTGCAGCCTGATGACGCCGACCAAGCGTGGTGGCGACGGGAGTCTCGACGGGTGCGTGAAGCACTTCGAGGAGCTGGGCAATGGGAAGCCCGGGTCCGAGGTCACCGTGAGCGTGGAGGGGTCGCCGGTGGACGTGTCGCCCATCGGGAAGCACCCCCAGGGGACCGGCCTGATGGTGAAGCAGACCACCGGTGCGGAGGCCTCCGTTCGCCGGCAGGCCATGCGCATGGTCAAGGCTGACGGCGCGTGGCTGGTCGATCAGAAGGTCACTGTCCGGGACGAGGACATGTCCGCCGGCAATCCGGTCCGCAACGTCCTGATGAGGTCCCCGGAATGAGGCTTCCCCGGTTTCGGAACGTCGCCATACCCCTCCTCGGTGTGCTCACCACGCTCATGGTCACCGCGGGGGCCGCTGCGGCCGAGGACAAGCACAAGAAGTACAACCCCGCGGGCATCGGCGACCTGCTGAAGACCCCCCGCATCGGGGAGGGCAAGGGCTCCACCCTCTATGAGCAGTACGGGTCCGTCCTCTACTACCGGCTCGACAACGAGCTGGGGTGGAAGGACATCGGCTGGAGCATGCTCAACGGCATCTCCGATCTCTTCATGGGCCTGACGGTCTTCATCACCCAGACGGCCGTGGTCGCCGTCCAGTGGACGCTGGGCTTCACCGACGTCAAAGAGATCCACGACTCGATCACCACGGCCATTTCCAAGGCGGGCGGAACGGTCTCGACGACCCTGCTGCCCTCGGCCCTCGCCGTGGGTGCGCTGGTCGCCTGGGCCAATCACCGCAAGGCGAGCGGCAGTAGCCTCAGCCAGCTCGGCTGGGTGGCGGCCTCCGGGATTCTCGCGGTGTCCCTCGTGACCACCCCCGGCGTGTGGGTCGACAGCCTTGAGAGCGTGCGCAAGGTCGGCTCCACCATCGCGATGGAGGCCACCAGCGCCGGCATGACCGGCAAATCGCAGGAGCCCATCGCGATCGGGGAGAACCCGGATCTCAGCCAGAACGACAAGGACAGCGAGGAGACGAAGAAGAGCAAACTGGTCCGCAAGTCCACCGACGCGATCTGGCGGTCGTACGTCGTCACGCCGTGGTGCATCGCCGAATTCGGCAACCTCACCACCTGCAAGGAATTCGGCGAACGGGTCCTGCAGAAGACGGACCAGCCGACGGACGACGACGACTTCGACGACGCGCGCGAGCAGTTCCTGAGCGAAACGCTCAGCGACGAGGCGCTCGGCAAGCCGGCCATGAAGTGGCGGCAGGGCAAGAACGCCGGACGCGTCACGGTCGCGCTGGCCGCCTTCGTCTGTGCCACGCTGTTCGCCGTCCTCGCCATCATCCTGGCCTTCGCTTCGCTCGCCTCGCTGATCGGCGCGTTGATGCTGTTGCTGGCCGGTGTGGTCTTCGCCTGTCTGTGGGTGATCCCCGGTAGGCCGCGGCAGTGGGGCCTGCGCTGGTTCGACGCCCTGCTGGGCTTCGCCCTGCAGTCGTTCGTGAGCACGATGGTGCTGGGTGTCGTCCTGGTGCTGAACACGGTCAGCATCACGTTCCTGGGCGGCTCCGGCGGCTATTTCGCCGCAAGCGCCGTCAGCATCACCAGCGCGATCACTGCCTTCAAGTTCCGCGCCGTGATGGAGAGCATCGTCGGCGTCACTGGTTCGCTGTCTCCAGGAGGTTCGGCGATGGGCATGGCCATGGGCCGCGGGGCCAGCAGGCTCGCCGGCCGGATGGTCGGCAAGCCCGCGGGCTGGGCGGGCCGCCAGGCGGCACGTCCCGTCAAGTGGGCCGGCGGGAAGGCCAAGGACGCCGCGGTGGGCGGCGTGAAGAAGACCGCCGGTTTCGCTGCGAGGAGCGGCTTCAGAGCGGCTTCCGCAGGAGCCGAGCAGCTGGGCAAGGCCAAGGAGCGCGGTCTCCAGGCCATGGCCTCCTGGGCCTCCGACGCCGCGGCCGGTGCCGGGGCGGGCCGCCCGGGCGGTGCCGGGGGGAGCCGTGCCGCCGGCTCCTTCAACCCCCAGAACGAGCGCTACCTGGCCGAGCGTCGCCGTGCGGGGCTCGATACGCCCGGCGGCGGCAAGACCATTGCGACCCTGCCGGAGCGGCGCACCACAGCCGTGGGCAACATCCGGGCGCGGGCCACGGCCCGCTCCGGGGAGGGGAACGCCGGACGTCCGAACAGCGCACGTCCGAACGGTGCTCGCCCCCAGCAAGGTGCCGCCCAGGCAGGGAGCAAGGGGCCGCTGACGCAGAACGGTGCGCGGCTCAATGCTGCGAAACCGGACGGTAAGGGCCAGGCCAACCCCCGGTTCCGTCCCACCCGTCCGCACACCCCGCCGCCGCGCCAGCAGCGCATCTCCGAGGCCCGCCGGACGGCGAACACGGCCTCGGCTTCGGGCGGCGCAGCGAGCCGGCGGAGTGCTCCGGCCCAGGCGAAACGTTCCGCCGCTCCGGCCCCCACAGCCAACCGGCGCCGCCGCAGGAGGGACTCGTGAGCAAGGACAACGGGCCGCAGAGTCCGGCCGAGTGGCGGGAGCTGCTCAACGCCCCGTATGACTATCCGGAGGAGATCGAAGAGGCCCCCAAGCGGTCCGTGCGCCGCCGCGCACGCAAGATCTACCGTCAGGACCAGAAGACGGAGCTCAAGCGACGCCTTGCGGAGGAGCGACGCCGGGAGCCGGTCACCGCGGGCGGCGCCATCCTGGTGATCGCCGGGTTCCTGGCCCTGGGCGCGGCCGCCACCCACTGGTGGCCGAACGACGCCCCGGCGAAGGTCGTACGGGCGGGGAGCCCGCCGGAGACACGGACGGAGTCGGCGCCGGCCCGGGGGACCGGCGCCCCCGCCGCCCCGTCGCCTTCGGCATCGGCCCCGGCCCTGCCGAAGGTGGACCTCAGCAAGCCGGAGAAGGCGGCGGAGGGTTGGGCACGGGTCTACTGGGCCCGCAACCCGCCTGTGGACAAGACCCACAAGGCGGCGGTGGACCGCGCAGCGCCGTGGATGACCTCCGCCCTGCGCGAGAACCTCAAGAAGTTCGACGATCCGGCGTGGAACGAGATGGTCTCCAACGGCGGTGTTTCCACGGTGGGCAAGGTCACGGTCGGCCCCGCCGACGACGACCGGGTGCGCAGCCAGATGGACACGCCCCTGCGCGTCTGGCGCAAGGTCACGGTGGAGACCACGGTCGCCGGTTACCGCAAGTACAACGAAACCAAGGTCCTCCTCACCGAGGTCATGCGCGACGGCAACGAGTGGCGCGTGGGCCGGATCCTGGGGGTCTGAGTCAGTGGACGGACGTCAGGCCCTCGCCCTGGCGGCGGGGGGAGCCCGGCGTGCCGTGGTGCTCAAGTTCGGGCTCCCCGTCGCGGCCGTCTTCATGGTCTTCCTCATCATCTTCGGCGCGCTGTCGGGCATAGGCGGGGTCAGCTCCGCCTCCGCCGCGGGCTGCGGTGAACCGGGACAGCCCGCCGACGACGGGGAGCACGGCAACGGGCAGCAGGGCAGTGACAACGGCGGTGCGAGCAAGGAGCTGCGGGCCCGGCAGGTCACCAACGCCAAGATCATCGATGAGGTCGCGAAGGAGGGAAAGCTGCCCGGACGAGCCACGCTCATCGCGCTGATGACCGCTCTCGCCGAGTCGCAGCTCGACAACATCAACTACGGCGACCGGGACTCGGTCGGTCTGTTCCAGCAGCGCCCGGTGGCGGGCTGGGGCACCAAAGAACAGATCATGGACCCCAAGTACGCGGCCAAGATGTTTTTCTTCGGCGGTGACAGCGGCGACCCGCCGGGCCTGGAGGACGTCCCCTGGGAGAACCTGTCGCTCAACGACGCCGCCCAGAAGGTACAGCGGTCCGGCTTCCCCAACGCCTACGGGCCGAAGGAGACGCAGGCCCGCAGCATTGCCAAGGAAGCCGGAATCGACACGGAGCGGTCCGGCGAGAACCATCCCAATCGGCCGGCGCCGAGCACGTCCGGCGGCACTTCGGGAAGCAGCGGGAACGGCAAGGACCCCGACGAGCCCACGGGTGACTGCAACACGTCCGGCAAGCCGGGCAAGCCGGGCGAGCCGTTCCACGACGGCAACGCGAACTGGCCCGACAAGGTGAGGAACCCGCGCTCCACCGCCGACGCGATCAAGTGGGCGAAGGCCGAGGCCGACAGCCACCGCGCGAACTGGTACCAGAAGTGCCTTGCCTTCACATCCATCGCCTATGGATGGAACTACTCCGGCACGAACTACGCCATCGACCACTACACGGATGTGATGCCGAAGGACATGCGGCACGACGGCGACCGCAATCCGCCGGTCGGCGCCCTCATGTTCTGGGACACCGGGCACCGGGCCGGACACGTCGCCATCTACGTGGGCGATGGAAAGATCGCGTCCAACGACATCGGGCCCATCGGTGAGATAGCGATCGTCCCCGCCACCGATATCGAAACCAAATGGAACGCCAAGTATCTGGGCTGGTCACCCCCCTACTACCCCAACGGTGGGTGATCCGGGTCATCATTACCCGGGGGACCGCGGCACCCTGCGTGCCGCGGCCCCTTGGCCTTCTGGCGGCGGCGGTACGTAAGGAATGACCATGCCTGTTGTGACGGACCTCGACTCGGTCCCTCTGACGCCTGTCTACACGATCGTCATCAACGCAACGGGCGGAGCGTCGATCGACGGGGAGCCGGTCGACGACCTGCCGGGCGCGGACGCGCGGACCTCGGCGCTTGCCGAGATACGGGTGCGCGCGGCCCTCCGCGGCCACCCCATACGGATCAATGCCAAGGAGCCCGACGGCTCCGTCTGGCCGCTGATCGTCGACCACGACGGGGCGGTGACGCCGATGCCGGGGCCGCACCCGACGCCGCCGCCTGCGCCGGTTCCGGCGCCGACTCCGGCGCCGGAACCGGCCCCCGTGGTGCCTCAGCCGGCCCATGTGGCGCCTGCGCCCGCACCCGTGCCCGTGCCCGCACCCGCGCCGGTGGCGGAGCACTTTGCGCCGCCCGTGCCCGGGCCCGCGCCCCTGCCAACCCCCGCGCCCGCGCCCGCCCCCGTACCCCCGCCCCTCCAGG